>NZ_JBLFFN010000007.1:0-373414 GCF_051400855.1 Variovorax stachyos | reverse complement strand
GACAAGGAGATGGTCATGCCCGGCGACAACGTGTCCATCACGGTGAAGCTGATCAACCCCATCGCCATGGAAGAAGGCCTGCGCTTCGCCATTCGCGAAGGTGGCCGCACCGTGGGCTCGGGCGTGGTGGCGAAGATCCTCGACATCTGATCGAACGCAAAGGAATCATCATGGCCGCCAAGCAAAAAATCCGCATCCGCCTGAAGGCGTTCGACTACAAGCTGATCGACCAGTCGGCTGCCGAGATCGTGGACACCGCCAAGCGCACCGGCGCGATCGTCAAGGGCCCGGTGCCCCTGCCGACCCGCATGAAGCGTTTCGACATTCTGCGTTCACCGCACGTCAACAAGGCGAGCCGCGATCAGTTCGAGATCCGCACGCACCAGCGCCTGATGGACATCGTCGATCCGACCGACAAGACCGTGGACGCGCTGATGAAGCTCGATCTGCCGGCTGGCGTGGACGTCGAGATCAAGCTGCAATAAAGTCGTCCGGCTTTGTAGGAATAAGCCCGCCCGCGGAAACGCTGGCGGGTTTATTTTTTGCCTTCTGAATGTGGCATCCTTCGCCAACGGCGATTCGGCCGGGCATGGACGCTCTGGGAGTAAGAGATCATGAAAACTTGGTTCCTGCGGAGCGTGGCGCTGCTTGCCCTGGCCGTGCTCGGAGCTTGCGGCGGCGGCGGGGGAGGCGGCGGTGGCGGCTTCTTCCCGATCACGGGCGCGCCGGGCGCACCGGGCGCGACCACAGTGACGTTGAGCGGCAAGGTGACCTTTGATTCGGTACCCAACACCACGGGGGGGCTGAGCTATGCAGCGATGAGCGCCAAGCCGGTTCGCGGAGCGGTTGTCGAAATCCTCGATACCAACGGCGCCGTGCTGGCCAGCACAGCGGCCGATGGCGACGGCGCCTACTCTGTGTCCTTGCCTGCCAACACGACTGTCAACGTACGAGTCAAGGCTCAACTGCTGCAGACCGGCTCCGGGCCAAGCTGGGACGTCAGCGTGCGCGACAACACCCAGAGCGAGGCCCTCTACTCGATGGAGAGCGGGAGCTTCTCCACTGGCAGTGCCGCGGTGACGCGCAACGTCCATGCGCCTTCGGGCTGGAACGGCTCGAGCTACGACTCGACGCGCGTCGCAGGGCCGTTTGCGGTGCTCGACACCATCTATGCGACCCAGACCAAGGTCCTGTCGGTCGCGCCGAGCACGGTCTTCCCGCCTCTGCGCGTTTTCTGGAGCGTCAACAACGTGCCGGCTTCGGGCAATCCGGCGCTTGGCCAGATCGGAACGACCTTCTTCACCAGTTCGAGCGCGGCGGGAGCAGTCCGTGCCATCTATGTGCTGGGCAAGGAGAACGTCGACACCGATGAATACGACAGCTCGGTGGTTGCGCACGAATGGGGGCACTACTACCAGTCGGCCTTCAGCCGTGACGATTCGCCCGGTGGCAGCCATTCCCTCAGCGAGCGCTTGGATCGGCGCCTGGCCTTTTCGGAGGGCTGGGGCAACGCCTGGTCAGGCATCGCCCTGGCGCGCAGCAACTACACCGATTCGGCCGGTGCCAACCAGGCCGTGGGATCCAATCTCGATCTGACCACGGGAACGACGTCCAATCCGGGCTGGTTCCGCGAGGTCTCGATCCAGTCTCTTCTCTGGAACCTGAACAGCCAGGTCGGCTTCAAGCCGATCCACGATGCGCTCACCGCGCCGTCGTTCAGGAGCGGTGTGGCGGTGACCTCGATCCATCCTTTCTCCGTGGCCTTCAATGCCGTCGCGCCGGGGAGCGCCGCTGCGTTGAATTCGCTGCTGGCCGGCCAGCGCATCGTGGTTCCGAACGATCCGTTTGCGGACAACGAGACCAACGATGGCGGGCTCGGCACGTTCGCCCTCCCGATGTACAAGCCGGCGGCGCTGGGGACCGGTACGCAGGCCTGCGTAACGAGGGAAGCCGATCCGGCGCGTGCGGGCAACAAGCTGGGCAGCTATGCCTACCTGCGCTTCACCGCTCCGGCACAGCGCGCCTACAGCATCGCGGTGACCGGGGGGGCGGCCGCCTCCGATCCGGATTTCGTGGTGTACCAGGGGCGGCGAGCGGGCCAGGGCCTTTCCACTGTCGGCGGCAGCGAAACGGGCTCCGTCAGCCTGGCAGCGGGCGAAGCCGTTCTGGTGGTCAACGACTTCAACAACTCGGCGGACAGCACATGCTTCACCGTCACCATCAACTAGGAGCACAGCCATGCGTGCATCTCGCAGCCTCGGAGCCATCGCCATGGCGGCGCTGGCAATGGGCCTGTCCCTGCAGGCTTGTGCGCACAACGCGAAGCCCGGGCATGCCTCTTCCTCAGGAATGACGGCCGCACCCATGAAACCCGGCGGCTCCGGCATCGCCGTCCAGTACCGCATCGACGGCACGCCGCAGCCCGGCAGTCCCGTCCCGGTGGTGCTGAACTTCGACGGCGTCAGCGATCCTGCCGGCGGCACGGTCAAGCTGACGGCGGATGGCGGGCTGGCCATCGTCGGCTCGGCGGGACCGCACTCGCTGCCGGCCGGCCAAGCTTCGGCCTTGACTGTCCAGGTCGTTCCCGACGCCGATGGCACCGGGTATCTCCACGTGTTCACGACCCAGAATGGCGCGACCAGCGCGACCTCGATCACCGTCCAGGTCGGCAAGGCGCCTTCTGCCATGCCCGCCAGCAGCGGATTGAAGCAGACGCCCGACGGCGACAAGATCCTGTCCATGCCGGTCAAGTGAGGCCCGACCGGCCGTGACGGCCGGCGGCTTGCGCTTCGAAAGCTTCGAGGGCTATAATCTCTGGCTCTGCCCAATTTGCGCCTATCCAGGCGCTTCTTGGTGCGGGGCTTTATCAACCTTCTTCCGCATACCAAACGCTGTCGCCAATTGAAGTGGCAGCGGCGGGAGTCTTGGAGAAAAAACCATGAGTCTGAGCAACTCCCTCGGGTTGCTGGGCCGCAAGGTGGGGATGATGCGTCTCTTCACCGATGACGGGGACGCTGTTCCTGTCACGGTGGTGGATGTGTCCAACAACCGCGTGACCCAGATCAAAACCCAAGAGACCGATGGCTACGTCGCGCTGCAAGTGACGTTCGGCTCGCGCAAGGCGTCGCGCGTCACCAAGCCCGAAGCAGGCCATCTCGCCAAGGCTGGCGTCGAAGCCGGCGAAATCATCCAGGAATTCCGCGTCACCCCCGATGCGGCCGCCCAGCACAAGGCTGGCGGCGCGATCGCGGTGAGCAGCGTGTTCGCGGTGGGCCAGAAGGTCGACGTGCAGGGCACCTCCATCGGCAAGGGCTACGCCGGCACCATCAAGCGTCACAACATGTCGTCCCAGCGCGCCTCGCACGGCAACAGCCGTTCGCACAACGTGCCGGGTTCCATCGGCATGGCGCAGGACCCCGGCCGCGTGTTCCCGGGCAAGCGCATGACGGGCCATCTGGGCGACGTCACGGTGACGACCCAGAACCTCGACGTGATCCGTATCGACGAAGCGCGCCAGCTGCTTCTGATCAAGGGCGCGATTCCGGGTGCCAAGGGTGGCTTCGTCACCGTGCGTCCGGCCGTCAAGGCCAAGGCCACGCCGGCGGCCTAAGGAGCAAAAGCAATGCAACTCGAACTCCTGAACGAACAAGGCCAGGCCGCGTCCAAGTACGACGCACCCGAGACTGTGTTCGGCCGTGACTACAACGAAGACCTGGTGCACCAGGTCGTGGTCGCCTACCAAGCCAATGCCCGTCAGGGCACGCGTGCCCAGAAGGACCGCGAGCAGGTCAAGCACTCCACCAAGAAGCCGTTCAAGCAAAAGGGAACGGGCCGCGCCCGTGCCGGTATGACGTCCTCGCCGCTGTGGCGCGGGGGCGGTCGCATCTTCCCGAACATGCCTGACGAGAACTTCTCGCAGAAGATCAACAAGAAGATGTACCGCGCCGGCATGGCGTCCATCTTCTCGCAGCTCGCACGCGAAGGCCGCGTGGCCGTGGTCGAATCGATCAAGGTCGATTCGCCCAAGACCAAGCCGCTGGCCGCCAAGTTCAAGGCGATGAATCTCGAGTCCGTGCTCGTGATCGCCGAGGAAGTCGACGAGAACCTGTACCTGGCCTCGCGCAACCTGGTGAACGTGCTCGTGGTCGAGCCGCGTTACGCCGATCCGGTGTCGCTGGTTCACTACAAGAAGGTGCTGGTCACCAAGGGCGCCCTCGACAAGCTCAAGGAGATGTTCGCATGAGCCGCATGAATCCCACGCCTCAGCAGCGTCAGTTCGACGAAGGTCGGCTGATGAACGTGCTGGTCGCGCCGATCGTGTCCGAGAAGGCCACGATGGTCGGCGAGAAGTCGAATGCAGTCACTTTCAAGGTGTTGCAGGACGCCACCAAGCCCGAGATCAAGGCGGCCGTCGAACTGATGTTCAAGGTCGAAGTGAAGGGCGTATCCGTGCTCAACACCAAGGGCAAGAGCAAGCGCTTTGGCAAGTCGATCGGCCGCCGCGACAACGTTCGCAAGGCCTACGTCACGCTCAAGGCCGGGCAAGAGCTCAATCTGGTCGGGGAAGGCGCTTAATCATGGCCGTCATCAAGATGAAACCCACTTCGCCGGGCCAGCGTGGCGCGGTGAAGGTCTCGCGGGACCACCTGTACAAGGGTGCGCCGCACGCTGCCCTGCTGGAACCCCAATTCCAGAAGGCCGGCCGCAACAACAACGGCCATATCACCACCCGCCACAAGGGCGGCGGCCACAAGCACCACTACCGCGTGGTGGACTTCGTGCGCAACAAGGACGGCATTCCGGCCAAGGTCGAACGCATCGAGTACGACCCGAACCGCACCGCCCACATCGCGCTCGTGTGCTACGCCGACGGCGAGCGCCGCTACATCATCGCTCCGCGCGGCCTGGAAGCGGGCGCGACGCTGCTGAGCGGTGCGGAAGCGCCGATCCGCGCCGGTAACACCCTGCCGATCCGCAACATCCCCGTCGGTTCGACCATCCATTGCATCGAGCTGCAGCCCGGCAAGGGCGCGCAGATCGCCCGCTCGGCCGGTACCTCGGCCACGCTGCTGGCTCGCGAAGGCGTTTACGCCCAGGTCCGCATGCGCTCGGGCGAAGTGCGCCGCGTTCACGTCGAGTGCCGCGCGACCATCGGTGAAGTCGCCAACGAAGAGCACAGCCTGCGCCAGCTTGGCAAGGCCGGTGTGAAGCGCTGGATGGGTATCCGCCCGACCGTTCGCGGCGTGGTGATGAACCCGGTCGACCACCCGCACGGTGGCGGCGAAGGCAAGACCGGCGAAGGCCGCCATCCTGTCGATCCGTGGGGCAACCTCACCAAGGGGTATCGCACCCGCAACAACAAGCGCACGCAGGTCTTCATCGTGTCGCGTCGCAAGAAGTAAGGGACAGCACAATGACTCGCTCTCTCAAGAAAGGTCCCTTCGTCGACCACCACCTGGTGGCCAAGGCCGACAAGGCCGTGACGAACAAGGACAAGAAGCCGATCAAGACCTGGTCGCGCCGCTCGATGGTTTTGCCCGAGTTCATCGGCCTGACCATCGCCGTGCACAACGGCAAGCAGCACGTGCCTGTCTACATCACCGACCAGATGGTCGGCCACAAGCTCGGCGAATTTGCGCTCACGCGTACGTTCAAGGGGCACCCCGCGGACAAGAAAGTCCAGAAGAAGTAAGGAACGACCATGTCTGAAACACGTGCAGTCCTCCGCGGCGTCCGCCTTTCGGTCGACAAGGGCCGTCTGGTCGCCGATCTGATCCGCGGCAAGAAGGTCGATCAGGCGCTCAACATCCTGCAGTTCACGCAGAAGAAGGCCGCCGTGATCGTGAAGAAGGTGCTCGAGTCGGCGATCGCCAACGCCGAGCACAACGACGGTGCTGACATCGACGAACTGAAGGTCAAGACCATCTACGTCGAGCAGGGCGCCACGCTCAAGCGCTTCACCGCACGCGCCAAGGGCCGCGGCAACCGCATCAGCAAGCCCACGTGCCACGTGTACGTGACGGTGGGCAACTAACAGGCTGGAACATATATGGGACAGAAAATCCACCCGACCGGCTTCCGCCTTGCGGTCAGCCGTAACTGGTCCAGCCGCTGGTACGCGAGCAACCGCGACTTCGCGGGCATGCTGGCCGAAGACATCAAGGTTCGCGAGTACCTGAAGAAGAAGCTCAAGAACGCGTCCGTGTCGCGCGTCATGATCGAGCGCCCCGCCAAGAACGCCCGCATCACGATCTACTCGGCACGTCCGGGCGTCGTGATCGGCAAGAAGGGCGAGGACATCGAGAACCTGAAGCGCGAGCTCGGCAAGCAGCTGGGCGTCCCGGTCGCAGTGAACATCGAGGAAGTGCGCAAGCCCGAGATCGATGCACAGCTGATCGCCGACAGCATCACGCAGCAGCTCGAAAAGCGCATCATGTTCCGCCGCGCCATGAAGCGTGCCATGCAGAACGCCATGCGTCTGGGTGCCCAGGGCATCAAGATCATGTCGGCTGGCCGCCTGAACGGCATCGAAATCGCCCGCACCGAGTGGTACCGCGAAGGCCGCGTGCCGCTGCACACGCTGCGCGCCGACATCGACTACGGCACTTCGGAAGCCAAGACCACCTACGGCGTCATCGGTGTCAAGGTCTGGGTCTACAAGGGTGACACGCTCGGCCGCAACGACCTGCCGGCCGTCGAGACCCCGCGTCCCGAAGAAGAGCGCCGCCCGCGTGGCCCTCGTCGTGATGGTCGACCCGGCGGCGACCGCCCGGGCTCCGACCGTCGCGGTCCCCCCCGTGCCGGTGCCCGCGGTCCGATCGGCGGCAACGTCGCCCCGGCCGACGGCAGCGACAAGCCCGCAGAAGCTACCGGTGCACAGCCGGGTGCAGACTCGAAACCCGCCGTTAAGCGCGTCCGCAAAGCCGCGCCCGCTGCAGCAGCGGACGGTGCCAAGAGCGAGTGATCGTTCTTAGAACTACGGAGTAAGAAACATGCTGCAACCTGCACGCAGAAAGTTCCGCAAGGAACAAAAGGGCCGCAACACCGGCATCGCGACCCGCGGCAACGCGGTGTCCTTCGGTGACTTCGGCCTCAAGTCGATCGATCGTGGCCGCCTGACGGCACGCCAGATCGAAGCCGCCCGGCGCGCGATCTCGCGCCATGTCAAGCGGGGTGGCCGCATCTGGATTCGCGTGTTTCCCGACAAGCCGATCTCCACCAAGCCTGCTGAAGTGCGGATGGGTAACGGCAAGGGCAACCCCGAGTACTACGTGGCCGAAATCCAGCCCGGCAAGGTGATCTACGAGATCGTCGGCGTGCCCGAGGAACTCGCGCGCGAAGCATTCCGCCTGGCTGCCGCCAAGCTGCCGCTGCGCACCACCTTCGTCGCGCGCCAGCTCGGCGCCTGATCGAGGAGAACACTGATGGCAACACGTAAGAAGAAGGACACGGCGGCTCCGGCCAAGGTGTCGAAGGCCGCAGCGCTGCGCGACAAGGACGTCGCCGCGCTGCAGACCGAGATCAAGGATCTGCAGAAGGCTCATTTCGGCCTGCGCATGCAGAAGGCTACTCAACAGCTGTCGAACACGGCCACGCTGCGCGTCACGCGCCGCGACATCGCGCGTGCCAAGACCATTCTTGCGCAGAAGCAGCAAGAATCCGCCAAGTAAGGAGTGACCATGACGGAAGCTAAAAAATCCCTCAAGCGCACCCTGATCGGCAAGGTGGTCAGCGACAAGCGTGAAAAGACCGTGACGGTGCTCGTCGAGCGCCGTGTGAAGCACCCGATCTACGACAAGATCGTGATCCGCTCGAGCAAGTACCACGCCCATGACGAAAAGGGCGAGTACAAGATGGGCGACCTGATCGAGATCACCGAGAGCCGGCCGATCTCCAAGTCGAAGAACTGGGTAGTGACCCGCCTCGTCGAGAAGGCTGTGCTGGTCTGATCGCAGCGGCGACGCAATCAAGGCAAAAGCGGCCCACAATGTGGGCCGTTTTTCTTTTTCAGGAGCACATTCCATGATCCAAGTCGGCGACACCCTCCCATCCGTCACCCTGCAGGAGTATTCCGAGGTCGAAGGCGAAGGCTGCAGCATCGGCCCCAACCCGGTCGACGTGAGCAAGGCCGCGGCGGGCAAGACGATCGCGATCTTCGGTCTGCCCGGCGCCTTCACGCCGACCTGCTCGGCCAAGCACGTGCCCGGGTATGTGCAGAACTACGACGCGCTCAGGGCCGCGGGCGTGGACGAGATCTGGTGCGTGAGCGTCAACGATGCCTTCGTGATGGGGGCCTGGGCACGCGACCAGAAGACCGGCGCCAAGGTGCGCATGCTGGCCGACGGCAGCGGTGTCTTCGCGAACGCGACCGGACTCACGCTGGACCTGACGGCGCGCGGCATGGGGGTGCGCAGCAATCGTTATTCGATGCTGGTGAAGGACGGCAAGGTTGCCGCTCTCAACGTCGAGGCGCCCGGCAAGTTCGAGGTCAGCGGCGCCGAGACGCTGCTCAAGCAGGTGCGCGGCTGAGCGCCCGCGTGCTCAGAGGTCCACCTTGAGGTAGTGCGCCCCGGCGATCGGGTTGTGATAGTAGGGCGGGACCTCTACGAAGCCCAGGTCTTCGTAGAGAGCCCGGGCCGACTCCATGTCGTCCAGCGTGTCGAGCAGCACGCAGGCGTAGCCGGCACCGCGCGCCGCGTCGAGCATGGCCTCGGCCATCTGTCGGCCTAGCCCGAGGCCGCGGAAAGGCGGACGCACATAGAGCCGTTTCATCTCGGCGGCGTTGGGATAGTCGGCCGTGTCCAGCGGGCGCAGCGCGCAGCAGCCGGCCACGTAGGCCATGCCGCCTTGTGCGCGCCGGATCATGGGTGCATCGATCTGCGAAGAGGTGGCGCCGCCGCCTTCAGCGTCCACCAGGGCCAGCAGCAACGCGCCGCGCGGCTCGGCGTAGTCCCCGGGCAGCGTGGCCAGTTCCTCGTCGAAATTCTGAAAGCACAGGTCGATGTCCAGCGAGGCCGCGTAGTCCCTGAAGATCGCTCGCGTGGCCTCCAACTCGTGCGGCTCGTCGGGTGTCACCAGCACGATGTCGGGCGTGCCTTCCAGCGGAAGCGGGCGGGAGATGGAAAAGCTCATGCTCGAAGCGACGCGATCCACGCCGCGAAGGCGGCGCAGGCCGCGAACACCACCAGGGCCAGCAACCGGGACGCGGCGTCGTCGCGGCTCGGCGCCGCGCTGCCGTGGGCGACCCGCTTGTCGCCGGAGATCATCGGCCGTACCAGCCGATGGCGCTTGACCGCCACATAGAAGGCGACCGCCAGCACGTGCAGGCTCACCAACGCAATCGCGATCCACTTGCCGAAGGTGGTGTGCCAGGCTGTGGCCAGGCTCACCGTCGCGCCCGAAACGAAGCGCGTGAGCGGCCCTGAGGCCATGATCTCGTCATCAGCGACCAGGCCGGTCGCCACCTGCAGTGCCAGGATGGCCAGCAGCGCGAAGACCGACAGCGCACCGAGCGGCGTATGCCCGATGAGGTGGTCCGGATGCGCGCGTCCGCGCAGGTAGTTCAGGATCGAGCCCGGCGAATAGGCGAAGGCGGTGAAGCGTGACCAGCGCCCGCCGATGAAGCCCCAGATCACGCGAAACAGCAGCAGTGAAAGCACCGCGTAGCCCACGCGGAAGTGCCACTCCATAACCCCGCCGAAGCCGGTCGCGAGCTGGCCGATCACTGCCGCCGCGAGCGCCCAATGGAACACGCGCGTCGGCAGGTCCCACACACGGGTACGCGGCGCGCTGGCGTCGTCCAGCTCCGCGGGGCGCGTAGAGGACTCAAGGGCGGGCGGCATCGAGGGGAGGGTGGGCGCGAAGCGTCGGAAGGCGCAGGTTAGCAAAGTCGGAGCCGGCGCGCCTACGGGTTGTCGCTATGCACGACCCGTCGTCACACGCCCCTAAACTGGCTCGCGCTGCCAGTCGCGCGGCGCTGTCCCAACAAGAAGGAACCACGATGAATCGCCTTGTCTCGTTGACCCTTGCCGCGGCCGGTGCCGCGCTGTCCCTGCCCGCCCTCGCCCAGTTCGCGAAGACCGAAGACGCCATCAAGTATCGCCAGAGCGCGATGTTCGTCCAGAACTATCACATGAGCCGCCTGGGCGCCATGGCCAACGGCCGCGCGCCCTATGACCCCGCGAGTGCCACATCGAACGCCGAGGTCGTGGCGCAGATGTCGAAGCTGCCGTGGATCGGCTTCGCCGCCGGCACGGAAGGCGGCAAGGCCAAGCCGGAGATCTGGAGGGAGCAGGCGAAGTTCAAGGAGCTCAGCGACAAGCTGGTGAGCGAGACCGACAAGCTCCTCGTTGCCTCGAAAGCGGGCAACCTGGACACACTCAAGGCCGCGGTCTCGGCCGTTGGCGAAACCTGCAAGTCCTGTCACGACAGCTTCCGCAGCAAATAAGGCAAGGGGCACTGTCGAATGACACTGCCCGCCCGTCGAACTACGCTTCGGCGAGCAGCTTCTCGATCAGCCGGTGCAGCTCGGCGAAGTCGGGCTCACCCACATAGCGCTTCACGATCTCGCCGCGCTTGTTGACGATGTAGGTGGTGGGCGTCAGCTTCACGTCGCCCCACGCCTGGGCGACCGCCCCCGTGTTGTCGATGGCCACCTTGAAAGGCAGCTTGCGCGTCTGCGCGAAGTTCACGACATAACTGGGCGGGTCGTAGCTCATGGCCACGGCCAGGGTGTCGTAACCCCGGTCCTTGTACTTGTCGTAGGTGGCGATCACCTTGGGCATCTCGGCCACGCAGGTGACGCAGCTGGTGGCCCAGAAATTGACAAGAGTGACCTTGCCCTTCAGGTCCTCCGTGCTCTTCTTGCTGCCGTCGAGCAGCACGAAGGTCGATGACGGCGCCGCCGAGACGCCTGTATTCAGGTACACGCCGACGCCAGCAACCAGGGCGATCGCGACGGCGGCAGCGGGGACGAGTTTTTTCATGGGCAGGAGGATGGACGGGCGGGTGCAATTTTAGTTCCGCCGGCTGTGCCGCGCCCGCACGAGTGCCACCATGATGGCCGCCCGGCAGGGCGGCTCGATAATCGGCCTCCCGATGCCCTTACCGCTCTGTTCCCGATTGGCGCCCCTCGTTCTTCTCGCCGCTACCCTCGGCGCCTGCAGTCCGGTCTTCAACTGGCGCGAAGTCCCGATCGCGGATGAAGGCCTGGTCGCGCTGCTGCCTTGCAAGCCCGACCGCGCGACCCGGAACCTCCCGCTGGGCACTGGCAGCGCATCGATCGCGGTGGACATGACCGGCTGCGAGGCCGGCGGCGCCACCTTCGCGGTGGCCCATGCCACCGCCGAGGACGCGGCCCAGGCCGAAAGCTGGATGCGCGCCTGGCGCAGCGCCACCCGCAACCAACTGGCCGGCGCGACGATCGCTGAAGCGCCTGCCACACTGCCCCCGCGGGCCGCGGCCTCGCCGGCGCCCGTGCGGCTCGAAGTCCGGCCACAGGGTGCCGGAGATCCCGCGCCCGCTCAGATCCTCTGGTTCGCCCAGCAACGGGGCGGCAAGACGGCGCTTTATCAGGCAACCGTGGTGGGCCGCCCGGCGTCCGCCGACGCGCCAACCGTCTTTTTCGAGGGACTGCGGCTTCCATGAGCCGTACGGCCGCTCCGAAGGCGAACGGCATCGCAGCCGAAGGCGAAGGTTCTCCAGTGAGTCTCCCGTTGCTGGGGCGCCGCCGCGGTGCCGCGGTCTTCCTGGCCTTCGCCTTCGCCTACTTCCTTTCGACGCTGGTCCGCGCCATCACCGCCACCCTGTCGCCCGCGCTGACGGCGGACTTCCAACTGCACGCGCGCGACCTCGGCCTGTTGGCCGGCGGCTATTTCCTGGGCTTCGCCTTCACCCAACTGCCGATGGGGACCTGGCTCGACCGCCACGGCCCGAAGCGCGTCATCGTGTGCTTCCTGTCGGCGGCCGTTGCGGGCTGCCTGCTGTTCTCGGCCGCGACGCAGTTCTGGGTGTTGATGGCGGCGCGCGTGCTCACCGGCGTGGGCGTCAGCGCCTGCCTGATGGCGCCGCTGACCGCGTACAGGCGCTGGTTCGACCCCGCCTTGCAGCTGCGCGCCAACTCCTGGATGCTGATGGTCGGTTCGCTCGGCCTGGTCTTCGCCACGCTGCCCGTGCATTGGCTGATGCCGATCTGGGGATGGCGGCCGTTGTTCTGGCTCGTGGCGGCGGGGCTGTTGCTCGCCATGCTCCTGATCGCCTGGGCCGCGCCGGCCTGGCGCCATGCCGGCGGCGAGCCGCTGGGGGCGACCCAGGACGGCGGCTATTCCGCCGTATGGCGCGACCCCTTCTTCCGCAAGCTCGCCCCGATCGGCTTCTTCAACTACGGCGGCTTCGTCGCCATGCTGACGCTCTGGGTCGTGCCCTGGCTCACGCAGGTAGGCGGCTACACGCCGGGCGAGGCGGCCGATGCACTGTTCCAGATCAGCATCGCGATGCTGGCCGCCTACTGGCTGTGGGGTGTGGCCAACCCCTGGTTCGCGCGCCGCGGCATCGCCGCCGACCGGCTGATCGGCTGGGGCCTGCCGCTCAGCATGCTCGCGCTGGGTGTCATCCTGGTGCTCGGCCCGGCCGCGGGTACCCTGGCGTGGATGGTCTTCCTCTGCAGCTCCACCGTCGTGACCCTGGCCCAGCCGGCCGTCGCGCTGGCGCTGCCCCCGGCACTGGCCGGCCGGGCGCTGTCGGCGTACAACCTGGTGGTGTTTCTGGGTGTTTTCGTGATCCAGTGGTGCGTCGGCCTGCTGATCGACCTGCTCGGGCGGACCGGCTTCGATGCGCCGGGCGCCTTCCGGGGCGCGCTGGGACTGTTCCTGGGATGCTGCTTGTTATCTTATTTCTACTTCCTTTGGGCGCCCCCGCATAATCGACGAACCCGCCTTCGACCCGCATGAACAGCATCTTCATCATTGCCCATTCGCCGCTCGCCCAGGCGTTGCGGCAGTGCGCGCTGCATGTGTTCCCCGACAGCGAAACCTCGATCGCTGCCCTTGACGTGCTGCCCAACGTGTCGCCCGACGAAACCCTGGCGGCGGCGCGCATCACCCTGGCCCAGCTGGAGCGCACGCCCCGCTCGCAGGTGCTGGTACTGGCCGACGTGTTCGGCGCGACCCCGTGCAACGTGGCGCAGAAGCTGGTCGACGGCGTGCGTTCCCGCCTGGTGGCCGGCGTCAACCTGCCGATGCTGCTGCGTGCCGTAAGCTACCGCAACGAGCCGCTCGAGACGCTGGTGCAGCGCGCTCTCACCGGTGGCACCGCGGGCGTGATGCAGGTGGCGGTGGCGGCACCCCAGAATCAGGCAAGAAGAAAGCACAGTGATCAAGACATCCGTGACCATCAGCAATAAGCTGGGTCTGCACGCGCGGGCCTCGGCCAAACTCACCAAGCTCGCAGGCAGCTATCCATGCGAGGTCTGGCTGGCACGCGGCGACCGCCGGGTGAATGCCAAGAGCATCATGGGCGTGATGATGCTGGCCGCGGGCATCGGGGTGACGGTCGAGATCGAGACCGACGGCGAGCAGGAGCAGGAAGCGATGGATGCCATCGTCGCATTGATGAACGACAAGTTCGGAGAAGGCGAATGACTTTTGCCGTCCATGGGCTGCCCGTGGCCCGTGGCATTGCGATCGGACGCGCCGTGCTCGTGGTCTCGAGCCGCCTCGACGTCGCTCACTACTTCATCAAGCCGGAAGAGGTCGAAACGGAGATCGATCGCGTGCGCATCGCGCGCAACGCCGTCGCCGAGGAGCTGCAGAAGCTGCAGGCCAGCGTGGCACTGATGGGCCCCAACGACGCGCCGCATGAACTCGCCGCGCTGCTCGAGGTGCACCTGATGCTGCTGCAGGACGAGGTGCTGACCGGCGGCGTCAAGCACTGGATCGTCGAGCGTCTCTACAACGCCGAGTGGGCGCTGACCACCCAGCTGGAAGTGGTCGCGCGCCAGTTCGACGAGATGGAGGACGAGTACCTGCGTGAGCGCAAGGCCGACCTGGAGCAGGTGGTCGAGCGCCTGCTGCACCGCATGAAGGGGACCGCCGCGGTGCTGGCGCCTTCGCCGCCGCGGCGCAAGCGCACCGCCGACGACGAGGACAGCGACCCAATGGCCCGCGACGCGATCGACGCCCCCCTGGTGCTGATCGCCCACGACCTTTCGCCGGCCGACATGCTGCAGTTCAAGAAGAGCGTGTTCGCCGGCTTCGTCACCGACGTCGGCGGGCGCACCTCGCACACCGCGATCGTCGCGCGCAGCATGGACATCCCGGCGGTGGTCGGCGCGCGCAGCGCCAGCCAGCTGGTGCGGCAGGACGACTGGGTCATCATCGACGGCGATGCCGGCGTGGTCATCGTCGATCCCTCGCCCATCATCCTGGCCGAATACGGCTTCAAGCAGCGCCAGGGCGACCTCGAACGCGGCCGGCTCGCGCGCCTGCGCCACAAGCCGGCCGTCACGCTCGACGGCCAGAAGGTCGACCTGCTGGCCAACATCGAGATGCCCGAGGACACGCTGGGCGCCGTCAAGGCCGGCGCGGTCGGCGTCGGCCTGTTCCGCAGCGAGTTCCTCTTCATGGGCCGCGAGGCCCAGCGCATGACCCGCCTGCCCGACGAGGAAGAGCAGTACCAGGCCTACCGGCGTGCCATCGAGGGCATGCAAGGGATGCCGGTCACCATCCGCACCATCGACGTCGGCGCCGACAAGCCGCTCGATGGCCGGGTGGTGCGCGACGACGAGGCCCACCTCAACCCGGCGCTCGGCCTGCGCGCCATCCGCTGGAGCCTGGCCGATCCCGCCATGTTCCTGACCCAGGTTCGTGCCATCCTGCGCGCGGCGGCGCATGGCGAGATCCACCTGCTCATCCCCATGCTTGCGCACGCCAGCGAGATCCGCCAGACGCTGGCGCTGATCGACTTCGCACGCGCCGAGCTCGACAACCGCGGCATGGTGCATGGCAAGGTCAAGCTGGGCGCCATGATCGAGGTGCCGGCCGCGGCGCTCACGCTCAAGATCTTCCTCAAGCATTTCGACTTCCTGTCGATCGGCACCAACGACCTGATCCAGTACACCCTGGCCATCGACCGCGCCGATGAATCCGTGGCCCATCTCTACGACCCCGCTCATCCGGCGGTGCTGCGCCTGGTGGCCGAGACCATCGCCGAGTGCCGGCGCCAGGGCAAGGGCGTGAGCGTTTGCGGCGAGATGGCGGGCGACGTCGCCTTCACGCGCCTGTTGCTGGGCATGGGCCTGCGCAGCTTCTCGATGCACCCCTCGCAGATCCTGGCGGTCAAGCAGGAGGTGCTGCGCGCGGACACGAGCAAGCTGCAGGCGTGGACGCAGCAGGTGCTCGAGGCCGACGACCCGGCCAGCCTGATGACCCTCGCGGCCGCGCCGCAATAAAACGAAACACGCCGAAACTGCCGCGAAAGGACTTCGCCGCGGCCGGATTGCACCATCGAGTCTCCCTGATCGATCCCGATCGCACTGGAAGGAAGACTCTCATGAAACCCTGGTTCAAACGCTCTCTCTTTGGTTTTGCCGGCGCGGCGCTGGTCGCCGGCAGCCTCGCCGGTTGCTCCGGTCATCGCCACGGCTGGGGCGGCGGGTCCGAGCAGGACCGCGCCGAGTTCCGCGCGCGCATGGTCGAGCGCGTGGGCAGCAAGCTGGAGCTCGATGCAACGCAGAAGCAGAAGCTCGATGTGCTGGCCGAGAAGATCCAGGCGCAGCGCCAGGCACTGCGCGGCGGCGGCGATCCGCGCACGGAATTCCGGGCCCTGTTCGCCGGCGCCAAGCTCGATCAGGAGCGCGCGAAGAAGCTGGTCGCGGACAAGACAGCCGCAATCCAGTCCGGCAGCCCGGAGGTGATTGCGGCGGCAGCCGACTTCTTCGACAGCCTGAATCCCACGCAGCAGCAGAAGGTGCGCGACTTCATGGAGCGTGGCCGCCGCTGGGGGCACCGTGGCTGATCTTTCCGCACCGCGGCTTCCGGCTGCGAGGGCGTCGAGCCCGCCGTGGGCGCCGCCGGCGCCGGGTAACCGGGACGTCCTGCCCGGCGCCGCGCAGGGCGGCGTGCGCATCCTGCTGCGGCTCGAAGGCCTGGTCGTGCTCGCCGCGGCCGTGGCCGTCTACGTGCACCTGGGCGCGAGCTGGGGCGCCTTCGCCATGCTTTTCCTGCTGCCCGACCTGAGCTTCCTCGGCTACCTCGCCGGCCCCCGGATCGGTGCCGTCGCCTACAACGCGGCGCACTCGTACATCGGCCCCGTCGCCTTGCTGGGCCTGGGCCTGGTCGGTGGCATGCCGGCCGCGCTCGCGCTCGGGCTGATCTGGAGCGCGCACATCGGCCTGGACCATGCCTTGGGCTACGGCCTCAAGTACGGGAGCGAGTTCGGCGTCACCCACCTCGGCCGCGTCGGTCCCACCGACCCATGGTGAGCACCGCGCCGCACGATGGAATCCGCCGGCCGCCCGCGGGGCCGGTCCGCGCGTTGCGATGGCGGCCGGCCTGATCACCAGCCTGCTGTTCACCGGTAGGCACAATCGCCATCGCATGCCCCGCATCCTGCTGATCGACGACGACGAGCACCTGGCCGCGCCGCTGGCGAGCTACTTCGCGCGCTTCGACTGCGTGCTGGAGAGCGCGCAGCGGCCCAGCGAGGGCCTGGCCAAGCTGCGGGC
This sequence comes from Variovorax stachyos, assembly GCF_051400855.1. Classification (NCBI taxonomy): domain Bacteria; kingdom Pseudomonadati; phylum Pseudomonadota; class Betaproteobacteria; order Burkholderiales; family Comamonadaceae; genus Variovorax; species Variovorax stachyos. The sequence continues at coordinate 356,694 of NZ_JBLFFN010000007.1, read as the reverse complement.
CCAGGCCTACGACTGCGCCATCCTCGACGTCATGCTGCCCGAGATGGATGGTTTCGCGCTGTGCCGCGAGATCCGCAAGCAGAGCGACATCCCGATCGTGATGCTGACCGCGCGCGGCGACGTGATGGACCGGGTGGTCGGCCTCGAGCTCGGTGCCGACGACTACCTGCCCAAGCCCTTCGAGCCGCGCGAGCTGGTGGCGCGGGTGCAGACCATCCTGCGCCGCCAGCGCGCCGTGCCGGCCGCGGCGCCCGCGCAGCGCCGGGTCTTCGAGGGGCTGTCGATCGATCTCGACCGGCGCGAAGTGCTGCGCCAGGGCGAGCGCGTGGAGCTGACCGGCACCGAGTTCGAGCTGCTCGCCCTGCTGGCCGATCCACCCGGCAAGGTCTGGAGCCGCGACGACATCCTGAACCGGCTGCGCGGCCACGAGGCCGAGCTCTACACCCGCGCCGTCGACATCGTGGTGAGCCGCCTGCGCAAGAAGCTGGAGCCGCTGGACTGCATCAAGACCCTGCGCAATGCGGGCTACATGCTCGCGGTCGGCAAGAGCGATCCGTGAAACGGCGCCAGCATTCGCCCCGCCACTGGCGCCACCGCTGGCGGCATTCGCTGCGCCTGCGGCTGATCACCGTCTTCGTGCTGCTCGCCATGGCGATGGCGGCGGTGTTCCTGGGCGGCATGCAGCGCGCCTTCTCCAACGGCTGGCGCGAGGCGGCGCAGCCGCTGGTCCGCGACTACATGGACCGGTTGGTGGCCGAGCTCGGCACGCCGCCCGACGTGGCGCGCGCCGAAGCGTTGGTCACGCGGCTGCCGATCTCGGTACGCATCGAGGGCCCCGTGGTCAACTGGGACTCGCATCCGCAGCGCCGCTGGCGCAACTTCGGCCCTGGCCGGGGCGACTGGCTCACGCGCAGCACCGCCGACGGCCATCGCATCAGCTTCGGGCTCGGCACCCTGCCGTGGCAGCGCGAGCCGCATGGCATCGGCTGGATCACGCTGGCGCTGCTGCTCGCGCTGATCGCGATCGCCTACGCCTACGTGCGCCGCCTGCTGCGGCCGTTGGACGACATCCGCGACGGCGCCGAGCGCTTCGGCCGCGGCGCCTTCGACCAGCCGATCCCGCTGCGCCGGCGCGACGAGCTGGGCGACCTGGCACAGCGCATCAACACCATGGCGCACGACATCCAGGGCATGCTGGACGCCAAGCGCGCCCTGCTGCTCGCGCTGAGCCACGAACTGCGCTCGCCGCTCACGCGCGCCCGCCTCAACGCCGAGCTGCTGCCGGCCACGCCCGAGGGCGAGAACGAGCGCGCCGCGCTCCTGCGCGACCTGGCCGAGATGCGCGACCTGATCAGCGACCTGCTCGAGAGCGAGCGCCTCGCGAGCCCGCATGTGGCGCTGCAGCGCGAGCCGGTCGACCTGGCCGCGCTGGTGCGCGATGTGGTGGCCGAGCACCCCGAGGGCGGGCGCGTCGTGCTCGACATCGCCGAAGGCCTGCCGGCGGTGGCGCTGGACCGCCTGCGCATCCGCGTGCTGGTGCGCAACCTGCTCGAGAACGCACTGCGCTACGGCGTCGATGCGCCCGAGCCGCCGCGCATCGCGCTGCGCGCGGCGCAGCAGGGCGGCATCGAGCTCGAGGTGCGCGACTTCGGCCCCGGGGTCGATGCGGCCCAGCTGGAGCACCTGACCGAGCCCTTCTACCGCACCGACAGCGCACGCCAGCGCGCCACCGGCGGGGTCGGGCTGGGCATGTACCTCTGCCGCCTGGTGGCCGAGGCGCATGGCGGCCGGCTCACGGTGCGCAACGCCCAGCCGGGCCTGGCGGTCAGCGCAATGCTGCCCGGCGCCTGAACGAACGCGATCCCTGTCGCCTGTGCTACCGGCGTGCCTTCCGGCCGGGGCTACGATCCGATCCCCCGTACACCCCAGGCAGGAGACAAACCCATGAACAGCACCCTCAGCAATCGCCAGGTCCGCCTCGCCAAGCGCCCCGAAGGCGCGGCCACCCGCGACAACTGGCAGTTCACCACCGAGCCGGTCGGCGAACCGGCCGAGGGCGGCGTCCTGGTCAAGACCCTGTCGCTCTCGCTCGACCCCGCCATGCGCGGCTGGATGAACGAGGGCAAGAGCTACATCCCGCCGGTCGAGATCGGTGCCGTCATGCGTGCCGGCGGCGTCGGCCGGGTGATTGCCTCGCGCAATCCGGCCTTCGCCGTCGGCGACACGGTGTACGGCACGCTGGGCGTGCAGGAATACATCCTGGTCCCGCAGGAAGAGGTCAAGCGCACCGGGCTCACCAAGATCGACCTGCGCGCCGGCTCCATCACGCAATGGCTCAATGTCCTGGGCATGCCGGGCATGACCGGCTATTTCGGCCTGATGGACATCGGCCAGCCGAAGCCCGGCGAGACGGTGGTGGTCTCGGGCGCCGCGGGCGCGGTCGGCCAGACGGTGGGCCAACTGGCGAAGATCAAGGGCTGTCGTGCGGTCGGCATTGCCGGCGGCCCGGAGAAATGCGACTGGGTGGTCAAGGAGCTCGGCTTCGACGCCTGCATCGACTACAAGGCCGGCCCCTCGGCCGTGCGCGACGGCCTGAAGGCGCACTGCCCCAAGGGCGTCGACATCTACTTCGACAACGTCGGCGGAGAGATCCTGGATGCCGCGCTGGCCCGGCTGGCACGCGGCGCGCGCATCATCATCTGCGGCGCCATCAGCCAGTACAACAACGCCAACAGCGCTCCTGCGCAAGGCCCGAAGAACTACCTGAGCCTGCTGGTGAACCGGGCGCGCATGCAGGGCATGGTGGTGTTCGACTATGCCGACCGCTACCACGTTGCCGTGGCCGAGATGGCGACCTATCTGAAGGACGGCCGCATGAAGAGCCGCGAGGACGTGGTCGAAGGCATCGACACCTTCCCCGAGGCGCTCACGCGGCTGTTCACCGGGCAGAACTTCGGCAAGCTGGTGTTGCAGGTGGCGAAGGACTGATCGAAGACGGATCTCCGGTCATCAAGCCCGCACCCGCGACCCCATCACCGCCGCCGACAGGATCAGGAACGCGGCCAGCGCAATGGTCCAGCTCAGCGGCCGCTGCGTGACCAGCATCAGCAGCGCCGTCGAGGCGAGCGGCGTGATGTAGCTCAGGATCCCGATCTGCCGCGCGTCGCCGCGCTTGAGCGCCATGTCCCAGAGGAAGAAGGCCGCGCCCAGCGGGCCCAGGCCGCACAGCGCGACCAGCAGCCAGTCGCGCGCCGACAGCGACGCCTGCTGCTCCAGCAGTGCATGGCAGACGAGTGCGAGCACACCCGACACCAGGCCGAACAAGCCGATGGCCGTGGTCGGGAAGGCCGCCACGCGCTTCGTCCACAGCGAGTAACTGGCCCAGATGAATGCCGAGCCCAGTGCGGGCAGAAAGCCCCAGTAGCCGGCATCCGTCGCCGCCGGCCCGGCGTTGCGCGCGCCCAGGATCGCGATCGCGGCGCCCGCGAAGCCCAGCAGTGCTGCCACCAGATGCAGCGGGCGCAGCGACAGCCCCGGCAGCAGCGCCGGCGCCAGCACGACCATGAAGAGCGGCCACAGGTAGTTCACCAGGTTGGCCTCGACGGGCGGTGCGTGGCGCAGCGCGATGAAGAGCAGGAAGTGAAAGCCGAACAGGCCGTAGATGCCCAGCGCGAGCGTGCGCGGCGGCACGGCCCAGGCCTGGCGGTTGCGCAGCACTGCCGGCCAGCTCATCACGCTGCCGATCATCAGCGCGAGCCCGGTCAGGAGAAAGGGCGGCAGGTGCGACAGCGACGTGCCCAGCGAGGCGAGCGTGCCCCAGAGAGCGATGGCGGCGAGTGCGTACAGCGTGGCGGCGGACATGCGCCCGAGCTTAAGCGGCGCGCTCGTCGCGAAACGACGGCGCATCGTCGCGGAACGACGGTCTTCAGTTTTTTCGAAGTGCCGCGGTGAGTGCGGACGGCGATCGGTAGCCGGTGCGGCGGGCCGTCTCCGCGACGCTCATGCCGCCGGTGCGCAACTGCCTGGCCTGCAACAGCCGCTGGCTTCGCAGCCATTGCATGGGCCCCATGCCCTGCTCGTCGCGGCAGCGCTGGGCGAACTGGCTCGGGCTCAGGCACGCGACCGCCGCGAGGTCGGCGACGCTCAAGGGTTGGTGCCAGCGCGCTTGTGCCCACGCGGCAAGGGCCCGCCAGTCGATGGCGCGCCGGCGGCCGTTCGGAACCTGAGGCCCCCATGCCTCCAACAGCAGCGCCGGTGCATGATGCAGCGCGGCGGGGGGTGGCGAAGCCTGCGTCACGCAAAGCGCGAGAAAGCGCGCCAGCGACAGGAGCTGCGGCGCCATCGGCGTGCGGCCCGCGCACTGCGCCCACAGGTCCTGGGTGGTGTCGAGAACGAGGCACCGGCTGCCGGTGCGCGACTCGAAGTCGTGGCGCTCCCCGGGCGTCACCACCCAGCCCTCGCCGGCGCCGACGCGGCGGCCGCGCCCCTCGACCTCCAGTTCCAGCACGCCGTCGAGCCCGACCAGCACCTGGAAGTGCTCGTGCGCATGGCTGCCGCGCGAGGTGCCGTAGCGCCGCAGCGAAAGTGCGTGCGAGGGCAATGGCTTGGTGTCGTGCGATTGCATGGCAGGGCTCCGATTTTCCTCCCGCTCAGCCGGCCGTGCGCTGCAGCCGCATGGTGAGCGAAAAGCGCTCCGCCGGATGAAGAGTGACCGTGACGTCGATCGTCTCGCCTTCGGCGTCGAGGTAGCGGCGCACGACCTGCATGGCCGCCGAGCCTGTCTCCACGCCCAGCTGCCGCGCCATTGCCGCGGGCACTTCCACCGCCTGCAGCTGCTGCACGATCTCGACCACCCGCCGGCCGTAGCGCTGCTCGATCAAGGTGCTGACCAGCGTCTCCGGCGAATCGCGAACGAGTTCCACCAGCTCGGTGTAGGCCGGGTCCATGTACAGGTCGGTCCAGCAGATCGGCAGCGCGAGCTCCTCGTCCATCCGCAGGCTGGAAATGCGCAGCCAGGCTGTCCCCTCCGCGCAGCCGAGCAGGCGCGCCAGGGCGCCCTTGGCTTGGAGCGTCTCGACTTCCCGCACCACCCGGACGTGCGTGGCACCGAACTGCACCACGTCCTCGACCGACGCCAGCGATTGCTGGAAGCCGACCTGCGGCGTCGCCGATTCGACGCGCGTGCCAACGTTCTTGCGCCGCGACACCAGGCCCAGCTGCTGCAGCTCCTGCAGGGCGGCGCGCACCGTATGCCGGCTGGTCTTGTAGTGATCGCGCAGCTCCAGCTCGGTCGGCAGCAGCGTGCCCACGGGGAAGTGGCCCGAGGTGATGGCCTCCTTGAGGTGCAGGGCGATATCGGAGAAGCGGGGCTTGTTCATCGTGAGCGCGATTCTGAGGCTCAGGGTTACTACTGACATGTAAATATGTTCGGACATAATACAGTCTAATATGTCCGAACATATAGAAGACACCATGTCCTCCACCTCCATGCCGATGGCCAGCACGGTCGTCGATTCGATCCTGTTCCGCGACGCCTTCGGCACTGCGAAGATGCGCGCGCTCTTTTCCGACCGCGCGCTGATCCAGCGCTACATCGACGTCGAGGTCGCGCTGGCGAAGGCCGAGGCGCGCGTCGGCGTGGTCCCGCGCGAGGCGGCCGAAGCCATTGCGCGTGAATCCACGATCGAGCGCATCGACTTCGACCAACTGCGCGAGGAGACCGATGTCGTGGGCTATCCGATCCTCCCGCTCGTGCACCAGCTGGTGGCGATGTGCGGCGAGGCCGGGCGCTACGTGCACTGGGGCGCGACCACGCAGGACATCATGGACAGTGCCGTGGCGCTGCAGGTGCGCGACGCGCTCGACAGCATCGACACCGACATTCGCGAGCTGCGCGCCATCCTGGCCGGCCTCGCGAAGAAGCACCGCGACACGCCGATGGCCGGCCGCACCCACCTGCAGCAGGCGCTGCCCGTGACCTTCGGCTACAAGGCCGCGATCTGGCTCGCGATGTTCGATCGCCACCAGCAACGCCTGGCCGAATTGCGCCCGCGCGTTGCCGTGGTCGAGTTCGGCGGCGCCGCGGGCACCCTGGCTTCGCTCGGCGACAAGGGCTTCGAGGTGCAGCAGGCGATGGCGCAGGAGCTCGGCCTGGGCGTGCCGGCCACCACCTGGCACGTGGCGCGCGACGGCTTCGCCGAGGCAGTGAACCTGCTGGCGCTGGTGACCGGCTCGCTCGGGAAGATTGCGCTCGACATCATGATCATGGCGTCCACCGAGTTCGCCGAGGTCTACGAGCCCTTCGTGAAAGGGCGCGGCGCGAGCAGCACGATGCCGCAGAAGCGCAACCCGATCTCGAGCGAGCTGATGCTGGCCGCGTCGAAGGCGGTGCGGCAGCACGCCGGCCTGATGGTCGACGCGATGGTGCAGGACTTCGAGCGCGCAACCGGCCCGTGGCACGCCGAATGGATCGCGATCCCCGAGAGCTTCATCCTCACGGCGGGCGCGCTGCACCAGGCCAAGTTCGCGCTGGGCGGCCTGATCGTCGATGCCGAGCGCATGAAGCACAACCTCGGCATCAGCCGCGGCTTGATCGTGGCCGAGGCCGTGATGATGGGCCTCGCGCCGCACACCGGCCGCCAGCAGGCCCACGACCTGGTCTACGACGCCTGCCGCAGTGTCAACGAGAAGGGCGGCACGCTGGCCGAGGCGCTGGCGGCGCTGCCCGAAGTCACCCGGCACCTCGACCGCGCCGCCATCGACCGCCTGACCGACCCCGCCAACTATCTCGGCCTCGCGCCGCAGATGGTCGATCGTGCGCTCGCGCTTTCGGCGCAGCACTGAACTTTGCCCATTCCATTCTTCATTCCATCTCAGGAGACATGAGCATGCGTTTCATCAAGACCGCTCTGTGCGCATTGGCGGCCGTCGCCGCCGTCGGTACCGCGCAGGCCCAGACCTACCCGACCAAGCCGGTCACGTGGATCGTGCCCTTCGCCGCGGGCGGCCCTACCGATGCGCTCGCGCGCAGCATCGCCGAGCGCGTGGCACGCGAGCTTGGCCAGCCGATCGTGATCGACAACTCGGCCGGAGCGGGCGGCACCATCGGTGCAGCCAAGGCCGCGCGCGCGACGCCCGACGGCTACACCATGCTGGTCGGCCACATGGGCTACATGGGCGCGGCGCCGGCCCTCTACAAGAAGCTCAGCTACGACCCGGTGAAGGACTTCGAGCCCGTCTTCCGCTTCCCCGATACGCCGCTGGTGCTGATGGTGCGCAAGGAGCACCCGGCGAAGGACATCCAGGGGCTGATCGACTTCGGCAAGAAGAACCCCGACAAGCTCTTCATCAGCAACGCCGGCGTGGGGTCCAGCTCGCACCTGATCGCCGCGCTGGTCGCGAGCGCCGCGAACATCAAGGTGACGCTGGTGCCGTACAAGGGCGCGGGCCCGGCCTTGGTGGACGTGATCGGCGGCCGGGTCGACGGCATCTTCGACCAGACCAACACTGCGCTGCCGCAGATCACCGAGTCCAAGGTGCGGGCGCTGGCCGTCACCTCCAAGGTGCGCCTGCCGCAACTGAAGGACGTGCCGACGCTGGCCGAGACCGTGCTGCCCGGCTTCGAGGCCTCGACCTGGTACGGCATCTACGCGCCCAAGGGAACGCCCAAGGCGGCACTCGACAAGGTCCAGCAGGCCTACCTGAAGGCCATGATGGACAAGGCCTTTACCGACAAGATGGCGAGCCAGGCAATCCAGATGCTGCCGACCGAGCAGTACACCGGCGCCGCACTGGGCAAGCACACAGAGGCGGAAGTCGCGCGCTGGAAAGCGGTCGCCGCCAAGACCCACATCTCGCTGGAGTGAGGGCCATGACCGCGATGCGCGTGGAGCGCGATGCCTTCGGGCCGGTCGAGATCCCGGCCGATCGGTACTGGGGCGCACAGACCCAGCGCGCGCTGGGCGTCTTCGAGATCGGCGAGGAGCGCTTCCCCGCCTGCCTGATCCGCGCCTTCGGCTTGCAGAAGCTGGCGGCCGCCCGCGCCAACCTGCGCTGCGGCAGGCTCGATGCCGCGCTGGCGCAGAAGATCGTCGCAGCCGCCGAAGAGCTGCGCGCCGGCCGCTTCGACGATCACTTCCCGCTCAGCGTGTGGCAGACGGGCTCGGGCACGCAGACCAACATGAATGCGAACGAGGTGATCGCGAACCGCGCGAACGAGCTGCTGGGCCAGCCGCTGGGCACGCGCGCGCCGGTGCACCCCAACGATCACGTCAACGCCTCGCAATCGTCCAACGACAGCTTCCCGACCGTGATGCACCTCGCGGCGCAACAGGAAATTGCTCGGCGCCTGCGACCTGCGCTGATGCTGCTGCGCCAGCGGCTGGAGGAGCGAGCCGCCGCCTTCGCCGGGGTGCTGAAGATCGCGCGCACGCACCTGATGGATGCAGTGCCGATGACCATGGGCCAGGCCTTCGATGCCTTCGCGCGTCAGATCGGCCGCGGCATCGACCGTGTCGACGGCACGCTGCCGCGCCTGTGCCTGCTGCCGCAGGGCGGCACCGCGGCCGGCACCGGGCTGAATGCACCGCCGGGCTTCGATGCCGCCTTCTGCGAAGAGCTGAGCGCGCTGACCGGCACGGCCTTCGCGCCCAATCCGAGCAAGTTCGAAGGCATGGGGGCGCACGACACGCTGGTCGAGGTCTCGGGCGCGCTCAACGTGGTGGCCACCTCGCTGGTCAAGATCGCCAACGACATCCGCCTGCTCGGCTCCGGGCCGCGGTGCGGGCTGGGCGAGCTGGTGATCCCCGACGAAGGCCTGACCAGCTCGATCATGCCGGGCAAGCGCAATCCGACCATTGCCGAAGTGGTGGTGCAGGCGAGCCTGCAGGTGATGGGCAATCACGTCACCATCACCATGGCAGGCGCGTCAGGCAACTTCGAGCTCAACGTCGCGAAGCCGGTGCTGATCCACAACCTGCTGCAGTCGATCCGCGTGCTGGCAGACAGCGCGCGCGTGTTCGCAGAGCGGATGGTGAAGGACATCGAGGTCGACCGGCAGCGACTTGCGGCGCAGGTCGACAACGCGCTGCTGCTGGCGACCGCGCTCAATCCCGTGCTGGGCTACGACCGGGTCGCGCAGATCACGAAGGCTGCCCTGGAGCGCAACACGAGCCCACGGGACGCGGCCGTCGCGCTGGGCTTCCTGAGTGCCGCGGACTACGACCGGCTGGTCGATCCGAAGGCGATGGCCGGCGTGTCGGGTAGAAGCTAAAGCCTGAGGAGCAGGGCCGAGGCCGCGCACACCAGCAGGAAGGGGATGCTGATGCGGTGGAATTCGCGCAGCCCGTGCGGCACCTTCGCCAGCCGCAGCGCGATCAGGTTGGCCAGCGAACCCAGCACGCACCCGAAGCCGCCCACGCTGACCCCGGCGGCGAGCGCGGGCAGGTCGTGCACGTAGCGGTCGAGCAGGATGGTGGCCGGCACATTGCTGATGAACTGCGAGATGCCGATGGCAGCCAGGTAGGCGCGCCAGCCATCGCCGATCGGCCATGGCTGCAGCAGCGCGGCCACCGTCGGCAGCTCGGCCAGCTGGCGCAGGTCCACGAACATCAGCGCGATGATTGCGAGCAGCGCCCAGTCGATGCCCAGCAGCACGCGCGGGCGCAGCAGCAGGAAGGCGCCGAACACGAGGCCGAGCCCGGCCGCCAGCCAGCGCTGCTCGAGCGCGATCACGAAGGCAATGAAGAGAAGGCCCGACAGCGCCAGCAAGCGCGGCTGCACCGGCTCGGTATCGCTCGCGGGCTTGAGCTGGATCTCCACGCGCGGCACCAGGAAGCGCACCGCGGCGAAGAGCCAGAACAGCATCACGGCCACGGTCGGCGCCATCATGCCCATGAAGCCGAGGAAGCTCTCGCCCGAGCGGTGCCAGAGGTACAGGTTCTGGGGATTGCCGATCGGCGTGAGGGCAGAGCCTGCGTTGACGGCCAGCGCCTCCAGTACCACCAGCCGCGCCAGCGGCAGGTGGGCCTGCGCCGCCAGCACGCGGGTGAGCGGCACCAGCAGGAACAGGCTCACGTCGTTGGTGACCAGCGCAGAGAGCCCTGCGGCGGTCGCGACGAGGAAGAAGACCAGGTGGCGCAGTTCGGTGGTGCGCGCGAGCAGGCGCGACGCGACGGACTGCAGCATGCCGCTGCGCTCGACGCCCTGGGTGATGGCGAGCAGGCCGGCCAGGGCGCCCAGCGTCTGCCAGTCGACGAGCTTCAGGTAGTCCAGCGGTGCGCGCGGGCGAAGCAGGGCGAAGGCCACCGCCACCGCCAGCAGCAACCACAAAAGGCCGTGGCCGCCGCCATGCTCGGCCGTGCCGGTGCCGGTGCCGGTGCCGGCCTCAGCCTCAGCCTGCGTCGCGCTCACGCAGCTCGCGCTTGAGCACCTTGCCGATCGCGCTGCGCGGGAGCTCGTCGATGAGGTGCAGGCGCGCGAGCCGCTGGGTCTTGCCGAGCTGGGCGTTGGCCCATTGCAGCAAGGTCTCGGCCGGCGTGTCGTCGCCGGCACGGCGCACCACGAAGGCCACCGGCGTCTCGCCCCATTGCTCGGAGGGCACGCCCACCACCGCGGCCTCGGCCACTGCCGCGTGGCCGCGAAGCACGGCTTCGAGGTCGCTCGGGTAGATGTTGAAGCCGCCGCTGATGATCATGTCCTTCTTGCGATCGAAGAGGACGAGGAAGCCGTCCTCGTCGAAGCGGCCGATGTCGCCGGTGCGGATGAAGCGCTTGCCCGCCGGGTCGAACCACTCGGCCTCGCGCGTCTTCTCGGGCTGGCGGTGATAGCCGACCATCATGCCGGCCGAATGGCCCACCACCTCGCCCGCCTCGCCACGCGCGACCTCGCGACCGGATTCGTCGATCAGGCGGATGTCGCTGCCTTCGGCCGGCTGGCCGACGGTGTGCAGCTTGCCGGGATGCAGGTGCGCTTCCAGGATGCAGGTGCCGCCGCCCTCGGTCATGCCGTAGAACTCGACCAGGCCGCCGGGCCAGCGCTTGAGCACGTCCGCCTTGAGCGCCGCGCCGAACGGAGCGCTGGTGCTGAACTTGAAGCGGAAGCTGGAGAGGTCGCAGGCGTCGAAATCCGGATGCGCCATGAGGCGCTGGTACTGCACCGGCACCAGCATCGTGTGCGTCACGCGGTGCTGCTCGGCGAGCTTCAGGTAGCCGGCGGCATCGAACTTCGGCATCAGCACCACGCAGCCGCCGTGGGCCAGGGTCGGGAAGAAGACCACCAGCGTGGTGTTGGAGTAGAGCGGCGTGGAAAGCAGCGTCACGGTGTCCGGCCCGTAGCCGTACTTCGCGCCGCGCTGCACATGCGCCCAGCGCATGCCGTGGCCCTGCACGATGCCCTTGGGCTCGCCGGTGGTGCCGGAGGAATAGATGATGTTGAAGGGCCACGAGGGCTGCGGCTTGACGGCGATGGGCTGCGATCCGGCCGGCGCAAGCCATGCCTCGAAAGCCGGGCCGGCCTCGGAAGCGTCGAGCGCGATGCGCGGGATGCCGTCCCGCGCCGATGCGCCGATCACCTGGGCCGCCGCGGCATCGATGAAGAGGATTCGTGCCTGCGCGTCCTCGATCATCCTTGCGAGGCTGGCGGGAGTGGAGCCGGGCGCGAGCGGCGCGACCGCGATGCCGGCGCGCAACGCGCCGAGGAACAAGGCCGCGTAGTCAGTGCTCGATGCGGCGCAGATCGCGATCGCATCGCCCGGACGCAGGCCGTCACGCTGCAGGGACGCCGCGATGCGGTCCATCAATGCATCGAGCATGCCGTAGTCCAGCGTGCGTCGGGCATCGACGAGCGCGGATCGGGACGGTGCTTCCTGCGCATGCAGGCGGATCAGCTCGGCGATGACGCCGAACTCGCGTGCCATCGCGGCGTCGATCGCGCTCATCAGCGAACTCCCGTCAGACCCCGGCCGCGTGCGCCTGCTGGTCGGCGTGATAGCTGCTGCGCACCATTGCGCCGACCGCCGCGTGGCTGAAGCCCATCTTGTAGGCCTCTTCCTCGAACATCTTGAAGGTGTCCGGATGCACGTAGCGGCGCACCGGCAGGTGGCTGCTGCTGGGCGCGAGGTACTGGCCGATGGTCAGCATGTCGATGTCGTGCGCGCGCATGTCGCGCATGACCTGCAGGATCTCCTCGTCGCTCTCGCCCAGTCCCACCATGATGCCGCTCTTGGTCGGTACGGACGGATGCAGCGCCTTGAACTTCTTCAGCAGGTTCAGGCTGAACTGGTAGTCGCTGCCGGGACGCGCTTCCTTGTAGAGGCGCGGGGCGGTCTCGAGGTTGTGGTTCATCACGTCCGGCGGCGCGGCCTTGAGGATTTCCAGCGCGCGGTCGTCCCGGCCGCGGAAGTCGGGCACCAGGATCTCGATCTGCGTCTGCGGCGAGAGCTCGCGGATGTTGCGGATGCAGTCCACGAAGTGCTGGCTGCCGCCGTCGCGCAGGTCGTCGCGGTCCACGCTGGTGATCACCACGTACTTGAGGCGCAGCTTCGCGATGGTCCTGGCGAGGTTCAGCGGCTCGTCCTTGTCCAGCGGGTCGGGACGGCCGTGGCCCACATCGCAGAAGGGGCAGCGCCGCGTGCACTTGTCGCCCATGATCATGAAGGTGGCCGTGCCCTTGCCGAAGCACTCGCCGATATTGGGGCACGAGGCCTCTTCGCAGACCGTGTGCAGGTTGCTCTCGCGCAGGATCTGCTTGATCTCGTAGAAGCGCGTGGTGGGGCTGCCGGCCTTGACGCGGATCCACTCGGGCTTCTTGAGCACCTCGCCCTGCACCACCTTCACCGGAATGCGCGAGAGCTTGGCGGCGGCCTTCTGCTTGGCCAGCGGGTTGTAGGTGGCGGGACCTTGGGCGTCGCGGACGACTTCGGGGGTGCTCATGGGTGCGTGGGCGGGGTTCAGGGCGCGAGGTAGATGGCGAGCTTGCTGGCCAGCACCTGCGCGGCTTCGTCCCAGGTTGTTTGAACGCCGATTGTAGAAAGGTCGACGGTTTTCAGGCCCGGATAGCCGCAAGGGTTGATGCGGGAGAAGGGTTCGAGGTCCATCGCGACGTTGAGGGCGACGCCGTGGTAGCTGCGGTGGCGGGTGATCTTGATGCCGAGGGCGGCGATCTTGCCGAGGCCGTGGAAGGGCGCGGGGTCATCCTCGGGTGAGGGCTGCAGCCGTGCATGCGAGAACGGATCGTCCAAGCGCACATAGATCCCAGGCGCGCCCGGCACCCGATGCCCGGTCACCCCGAAATGCATCAGCGTGCGGATCACCGACTCCTCGATCCGATAGACGTATTCCTTGACGTAGTAGCCCGCGCGCTTGAGGTCGATCAGCGGATAGGCCACGACCTGCCCCGGTCCGTGGTAGGTCACCTGTCCGCCGCGGTCGGTCTGCACCACGGGGATCTCCCCCGGATTCAGCACGTGGTCGGCCTTGCCGGCCAGGCCTTGCGTGTAGACCGGCGCGTGCTCGCAGACCCACAGCAGGTCGCCCGATTCGGGCGTGCGTTCCTGCGTGAGGCGCTGCATCGCCGCGTAGGTGGAGGCGTAGTCGACCTGGCCCAGCCAGTCGACCTCCAGCGTCACAGCACCACCTTGACCATCGGATGCGCGGTCAGCGCGCGGTAGATGTCGTCCAGCTGTTCCCGGCTGGTGGCGGTCACGGTGATGGTCACGCCCAGGTAGTTGCCTGCCTTGCTGTTGCGCAGCTCGACCGTGGCGGCATCGAAGCTCGGGTCGAACTGCTCGGCGATCTGCGTGATGGCATGCACGAAGCCATCGACCTTGGCACCCATCACCTTGATCGGGAACTTCGACGGGTACTCGATCAGCGATTCGTTGCGCGGCTCGTTCGGTGTGTCAGGAGGGGTGATGGTCATGCTGTCGCTCCATGGTCTTGCGCGCTGCGTTGCTTGGCGCGCCGGTAGCCGGCATCGAGTGCCTGGAAGACGGGCCCGGGGTGCCCTGTGCCGATGGGCTGGCCGTCGAGCGTGACGACCGGCAGCACCTCCTTGCTGGCCGAGGAGAGCAGCAGCTCGTCGGCGCCGAAGACCTCGTCGCGCGCGATGCGGCGCAGCGAGAAGGGGATGCCGGCGTCGGCGCAGATGCGCTCGATCAGGCCGTAGCGGATGCCCGCGAGCACCAGTTCGTCCTTGGGCGGTCCGCTGACCGCGCCGTCTTTCACGATCCAGACGTTGCTCGACGAGGCTTCGCTCAGCCAGTCGCCGCGGAACATGATGGTCTCGGCCGCGCCTGCCTCCACGCTGATCTGGCGCGCCAGCACGGCGCCCAGCAGGCTGGTGCTCTTGATGTGCGCCTTTTGCCAGCGGAAGTCCTGCGCGCTGACGCAGGCCACGCCCTTGGCGCGCACCGCATCGGGGACCGGCTTCATCGGGTTCAGCATCACGAACACGGTAGGCGCCAGTCCCTCGGGCATGGCATGCTCGCGCGGCGCGACGCCGCGCGTGACCTGGATGTAGAGGGCCTGCACGGCCGCGCGCTGGTCGGTGGGGCTGCCGTCGATCAGGCGTGTCGCGATCGCATGCCATCCTTCGTGCGTGAGCGGGTTGGCGATGCGCAATTCGGCCAGCGAGCGGTCCAGTCGTGCCATGTGCTCCTCGAAGCAGAAGGGCACGCCACCGTAGACGGGTACCACCTCGTAGACGCCATCGCCGAATATGAAGCCGCGGTCGAGCACGCTGATCTTCGCGTCGCGCAGCGGCGTGTAGACACCATCGAGATAGCAAAGAGAATCGGGGAGGGCTTCGGCGATCGGGTGCATGAGGAATTATGGTGGGGGCGGCGCCGTGCTTTCCAATGCGGACCCGGGCGCCCGCGCGGCGGCAGGGGTGTTGCCGAACCTGACGGGAAGCTGGCAGAGGGCCGTGGGTTTCTACTTATAATCAGCGGCTTTGTAGAAATTCTGGGTCGTCATCCGGGCTTCATTCGACATGAAAACAATCGCCCGCGATGTGGATGTCCGTAAGGACGGGCAAGACCCGGATGCCGACTTCAAGCCGCTGACTGCCGAGGAGGCCCAGCGGCTGCGCGAACGAAAGCCGCTGATCTCGCCATGGCGCGTGATCGCGGTCCAGGTCGCGGCGGGGCTGCTGGTGGCATTGGCCGCCTGGGGCTTGTCGGGGAGGCAGAATTTGGGGTGGTCCGCCGGATACGGCGCGCTCGCGGTGGTCATTCCTTCCGCGGTGTTCGCAAGAGGACTGACCGGGAGGTTTTCTTCGCTGAATGCGGGCACCGCGGTGCTCGGATTCTTCTTGTGGGAAATGGTCAAGCTGGTCTTGTCGGTGGCGATGTTGCTCGCCGCGCCGAGACTGGTAGTGGCGCTGAGCTGGCCGGCGATGCTGGTGGGCTTGGTGGTGACAATGAAGGCGGCGTGGGTGGCGGTGATGCTGGCTCCCAAACGCCCGAAAATTTAAAGACGAGTAACGGATGGCTGCTGAAAACGCTGCGGAACATGGTCAGACCGCTGGTGAATACATCGTTCACCACTTGACCCATCTTCAAAGCCGCACACCGTCAGGTGTGGCCGATTTCTCCGTATTCAATTTCGACTCGCTCTTCTTCTCGATCCTGCTCGGCGTCGTCGGCTGCTGGCTGCTCTGGCTGGCTGCGCGCAAGGCGACCTCGGGCGTCCCGGGCCGCTTCCAGGCTGCCGTCGAGATGCTGGTCGAAATGGTCGATCAGCAGGCCAAGGGCATCGTGCACAACGCAACGAGCCGCAAGTTCGTGGCGCCGCTCGCGCTCACCGTCTTCGTCTGGATCGTGTTGCTCAACGCCATGGACCTGCTCCCGGTCGATCTGCTGCCCGCCATCTGGGCCAAGCTCTTCGGCGCTGTCGGCGGCGACCCGCATCACGCCTACCTGCGCGTCGTTCCCACGGCCGACCTTTCGGTCTCGATGGGTCTGTCCGTCTCGGTGCTGCTGATCTGCCTGTACTACAACATCAAGATCAAGGGCGCCGGCGGCTGGGTGCACGAGCTCTTCACAGCGCCTTTCGGCAACCACTGGGCGCTCTATCCTTTCAATTTCGCGATGCAGATCATCGAGTTCGTCGCCAAGACGGTCTCCCACGGCATGCGTCTGTTCGGCAACATGTACGCGGGCGAGCTGATCTTCCTGCTCATCGCCTTGATGGGGGGCGCCTGGTCGCTCTCGGCCACCGGCATCTTTCTCGCGCTGGGCCACATCGTCGCGGGCACCGCGTGGGCCATCTTCCACATCCTGATCATCATCCTGCAGGCCTTCGTGTTCATGATGCTCACGCTCGTGTACGTCGGGCAGGCGCACGATCACCACTGACCTCGCGTCCTCACCGTTTTCCGTTTTTTCTTTTTCTCTTCAACCAAAGTCCTTAGGAGTCATCATGGAAGTTATTAGCTTTGTCGCTCTGGCCGCCGGCCTGATCATCGGTCTCGGCGCTGTGGGCGCTTGTATCGGCATCGGCATCATGGGCAGCAAGTACCTCGAGTCGGCCGCCCGCCAGCCCGAGCTCATGGGTGAACTCCAGACCAAGATGTTCCTGCTGGCCGGTCTGATCGACGCCGCGTTCATCATCGGTACCGGTATCGCGCTGTGGTTCGCCACCGCCAACCCCTTCCTCTCGCAGATCGCCAACCTGCCCAAGTAATCGAGCGCAGGCTTCTCGTCGAAACCGCGCGTGCTTCATGAAGAACGACGCTGGATTTCAATCTCAAAGAGAGGGTGAAAAGTGAGCATTACCGGTACCCTGATCGTCCAGATGATCGTGTTCCTGATCCTGGTCGGGTTCACGATGAAGTTCGTGTGGCCGCCGATCGCGAAGGCGCTGGATGACCGTGCCCAGAAGATCGCGGAAGGCCTGGCTGCGGCCGACAAGGCCAAGGTCGCGCTGTCCGAGGCGGACAAGCGGGTGGAAGTCGAGCTGGGCAAGGCGCGCAACGAGTCCGCGCAACGCCTGGCCGATGCCGAACGTCGTGCGCAGGCCATCGTTGAAGAGGCCAAGGCCCGCGCCACGGAAGAAGGCAACAAGATCGTCGCGGCCGCCCGCGCCGAAGCCGAGCAACAGGCCGTGAAGGCGCGCGAGGCGCTGCGCGAGCAGGTGGCCGTGCTGGCCGTCAAGGGCGCCGAGCAGATCCTGCGCAAGGAAGTGAATCCGGCCGTGCACGCCGATCTGCTTTCGCGTCTGCAGACCGAACTCTGAAACGGACGCCATGGCTGAACTCGCCACCATTGCACGCCCCTACGCCGAAGCGCTGTTCAAGGCGTCTTCGTCGGACCTTGCCGGCACCGGCGCATGGCTCGAGAGGGTGGCGGCCATCGCCGCCAATCCCGAGCTGCAGCAGTTCGCCGACAACCCCAAGGCCACGCCCGAGCAGGTGCTGGGCGTGATTGCCGGCGCCTACGGTGCCGCACTGCCCCCGGCTGCCAACAACTTCCTGACGGCTCTGCTCGAGAACGGCCGCTTCATCGCGCTGCCGGAGATCGCCAGGCAGTTCCGGGCGTTGGCGAATGCACAGAGCGGCTCGTCCGATGCGGTGGTGTACAGCGCCTTCCCGATCGATGCCGGCGCGCTCAACGGCGTGGCCGCCGCGCTCGAAAAGCGCTTCGGCCGCAAGCTGCAGATCGCCGTCGAGCAAGACCCGTCCCTGATCGGCGGCATCCGCGTGGTGGTGGGTGACGAGGTGCTCGACACCTCCGTCAAGGCGCGCCTCGAACAAATGAAAGTTGCGCTGGCAGCCTGAGGCCGCCAGCCCCCTTAACGAAAGAAGGAAAGAGTCATGCAACTCAATCCCGCAGAAATTTCCGAGCTGATCAAGAGCCGCATCGAAGGTCTTGGCGTCAGCGCGAACATCCGCAACGAGGGCACCGTGGTGTCGGTGACCGACGGCATCGTGCGTGTGCACGGCCTCTCGGACGCGATGCAGGGCGAAATGCTCGAGTTCCCGCCTTCCGCGGACGGCACGCCGTCCTTCGGCCTGGCGCTGAACCTCGAGCGCGACTCGGTCGGCGCCGTGATTCTGGGCGAGTACGAGCACATCTCCGAAGGCGACACCGTCAAGTGCACGGGCCGCATCCTGGAAGTGCCGGTCGGCCCCGAGCTCATCGGCCGCGTGGTCAACGCGCTGGGCCAGCCTATCGACGGCAAGGGCCCGGTCAACGCCAAGATGACCGACGTGATCGAGAAGGTCGCCCCGGGCGTGATCGCCCGAAAGTCGGTCGACCAGCCGATGCAGACCGGCCTCAAGTCCATCGACTCCATGGTGCCGATCGGCCGCGGTCAGCGCGAGCTGATCATCGGCGACCGCCAGACCGGCAAGACCGCGGTGGCGATCGACGCGATCATCAACCAGAAGGGTCAGAACATGACCTGCGTCTACGTCGCGATCGGCCAGAAGGCATCGTCGATCAAGAACGTGGTGCGTGCGCTGGAGCAGGCCGGTGCGATGGACTACACCATCGTCGTGGCCGCCTCGGCTTCCGAATCCGCCGCCATGCAGTACGTCAGCGCGTATTCGGGCTGCACGATGGGCGAGTACTTCCGCGATCGCGGGCAGGATGCGCTCATCGTCTATGACGACCTGTCCAAGCAGGCTGTGGCCTACCGCCAGGTGTCGCTGCTGCTGCGCCGCCCGCCAGGACGTGAAGCCTACCCGGGCGACGTGTTCTACCTGCACAGCCGCCTGCTCGAACGCGCAGCCCGCGTGAACGCCGACTACGTCGAAGCCTTCACCAAGGGCGAAGTGAAGGGCAAGACCGGTTCGCTGACCGCGCTGCCGATCATCGAGACGCAGGCCGGCGACGTGTCCGCCTTCGTGCCGACCAATGTGATCTCGATCACCGACGGCCAGATCTTCCTGGAAACCAACCTGTTCAATGCTGGCATCCGCCCCGCCATCAACGCCGGTATCTCGGTGTCGCGCGTGGGTTCGTCGGCGCAGACCAAGGTCATCAAGAGCCTGTCGGGCGGCATCCGTACCGACCTTGCGCAGTACCGCGAACTCGCGGCCTTCGCGCAGTTCGCCTCCGATCTGGACGAAGCCACCCGCAAGCAGCTGGACCGCGGTGCCCGCGTGACCGAACTGCTGAAGCAGCCCCAGTACAGCCCGCTGCCCATCTCGCTGATGGGCGCCTCGCTGTTCGCGGTCAACAAGGGCTTCATGGACGACCTGGATGTCAAGCAGGTGCTCCCCTTCGAGCACGGCCTGCACCAGTTCCTCAAGTCCAGCCACGGCGCGCTGCTCGACAAGATCGAGCAGGCCAAGGCGATCGACAAGGATGCCGAGGCCGAGCTGACGGCCGCCGTCACGGCGTTCAAGAAGTCGTTCGCCTGATCGACCCAAGGAGTCAATCCATGAGCCCCCATGCTCGCATTCACTCGCTGCCCCCCGAGGAGGCGCGTACCTCCTTGAGGCGGCTCGGCGGAGGTACAAATGGCAGCTGGTAAGGAAATCCGCGGCAAGATCAAATCGGTGGAGAACACCAAGAAGATCACCAAGGCCATGGAAATGGTGGCCGCGTCGAAGATGCGCAAGGCGCAGGACCGCATGCGCGCCGCCCGCCCCTACAGCGAGAAGATCCGCAACATCGCGGCCAACCTCGGCCAGGCGAACCCGGAGTACACGCACGCCTTCATGAAGGTCAACGATGTGAAGGCCGCAGGCTTCATCGTCGTCACCACCGACAAGGGCCTGTGCGGCGGCATGAACACCAACGTGCTGCGCGCCGTGACGACCAAGCTGCGCGAACAGCAGGGCGCCGGCGTCGCCGTCGAGACGGTGGCCATCGGCAACAAGGGCCTGGGTTTCCTCAACCGCATCGGTGCCCGCGTGGTCTCGCATGTCACCCAACTGGGCGACACGCCGCACCTCGACAAGCTGATCGGCCCGGTCAAGGTGCTGCTCGACGCCTACGCCGAAGGCAAGCTCAGCGCGGTCTACCTCTCCTACACCAAGTTCATCAACACGATGCGCCAGGAGTCGGTGGTCGAACAGCTGCTGCCGCTGGCCGCCGAGTCGTTGAAGATGGAAAAGGGCCAGCACTCGTGGGACTACATCTACGAGCCCGATGCGCAGAGCGTGATCGACGAACTGCTGGTGCGCTACGTGGAGTCGCTGGTGTACCAGGCCGTGGCCGAGAACATGGCGTCGGAACAGTCGGCACGCATGGTCGCGATGAAGTCAGCCACCGACAACGCCGGCAACGTGATCGACGAGCTCAAGCTGGTCTACAACAAGACCCGCCAGGCCGGCATCACCAAAGAGCTGTCGGAGATCGTTTCGGGCGCTGCGGCGGCCGCAGGCGTTTGAAGGCCTTGGGTCGCTCGACCTCAATCAGATTTAGTTTTTATCGGAGCAGATGATGGCTCAAGCAAATACAACGCAAGGCAAGATCGTTCAATGTATCGGCGCCGTGGTCGACGTGGAATTCCCGCGGGACCAGATGCCCAAGGTGTACGACGCCCTGCAATACGAAGGCGGCACGCTGACCCTCGAAGTGCAACAGCAGCTCGGCGATGGCGTGGTGCGCACCATTGCGCTCGGCTCGTCCGACGGCCTGCGCCGCGGCCTCGTCGTGACCAACACCGGCAACCCGATCACCGTGCCCGTGGGCAAGGCGACCCTCGGCCGCATCATGGACGTGCTCGGTCGTCCGATCGACGAGCGCGGCCCCGTCGGCCAGGAGGTCACCGCTTCGATTCACC
Source organism: Variovorax stachyos (assembly GCF_051400855.1). NCBI lineage: Bacteria > Pseudomonadati > Pseudomonadota > Betaproteobacteria > Burkholderiales > Comamonadaceae > Variovorax > Variovorax stachyos. The sequence goes on along the minus strand of NZ_JBLFFN010000007.1, from coordinate 335,959 downwards.
GCAAGGCACCGGCCTACGACGAACTCTCGCCCTCCACCGACCTGCTGGAAACCGGCATCAAGGTGATCGACCTGGTCTGCCCCTTCGCCAAGGGCGGCAAGGTGGGCCTGTTCGGCGGCGCCGGCGTCGGCAAGACCGTGAACATGATGGAGCTCATCAACAACATCGCCAAGGCCCACTCGGGCCTGTCGGTGTTCGCCGGCGTGGGTGAGCGCACCCGCGAAGGCAACGACTTCTATCACGAGATGTCCGACTCGGGCGTGGTCAACCTCGAGAACCTCGGCGACTCGAAGGTGGCCATGGTCTACGGCCAGATGAACGAGCCTCCGGGCAACCGCCTGCGCGTGGCGCTGACCGGCCTGACCATCGCCGAGTCCTTCCGCGACGAAGGCCGCGACGTGCTCTTCTTCGTCGACAACATCTACCGCTACACGCTGGCCGGTACCGAAGTGTCGGCGCTGCTGGGCCGCATGCCTTCCGCCGTGGGCTACCAGCCGACGCTGGCCGAGGAAATGGGCCGCCTGCAGGAGCGCATCACCTCCACCAAGGTGGGATCGATCACCTCGATCCAGGCCGTGTACGTGCCGGCTGACGACTTGACCGACCCGTCGCCCGCAACCACCTTCGCCCACCTGGACTCCACCGTGGTGCTGTCGCGCGATATCGCCTCGCTGGGCATCTATCCCGCCGTGGATCCGCTGGATTCGACCTCGCGCCAGCTCGACCCGCACGTGGTCGGCGAAGAGCACTACAACGTGGCCCGCGCGGTGCAGGGCACGCTGCAGCGCTACAAGGAACTGCGCGACATCATCGCCATCCTCGGCATGGACGAACTGGCGCCCGACGACAAGCTGGCCGTGGCCCGCGCCCGGAAGATCCAGCGCTTCCTGTCGCAGCCCTTCCACGTGGCCGAGGTGTTCACCGGCTCGCCCGGCAAGTACGTGCCCCTGGCCGAGACCATCCGCGGCTTCAAGATGATCGTGAACGGCGAGGCCGACCACCTGCCGGAGCAGGCCTTCTACATGGTGGGCGGCATCGACGAGGCCTTCGAGAAGGCCAAGAAGGTCGCCTAAGGCGGCTGCATAGGAATCCAGATGGCAAACACCATTCACGTCGACGTGGTCAGCGCCGAGGAGTCCATCTTCTCCGGCGAGGCCAAGTTCGTCGCGCTGCCGGGTGAAGCCGGCGAGCTCGGCATCTATCCGCGCCACACGCCGCTGATCACGCGCATCCGCCCCGGCGCCGTGCGCATCGAGACGGCCGACGGCGGCGAGGAATTCGTCTTCGTGGCCGGCGGCATCCTGGAAGTGCAGCCCAATACCGTCACCGTGCTGTCCGACACCGCGATCCGCGGCAAGGACCTCGATGAAGAGAAGGCGAACAAGTCCAAGGCCGTGGCCGAGGAAGCGCTGAAAAATGCAAAGAGCGACATCGACATCGCGCTGGCTCAATCTGAGCTGGCGGTGATGGCCGCTCAGATCGCCGCTCTGCGCAAGTACCGCCAGAAAAAATAAGTAAAGGCGCGACCGCGCCCCTGCCAAAAAAGGCCGCCCCGTGAGGCGGCTTTTTTATTGGGCCGCCTCGCTAGCCCGCCATCTTGGGACCAAATTAGGCCGAAGTTCAATCTTGTTCGGCTGAAGCCCAGCGCCTAGTATTCGCCTTCGATCCGTTCAGCCCGCTGACGGATCCAAGACGAACAACGGAGACAAGCGCGTGGCACCCTGGAACGGCCTCACTGCCGACGAGATGGCGCTGTTGGAAACGACCTTCTGGTCGGCCGGCGGCTCGCGCCATGCCATGGCGGAGCGGCTGGGTTTCTCCAAGAGCAAGGCCAACGCGCTGATCGCCGGGCTGGTCGAGCAGGGCCTGCTGGCGGAGGCTGGCCTGCAGCGCTCCTCGGGCGGACGCCGCGCCGAGAACCTCCAACTGCACGAGGGCCTGGGCGTGCTGATCGGCGTGGACATCGGCGCCACCAGCCTCGACGTTGCGGTGCTGCGGCCCGACCTGAGCGTGCTGGCCCAGCATGCCGAGCCGGCCGACGTGCGGGAGGGCCCCGGCGTCGTTCTGGCCCGCGTCCGCGCGCTGATGCGCGAGCTCCTGGGCCGCAGCGGCCTCGAGCCTAAACAGGTGATCGGCATCGGTATCGGCGTGCCGGGCCCGGTGAATTTCGAGATCGGCCAGCTCGTGAACCCGCCGCTCATGCCCGCCTGGGACAGCTTCTCGATCCGCGATTACCTGCGCGAGGACTATGCCGCGCCGGTCTTCGTCGACAACGACGTGAACCTGATGGCGCTCGGCGAGCTCTGGCGCCTGAAGCGCTCGCTGTCCAACTTCCTCGTCATCAAGGTCGGCACCGGCATCGGCTGCGGCATCGTCTGCCACGGCGAGGTGTACCGCGGCGCGGCCGGCTCGGCCGGCGACGTGGGCCATATCTGCGTCGACCAGGAAGGGCCGCTGTGCCATTGCGGCAACCTGGGCTGCGTCGAGGCGATGGCGGCCGGCCCGGCCATCACGCGCATGGCGGTGCAGGCAGCGGAAGCCGGGGAAAGCAGTGCGCTGGCCGAGCGGCTGCGCGCGCAGGGCCGCATCGACGCGGTCGACGTCGGCCAGGCCAGCCGCGCCGGCGATGCGGCCGCCAATGCCATCGTGCAGCGGGCCGGGCAGCTGATCGGGCAGATGCTGGCGTCGATCGTCAACTTCTTCAATCCCTCGCACGTGTTCATCGGCGGCGGCATCACCCGCATCGGGCCGCTGTTCCTGGCGGCGCTGCGCCAGAGCGTCTACCACCGCTCGCTGGCGTTGTCCACGCGGCACCTGGAGATCCAGTACACACCGCTGGGTGCGCAGGCCGGGCTGGTCGGCGCCGGCGTGCTGGCGATGCACGAGACGCTCAAGGTCCGGGGGGTGGCGCCGTGAGCCGCACGGCCGCTCCGAAGGCGAATAGCACCGCAGCCGAGGGCGAAGGTACTCCAATGACCACGCAGCCACCGCACCCGCCGAAGCGCAGCGTCGCCGTCGAGTTCGACCAGGTGGTGAAGGCCTTCGGGCCGGTGCAGGTGCTGCACGGCGTGAGCTTCTCGCTGGAGCCCGGCCGGGTCTATGGCCTGCTCGGCGAGAACGGCGCCGGCAAGTCCACGCTCATGAAGATCCTGGCCGGCTACGAGTCGATCACCGGCGGGACGGTGCGCGTCAACGGCGAGCCGCAGCAGTTCGCCAGCTCGCGCGAGGCCGAGGCGCTGGGCATCGTGCTGATCCACCAGGAGTTCAACCTCGCCGAAGACTTGAGCGTCGCGCAGAACATCTTTCTCGGCCATGAGAAAAAGAAGGGGTTTCTGCTGGACGATGCCGCGATGGAGCGCGACGCCGCATCCGCACTCGCGCAGGTCGGCCTGAAGGTCGATCCGCGCACCAAGGTGCGCCGCCTGATCGTCGCCGAGAAGCAGCTGGTCGAGATCGCCAAGGCGGTCTCGCGCCATGCCCGCCTGCTGGTGATGGACGAGCCCACCGCCACGCTCACGCCCGGAGAGACCGAGCGCCTGTTCCGCCTCATCTCGCAGCTTCGCGACGACGGCGTGACCATCGTCTACATCTCGCACAAGCTCGACGAGGTCGAGCGCGTGACCGACGAGGTGATCGTGATGCGCGATGGCCGCTTCGTCACGCGCGCGCCCACCGCCGAACTCACGCGCCACCAGATGGCCAACCTGATGGTGGGCCGCGAACTGGCCGACCTGTACCCGCCGCGCGACCCCGTCACTGCGGCCCATGCGCCCGCGATGCAGGTGCGCGATTTCAGCGTGCCCGGCTGGGCCGACAAGGCCAGCTTCGAGGTGCGCCCCGGCGAGATCCTGGGCTTCGCCGGCCTGGTGGGCGCCGGCCGCACCGAACTCTTCGAGGGCCTGCTGGGCCTGCGCCCCGTCAGCGGCGGCACCGTCGAGATCGGTGGCAAGTCCGTTCAGCTGCGCAATCCCAGAGACGCCGCGCACCACGGCCTCACCTACCTCAGCGAGGATCGCAAGGGCAAGGGACTGCACGTCCACCTCGGCCTGCGCCAGAACCTCACGCTGATGGCGCTGGAGCGCTATGCCCGGCCCTGGCTCAAGCCCGAGGCCGAGCGCAGCGCGCTGGCCGCCGCGGTGAAGGACTTCGGCATCCGCACCGGCGACCTGGATGCGCGCGCCTCCTCGCTCTCGGGCGGCAACCAGCAGAAGCTCGCGCTGGCCAAGGTGCTGCAGCCCAAGCCGAAGGTGGTGGTGCTCGACGAGCCCACGCGCGGCGTCGACGTCGGCGCCAAGCGCGACATCTATTTCCTGATCCAGCGGCTGGCTCGCGAGGGGCTGGCCGTGATCGTCGTCTCCTCCGAGCTGATGGAGCTGATCGGCCTGTGCCACCGCGTTGCGGTGATGCGCGCGGGCCGGCTCGTCGCCACGCTGGACGCGAGCCAATTGACTGAAGAGGAGCTCATCGCCCATGCCACCGGAACCGCAGCAAGCCACGCCTGACGCCGCGGGCGCCATGCACCGCAGCGAATCCAAGCCGCGCTGGACCGAGCGCCTGCACGGCCTGGGCCCTGTCATCGGCCTGGTGCTGCTGTGCATCGCCGGCACGCTGCTCAACGGCGACTTCGCCACTGTCGACAACGCGATGAACGTGCTCACCCGCACCGCCTTCATCGGCATCATCGCGGTGGGCATGTGCTTCGTGATCATCTCGGGCGGCATTGATCTCTCGGTGGGCTCGATGGCCGCGCTGATCGCGGGCTGCGTGATCATGTTCATCAATGCGATGGGGCCGGCGTTCGGCTCGCCGCTGCTGGCGGTGGTGCTGGGTGCCGTGCTCGCAGTGGTGCTGGGCGCGGCCTTCGGGCTGGCCCACGGCCTGCTGATCACCAAGGGGCGCATCGAGCCCTTCATCGTCACGCTCGGCACGCTGGGCATCTTCCGTGCCTATCTCACCTACTTCGCCGACGGCGGCGCGCTCACGCTCGACAACGATCTGTCCGACCTCTACGCGCCCGTCTATTACGCGAGCCTGCTGGGCATTCCGGTGCCGGTGTGGGTGTTCCTGGTCGTGGCGGTGATCGGCGGCCTGATCCTCAACCGCACCGCCTATGGCCGCTACGTGCAGGCCATCGGCTCGAACGAGCAGGTCGCGCGCTACGCCGCCGTCGGTGTCGATGGCGTGAAGATCCTCACCTATGTGCTGCTGGGCGTGTGCGTGGGCATCGCCACGCTGCTCTACGTGCCGCGCCTGGGCTCTGCCTCGCCCACCACCGGCCTCCTGTGGGAACTGGAGGCGATCGCCGCGGTGATCGTCGGCGGCACCGCGCTCAAGGGCGGCGCGGGCAGCATCACCGGCACCGTGATCGGCGCCATCCTGCTCTCGGTCATCAGCAACATCCTCAACCTCACGAGCATCATCAGCGTGTACCTGAATGCCGCGGTGCAGGGCTTCGTGATCATCGTGGTCGCTTTTCTTCAGCGCGGGCGCCGCTAGCGCCCCCGTTTCAACAAAGTCCAAGAAGTTTTCAGACGACAGCTTTTTCAACAAGGAGACAGCAAATGAATCCCATCACCCGACGCCTCGCACTCACCGCGGTTGCCACCGCCGCGCTTGCCGCAGGTCCCGCCCTGGCCGCCGAAAAGGTGAACCTTGGCGTTTCGATCCCGGCCGCGACGCACAGCTTCATGGGCGGCATCAACTACTGGGCCAACCAGGCCAAGAAGGACCTGGAGAAGGAGCACAAGGACCTCAAGATCACCATCAAGACCGCGGCCAATGCGCCCGAGCAGGCCAACCAGCTGCAGGACCTCTCGACGGTGACCAAGATCAACGCGCTGGTGATCTTCCCCTTCGAATCCGCCGCGCTCACCAAACCGGTTGCCCAGGTCAAGGCCAAGGGCACCTACGTCACCGTGGTCGACCGGGGCTTGACCGACACCAGCGCGCAGGACGCCTACGTCGCCGGCGACAACACCGCCTTCGGCAAGATCCCGGCCGAGTACATCGCCAAGAAGCTGGGCGGCAAGGGCGAGATCGTGGCGCTGCGCGGCATCGCCACCACGCTGGACAACGAGCGCATGGACGCCTTCAACGGCGTGCTGAAGAACTACCCTGACATCAAGCTGCTGGACGCCAAGTACGCCAATTGGAACCGCGACGATGCCTTCAAGGTCACGCAGGACTACCTGACCCGCTTCAAGAAGATCGACGCCATCTGGGCGGCCGACGACGACATGGCCGTCGGCGTGCTCAAGGCCATCGAGCAGGCGAAGCGCGACGACATCAAGGTCATCTTCGGCGGCGCCGGTGCCAAGGGCATGGTCAAGACCATCCTCGACGGCAAGGACCCGCGCATCCAGGCCGACGTCAGCTACTCGCCGAAGTTCATCTACGACGCCATCAAGCTCACGGCCGAGGCGCGCCTCAAGGGCGAGAAGTTGCCTGCGACGACGATCATTCCCTCGGTGCTGATCACCAAGGAAAACGCCAAGGACTTCTACCACCCGAACTCGCCTTTCTAAGCTGCTGAAAACGGCTACCGGATGACCCAAACCCTCCCACGCAAGCTGCGCTACGCCATGGTCGGCGGCGGGCGCGATGCCTTCATCGGTGCGGTGCACCGCAAGGCGATCGCGCTCGACGGGCAGGCCGAGCTGGTGGCCGGCGCGCTGTCGTCCAGCGCCGAGAAGGCGAAGGCCTCCGGGCGCGAGCTCTGGCTGGCCGACGACCGCAACCACGGCGACTGGCGAGCCCTGCTGGACGACGAGCTGAAGCGCCCCGAGGAAGAGCGCATCGACTTCGTCTCCATCGTCACGCCCAACCACCTGCACTTCCCGGTGGCACAGGCCTTTGTCGAGGCCGGCTTCCACGTGGTGTGCGACAAGCCGCTGGTGCACACCGGCGCGCAGGCCGATGCGCTGGTGGCGGCCGTGGCGCGGCAGGGCACGGTGTTCGCCGTCACCTACAACTACACCGGCTACCCGATGGTGCGCGAGGCGCGCGAGATCGTGAGGAGCGGCCGGCTCGGCGAAATCCGCAAGGTGGTCGTCGAATACAACCAGGGCTGGCTCGCAACACAGCTCGAGAAGGAAGGCAACAAGCAGGCGGCCTGGCGCAGCGACCCCGCGAGGAGCGGCGCGGCCGGTGCCATCGGCGACATCGGCTCGCATGCCGAGAACCTGGTCGCCACCGTGACGGGCCTCGAGATCGAGAGCCTCTGCGCCGACCTGAGCGCGCTGGTACCTGGCCGCGCACTCGACGACGACGGCAGCGTGCTGCTGCGCTTCCGCGGCGGGGCGCGCGGCGTGCTGATCGCATCGCAGGTCAACACCGGCCTGGAGAACGACCTTCGCCTGCGCGTTTCCGGCACGCTGGGCACGCTGGCCTGGCGCCAGGAGCAGCCCAGCGAGCTGCTGCACCTGCCGCATGACGGCCCGCGGCGCGTGCTGACCCGCGGCGCACCGTGGCTGGGCGAATCGGCGCGGCGCGCGAGCCGGCTGCCCAGCGGGCATCCGGAGGGATTCATCGAGGCCTTCGCCAACGTGTATGCCGGCGTCGTGGCCGATGTTCGCGCGCGGATCGCCGGACGACAGGCCGACGCGCTGGACGCCGACTACCCGCGGGTGGAGGACGGCGCGCGCGGCGTGCGCTTCATCGAGCGCGTGGTGGCGTCGGCCGGGAGCGAGGCGAAGTGGACGGCGTGGTGAGGGCCCGATCGCCAAGAAGTACCTTCGCCAGCCGCGCGAGGGCTGCTTCGGCGGTGGGCTCGATCGCTGTCGAGCAGGCCAGCATCAGGTTCAGCCGCTGGCCCAGGCCTTCCACCATCACCCCGCTGTCGCGCTCCCGCGTGACGCCGCTTGCGTCCTGCGCGCACGCCATGGCCGTGCAGACCCGGCTCGCATAGCTGCCCGCCGGCACCCCGTAGACCACCACCGGCTTGCCCAGCGCCACTGCGAAGCCGACCTCGAACACGGTGCCCGAATCCGGCTCGAGGCCGCGGAAGTCCATCAGGTTGGCAATGACGCCGTCGGCTTTGCGGATCAGTGCGACGTTGCCCTCGTAGATGCGGCGCGCCCGCTCGTCGTCGCTGCCCGTGAAGTCCGCGCCCAGGCCGTCGTCGGTGGGCTCGATGCCCTCCAGGCCCAGGCGCTCGCAGGCGGCCTTCAGATCCCGGTAGATCCGCTCGAAGTCGCGAAAGAAGATGTCCGGGCCGGCGAGATAGACGCGAGGCCGGGGCGGTCGGGGCTGGTGCATGGTCGCGTTCATGTTCACGGGGCGTGGCTCGCATTCTCCGGCACGCGAGGGCCCGGCGCACGTGCGCCGAGGGGGCGTAGGTGCGGTCCCACAGCAGTTACGTCCCTGCGCTGCCGGCCCTGCTCCGCGGGCGAAATCAGCATTCACCATCCGCACGTGGTCGCTGCTGCATCCGCGGCGCGCACGGTCGGTGCTTCGATGTGAAGGGGAGATGTATGGACGCCGACAGCATGCAAGCCCTGTGGGTACTGGGCATCATCGTGGTTCTGGCCCTGGTCGCGCTGGCCGCCTACTTGTTCTACCGAAAACGCCAGTCGGCCCTGCTCGCGGCGCGCTTCGGCGACGAGTACGAGCTCGCCCTCAAGCAGCATGGCAGCCGTGCGAAGGCAGAAGCCGAGCTCCGGCAGCGCGCGGCGCGCGTCGAGCAGCTGCACATCGTTCCCCTGGCACCGGGCGAAGCCGCGCGCTTCAGCAGCACGTGGAACAGGGTGCAAGCCGAGTTCGTCGACAACCCGACAGGCGCGGTGACGCAGGCGGACCAACTGGTGCGCGAGCTGATGCAGAAGCGCGGCTATCCGATGGGCGACTTCGAGCATCGCGCAGCCGACATCTCAGTGGACCATCCGGCGGTGGTGAGGAACTACCGCGCGGCGCAGGCCATCCACGCGCGCACCCTGAGCGGCGAGGTCGAGACCGAGGAGCTGCGCAAGGCCGTGGTGCACTACCGTGCGCTGTTCGATGAATTGCTGGAGGTCCGCGTCGAGGACCCGCAGCGGGGCATGCCGGGAAGACCGGTGGAGGCACGATCATGATCTTCGATACCAAGCGGAACGAGCGTAAAGAACGGGACGTTGCGGCCCGAGCCGAACAGGGCCGGAATGTGGATGCCGGCCTTGCGCCGGACGACCTCGAGCGGCCGGTCGCACAGCAGCCGCAGCAGCGACACGACCTGGAGCAGTCGCAGATGTCACAGGCGTCGCAGGTGGCACAGCAGCCACGGCAGCCGCAGCCACAGCCACAGGAGCCACGCATGGCCCAAGCTGATGGCGCCGACGAGTCCCTGGCCCCGCTCTTCACGCCCGAGGCAGCTCGGGACTTCCGTGCCAGCTGGGATGCCGTGCAGATCGGCTTCGTCGACGACCCGCAGCGGGCCGTGCGCCAGGCCGATGAGCTGGTTCGGCAGATGCTGCAGAACCTGTCGCAGACCTTCTCGGACGAGCGGGCGGGATTGGACGCGCGCGGCGACGGCGTGGCCGATGCCGCGTCGACGGAGAAGCTGCGCGTGGCCCTGCGCCGCTATCGCGCCTTCATGCAGCGGCTGCTGTCGCTGTGAGCCGGAGATCGTGATGGCGCAAGGAAGAACGCAAGCGGACTCGCCGCCGCGCGACATCGCCAAGGCGCCCGGCAACAAGCCCTTCCTGCGGCAACGCGTCGGGGCTGCCGGGCCGAAGCGGCGCTATTCCGAAGGCGCGAGCACCGGACGCAGCGCAAAGTCGACGGCCGGCGGCGCCACCGGCCAGTTGACCGCGAAGGACTGACTACTCGGCGCGGATGTCGTTGTCCTTCACCACCTTGCCCAGCAGCGCGTAGTAGTCCTTGGTCAGCGCGGCCAGCTGCTCGGGCGTGCCGCCGCCAGGATCGTCGCCGCGGTCGGCAATGGTCTTCTGCACCGCAGGGTCCTTGAGCGCGCTGTTCATCGCGGTGTTCACCTTCTTCACGATGTCCGCGTTCAGGCCGGGCGGTCCGTACAGGCCGATGAAGGAGATCACCTGGAAATCCTTGATGCCCTTCTCCGCCGCCGTGGGCACGTCGGGGAAGGCCGGCACCCGCTTGGGGCCGGTGGCCATCAGCGCCTTGAGCTGGCCGGACTTGAGGAAGGGTGCGACCACCGAGGAGGCGTCGAACATGGCCGGCACGCGGCCGGCGATCAGGTCGGTCATCGCCGGCGCGCTGCCCTTGTACGGCACATGGCTCATCTTCGGCTTTCCGATGCGTTCGCGGAACAGCTCCATCGTGGTCTGCACCAGGCTGCCCGGTCCGCCGGAGGCGTAGTCGACGGTCTTGCCCTCCTTGTCCTGCGCCTTGACCCACGCGATGAAGGACTCGAGGTCCTTCACCGGCAGACTGGCCGGCACCACCAGCATGAGCGAGGAGGTGAGCAGCAAGCCGATGGGCGTCATCTTGAGCGGGTCCGCCACCGGGCTGTTACGGTAGGTGTGCGGGTTCAGCACCATGTTGCTGCCGTTGCCCACCAGCAGGCGATAGCCATCGGGCGGGGACTTGAGCACGTAGTCGGTGGCGATGTTGCCGTTCACGCCGGCCTTGTTGTCGATCACCACCGGCTGTCCCAGGCTGGCCTGCATGCCGGCCGTGAGGATGCGGCCCGCGAAGTCCGTCTGGCCGCCCGGCGGATAGCCCACCACCAGGGTGACGGACTTGGTGGGCCAGGCCGCCTGGGCATGGGCGAAGGCGGGAAGCAGCCCGGCGCCGAGGCCGCCGAGGCCAAGTCGTAGGGCGCTGCGGCGCGACAGAGAGGCATCGGACTCGATCGGCATCATGTTCTTTCTCGGACCTTGGCAAGGTCTGCGCAGCCATCATAGGAGCGCCCCGCACCGCCCACAAGGGCGGCAGCGCAGAGCCGCGTGCAGCCCGCCAGCGGCGTCGGCGCGTTCCTACGTGCGGCGGCGGCCTGTCCGGCCCCGGCCGTCGGTGTCCTCCGCTCGCGATGCGGCGGCCGCGCCCCGTAGTGTCGGCTTCCCATGTGGAAAGGAGCGCGACATGAACGAGCCCCAAAAGCCCAAGAGCCCCGACATCCAGGGCGAAGGCAATTACGAAGCCGCCCGGCACTACGACAAGGCCACGACGGACTTCGTGAAATCGGGCAAGGTCGACGCGGCGGCGCGCGAGGCGCGACCGAAGAGCGAGGCCGAAGCCGAAGCGATGCGCAAGGCCGAGCAGGAGGGCAAGTCGCATGCGAAGGGCGAGGACCCGGCCTTGCGCAAGGGCGGCGCCTCGAACAAGGGCAGCGCCTCGAAGTAAGGCAAGGTCTTGCGCGGAAGGGCCGGGCTGCAGGCCGCGGGCGGCATCAGCCGCGTGAGGCCACAATCCGGCTATGACCGAGCACGAGTTCCTCAATCCCTACACCCACGGCTTCGCGCGCCTGGCCGTCGCGGTGCCGCGCAACCGGGTTGCCGACCCGGTGTTCAACACTGCCGAGACCCTGCGGCTGTACCGCGAGGCCGCGGCCGACGGCGCCGTCCTGGTGGCCTTCCCGGAGCTCGGTCTCTCGGCCTATACCTGCGACGACCTGTTCCACCAGGCCGCGCTGCTCGATGCCTGCGAGCGCGCCCTGCTGGAGGTGGCCGCCGCGTCGCGCGGCATCGGCGCGGTCGCAGTGGTGGGCCTGCCGCTGCGCGTGGACCACCGGCTCTTCAACTGCGCCGCGGTCGTCGCCGATGGGCGAGTGCTGGGCGTGCTGCCCAAGACCTACCTGCCGAACTACGGCGAGTTCTACGAGGCGCGCCAGTTCAACGGCGCCGACACCGCGCTGGCCACGGAGCTGGTGCTCGGTGGCCAGCGCATTCCCTTCGGCACCGACCTGCTGTTCCAGTCGCGCCAACTGCCGCTCTTCAAGCTGCACGTCGAGATCTGCGAAGACGTGTGGGTGCCCATCCCGCCCTCCAGCTATGCCGCGCTGGCAGGCGCGACGGTGCTGGTCAATCTCTCGGCTTCCAACATCACGATCGGCAAGTCGGACTACCGGCACCGCCTGGTCAGCCTGCAGTCGGCGCGCTGCCTGGCGGCCTACCTCTACAGCTCGGCCGGCATCGGCGAGTCGACCACGGACCTGGCCTGGGACGGTCAGGCGCTGATCTACGAGAGCGGCGACATGCTGGCCGAAAGCGAGCGCTTCAGCAACAGCTCGCACATCGTCGCGGCCGACGTGGACCTGGAGCGCGTCTCGCGCGAGCGCATGCGGCAGAACAGCTTCGGCACCTCGGTCCACAAGCACAAGGAGGCGCTGGCGGGCTGGCGCACCGTCGAGTTCGAGTTGCCCGTGCCGGCGCAGGTGCCGCACGGCCTGCTGCGGCAGGTTGCGCGCTTTCCGTATGTGCCCTCGGACGCGGCCACGCGCGACGCACGCTGCAGCGAGGTCTTCAACATCCAGGTGCAATCGCTGGTGCAGCGCATCGAGGCGGCCCGCATCGACAAGCTGGTGATCGGCGTCTCCGGCGGGCTCGACTCCACCCATGCGCTGCTGGTGTGCGCGCAGGCGATGGACCGGCTGGGCAAGCCGCGCTCCGACATCCTGGGCTTCACCATGCCCGGTTTCGCGACCACCGGCCGCACGCTGGCGCAGGCGCACCGGCTGATGACCAGCATCGGCTGCACCGCGCGCGAGATCGACATCCGCCCCAGCTGCCGCCAGATGCTCGAGGACCTCGGCCATCCTTTCGCGAAGGGCGAGCCGCAGTACGACATCGCCTTCGAGAACGTGCAGGCCGGCGAGCGCACCAGCCATCTGTTCCGGCTTGCCAACTTCCACGGCGGCATCGTGGTGGGCACCGGCGACCTGAGCGAACTCGCGCTCGGCTGGTGCACCTACGGCGTGGGCGACCACATGTCGCACTACAACGTGAACGCGAGCGTGCCCAAGACGCTGATCAAGCACCTGGTGCACTGGGTCGAGACCACCAAGCTGCTGGGCGACCAGGGCAGCGCCGTGCTGCGCGACATCCTCGAGACCGAGGTCAGCCCGGAGCTGATCCCGGCGGCCGATGCGCCCGCGTCGGGCGAAGGCGTCGAAGCCCAGCCCGGCCAGCGCACCGAGGACACCATCGGCCCCTACGAGCTGCAGGACTTCCATCTCTACTACACGCTGCGCTACGGGTTCAGGCCGAGCAAGGTCGCCTTCCTGGCGCACGCGGCCTGGGGCGACCGCGAACGCGGACGCTGGCCCGACGAGTTGCAGACGGAGCGCAACGAGTACGGGCTGGCCGACATCAAGCGCCACCTCGGCACCTTCCTGTACCGCTTCTTCAAGACCAGCCAGTTCAAGCGCTCCTGCGTGCCCAATTCGCCCAAGGTGGGCTCGGGCGGCTCGCTGTCCCCGCGCGGCGACTGGCGTGCGCCCAGCGATTCGGAAGCCGAGGTCTGGCTCGAGGACCTGAAGCGCGTGCCGGCGCCCTGAGAAAGGTCGGCGCCTGCCGGCTCAAGCGCCTCGCGCCGCCACCGAGGCCGTGCGCAGGGTGATCGAATAGCGCAGCGATTCGACCGGGGTCAAGCGGTGCTGCCAGCGCCAGCGCGCGGGCCCGCGCATCCGGTAGAGCGAGCGCGGCTGCACCACCAGGTCGATGTGGGGGCCGGGGCGGCCGTGCGAATCCCTGACCGGCGGATAGGGCCTGAACTGCATCAGGCCCTTGCCCAGCAGCGAGATGCCCACGACCTCCTCGAACTCCGGCACGTCGCGGTGCCAGCCCAGCGGCGTGCCCGGGCGGTATTCCGCCACCAGCATGTGCACCAGCATCTCGGGCGCCACCTTCATCCAGCGCGCGACCCTGTCGCGCAGCGGCACCAGCTCGGGCGGCAAATCCGGCGAAGGCCGCAGCCGGTTGGCGTCGAAGTCGTAGTGGCCGCCGAAGCTGATGCCGCGGCGCCGTGCCGTGTAGTCCTTGTAGCGCATCTGCTCCAGTGGCAAGGCGCGCACGATGTGCAGCAAGTCCCGTTCCTCGCGCGGGTCGAGAAAATCGTCTTCGTAGCTCCAGCCCTCCAGCAGCGCGGCGGGCGTCTCGTCGAAGAGCGCGGCCTGCGCGGGGTGCGCTGCGGGCATGCTAGGCCGAAGCGTGCGTCCTGCGGTGCGTGAAGGCACCGCCGCGGCTCGCCCGCAAATGCCATTCGATGTCCGTCGCCCGGCTGCCGACGGCCCGCACCGCTTCGCGCAGACGGTCGTGCGAGACGTGGAGCCGGCGCGACCATTTGTCCAGCTCTCTGGCGCTGCTGATGTCGATACGTTCGGGCTGGGCGCTGCCGCGCGCACCGTCTGCCGGGGTCTTCATGGCTTCGCTCCTGTGGATGCTTGACTCGTCAGGGAGACCGTAGGGAGCTCGGCTTGGCTCATCTGTAGGAGATGAGCCATCCGGCCTGCCCGCCAAGCCGAACAGGCGGTTCGTTCGAGATGCCTGCCGCACGCGGCACGCAGGGCGGCGGCGAAAGCCCGGCGTCGTCGCGACGCGGGCCTACACGCGCGCCAGCGGAGGCGGGGCTAGCATGGCCAGTCATGCCCCCCGAAGACCTCGTCGTTGCGCGCCCCGAAGGCCTGTATTGCCCGCCCGGCGACTTCTACATCGACCCGTGGCGGCCGGTCGAGCGCGCGGTCATCACCCACGCGCATTCCGATCACGCGCGCATGGGCCATGGCCATTACCTCGCGCACGAGGACAGCGCCGGAACCTTGCGCACGCGACTGGGCGACATCACGCTGCAGACGCTTCCCTACGGCACGGCAATCGACCATCTCGGCGTGCGCCTGTCGCTGCATCCGGCCGGGCACGTGCTGGGCTCGGCCCAGGTGCGGCTCGAGCACGACGGCCGCGTGTGGGTCGCCTCCGGCGACTACAAGACCGAGCCCGACGGCACCTGCGCGCCCTTCGAGCCGGTGCCCTGCAACACCTTCATCACCGAGTCCACCTTCGGCCTGCCGATCTACCGGTGGCCGTCACAGGCCGCTCTCTTCGCGGAGATCGACGACTGGTGGCGCACCAACGCGAAGCACGGGCGCGCCTCGGTGCTGCTGTGCTATGCCTTCGGCAAGGCGCAGCGCATCCTGCACGGCGTGGACGCGAGCATCGGGCCGATCGTGGTGCATGGCGCGGTGGAGCCGTTGAACGCGGTCTACCGCGCGGCCGGGGTCGCGCTGCCGCCCACGCTGCGGGTGACGGATCCGGGCGTGGACGCGGCGCTGCTCAAGCGCGCGCTGGTACTGGCGCCGCCCTCGGCCGCCGGCTCGCCGTGGATGCGGCGCTTCGGCCAGTACTCGGATGCCTTCGCCAGCGGCTGGATGCAGCTGCGCGGCACGCGAAGACGGCGCGGCGTGGACCGGGGCTTCGTGATGTCGGACCACGCGGACTGGCCGGGGCTGCAGCAGGCCATCGCCGCGACCGGCGCCGAGCGGGTGTTCGTGACGCACGGCAGCGTGGCGGTGATGGTGCGCTGGCTGCACGAGAACGGCCTGGATGCGCGGGCCTTCCAGACCGAGTACGGCGACGAGGACATGGAAGGCGATGGGAACGCCGGGAGCCCCCGTCCCGACCTTGCCGCAGAGGAAGAAGTCCCCGGCGAGTCAGGAGCGACCGGCGCGCCATGAAGCAGTTCGCCGCGCTGTACCGCGAGCTCGATGCGAGCACCTCCAACCTCGTGAAGCAGGCGGCGCTGCAGCGTTACCTCCAGGCCGCCGACCCCGAGGACGCCGCCTGGGCCGTGTACTTCCTGGCGGGCGGACGTCCGCGGCAGCTGGTGCCGACCAAGCTGCTGCGGCTGCTGGCACAGCAGGCCGCCGGGCTGCCGGAGTGGCTGTTCGACGAGAGCTACGAGGCGGTGGGCGATCTGGCCGAGACCCTCTCGCTGCTGCTGCCGCCGCCCACCGAGGCGCACGACCTGGGCCTCGCCACCTGGATCGAGCGGCACCTGCTGCCCTTGCGCGGGATGCCGCCCGAGCCGCTCGCCGACGCCCTGCGCGCGCAATGGCGCCAGTTGGCGCCCGAGGAGCGCCTCGTCTACTTCAAGCTCATCACCGGCGCCTTCCGCGTCGGCGTCTCGCGCCTGCAGGTCACGCAGGTGCTGGCGGCGATGAGCGGCCTCGACCCGAAGCGCGTCGCGCAGCGGCTGATGGGCTACACCCACATCACGGGCCGGCCGACCGCAGCCGACTTCGCGGCGCTGATCGCGCCCGAGAGCGACAACGAGCAGGACCGGCAGGCGGGCGGGCAGCCTTACCCCTTCTTCCTTGCGCATCCCTTCGCATTGCCGCTCGATCAGTTCGATGCGGTGCTGGGACCGCCCTCGCAGTGGATCATCGAGTGGAAGTGGGACGGCATCCGCGCGCAACTGGTGCGGCGCGCCGGGCACGTGTGCCTGTGGTCGCGCGGCGAGGATCTGGTGACGGACCGCTTTCCCGAGCTGGCCGAGATGGGCCGGGCGCTGCCCGACGGCACGGTGCTCGATGGCGAGATCGTGGTCTGGCACAGGGATTCGACCTCGCCTCACGGCGAGGGTCGCGTGCAGCCCTTCGCCGAGCTGCAGAAGCGCATCGGCCGCAAGACGCTGACGCCCAAGCTGCTGCGCGAGATCCCCGTGGTGCTGCTGGCCTACGACCTGCTCGAATGGGAAGGCCGCGACCTGCGGGCGCTGCCGCAGCACGAGCGGCGCGTGCTGCTCGACGAGCTCATCGCGACGGTGCAGCACCCGTCGCTGATCGCGAGCCCGATGCTGCACGGCGAGAGCTGGCAGGACCTCGCGCGCCAACGCGAATCGGCACGCACGATGGGCGTGGAGGGCATGATGCTCAAGCAGCGCCACGCGGCCTACGGCGTCGGCCGCACCAAGGACGTGGGCCTGTGGTGGAAGTGGAAGATCGACCCGCTCTCGGTCGACGCCGTGCTGGTCTACGCTCAGCGCGGGCACGGACGGCGCGCAAGCCTCTACAGCGACTACACCTTCGCAGTGTGGGACGCACCGCCCGAGGTGGAAGGGCGCAAGCTCGTGCCCTTCGCCAAGGCTTATTCGGGCCTCAGCGATGCCGAGATGGCGCGTGTCGACGCGATCGTCCGGCGCACCACCATCGAAAGCTTCGGGCCGGTGAGGAGCGTGACGCCCACGCTGGTCTTCGAGCTCGGCTTCGAGGGCATCGCGCGCAGCGCACGGCACAAGAGCGGCATCGCAGTGCGCTTTCCGCGCATGCTGCGCTGGCGCGAGGACAAGCCGGTGGAGGAGGCGGACACCCTGCAGACGCTGGCGGCGCTGTTGCCGGAAGCGGCATCGACGCCCGCATGAGCAAGAGCATGATGCGGTCGGAAGAGTGGTTCGCGTCGCGTGGGTGGGCGCCCTTCGCCTTTCAGCGCGAAGTCTGGCAAGCCCTCGCCGAAGGCCGCTCCGGCCTGCTCCACGCCACCACGGGCGCCGGCAAGACTTACGCCGTCTGGCTCGGCGCGCTGCAGGCCTTCGCGACGAAGGCCGCGGGCAAGACGCCGCCGCCGCTCACCGTGCTGTGGCTGACGCCGATGCGGGCCCTGGCCGCCGATACCTTGCGTGCGCTGCAGCAGGCCCTCGACGCCCTGCAGCCCGGCTGGAGCGCAGGCGCCCGCAGCGGCGACACCTCCTCGGCCGAGCGCAGCGCGCAAAACATGCGCCTGCCGACGGTGCTGGTCACCACGCCCGAGAGCCTGGCGCTGCAGCTCGCGCGCGCCGATGCCAGGGAGGTGCTGGGCTCGCTGCGCCTGGTCGTGGTCGACGAATGGCACGAGCTGCTGGGCAACAAGCGCGGCGTGCAGGTGCAGCTCGCGCTGGCACGGCTGCGCCGCTGGAATGCGGGACTCTGCATCTGGGGCATGTCGGCCACGCTCGGCAATCTGCAGGAAGCCATGCGCACGCTGCTGGCCGGCGGCGACGGTGTTCTGGTGCAGGGCGAGGTGCCCAAGCAGCTGCTCATCGACTCGCTGCTGCCCGGGCGCGCCGAGCGCTTTCCGTGGGGCGGGCACCTGGGGCTCACCATGCTGCCGCAAGTCGTCGGGGAAATCGCCGGCAGCCCCAGCACGCTGGTCTTCACCAACACGCGCTCGCAGTCCGAGATCTGGTACCAGGCCCTGCTCGAGGCGCGGCCCGAGTGGGCGGGGCTGATCGCGCTGCACCACGGCTCGCTGGACCGTGCGGTACGCGAGTGGGTCGAGCTGGGCTTGAAATCCGGCGCGCTCAAGGCCGTGGTCTGCACCTCGAGCCTGGACCTGGGGGTGGACTTCCTGCCGGTCGAGCGCGTGCTGCAGATCGGCTCGGCCAAGGGCGTGGCGCGGCTGCTGCAGCGCGCCGGCCGCTCGGGGCATGCGCCGGGGCGGCCTTCGCGCATCACGCTCGTGCCCACGCACAGCATCGAGATCGTGGAGGGCGCCGCCGCGCGCGATGCCGTGGCGCAAGGTCGCATCGAGGAGCGCCGGTCGCCGGCGCAACCGCTGGACGTGCTGGTGCAGCACCTGGTCACGGTCGCGCTCGGCGGCGGCTTCGTGCCTGACGATCTCTATGCGGAGGTGCGCTCCACCGTGGCCTACGCCGGGCTGTCCCGCGAGAGCTGGCAATGGTGCCTGGACTTCGTCGCCCAAGGCGGGCCCTCGCTGGCGGCCTACCCCGACTACCGCCGCGCCGTGCCCGACGCCGAGGGTGTCTGGCGCGTGCCCGATACGCGTCTGGCGCGCCGGCACCGCATGAACATCGGCACCATCGTCAGCGACGCCAGCATGGCCGTGCAGTACTTGCGTGGCGCCAGGATCGGCAGCGTGGAGGAAAGCTTCGTCGCCCGCATGAAGCCGGGCGACTGCTTCCTGTTCGGCGGCCGGCTGCTGGAGCTGGTGCGGGTGCACGACATGACGGCCTGGGTGCGGCGCGCGAGCGGCCGCAAGCCCTCCGTGCCGCGCTGGAACGGCGGGCGCATGCCGCTGACCAGCACCCTGGCCGATGCCGTCGTGCGGCAGCTTGCGCTGGCCGATGCCGGCTGCTACGACACCCCCGAGCTGCAATGCGTCCGGCCGCTGCTCGAGATCCAGCAGCGCTGGTCGGCCCTGCCGGCGCCCGACACCCTGCTGGCCGAGTTGCTGAAGACGCGCGAGGGCTGGCATCTCTTCCTCTATCCCTTTGCGGGGCGGCTGGTGCACCTGGGCCTGGCCAGCCTGCTCGCCTGGCGCGTTGCGCAGCACCAGCCGCGCACCTTCTCGATCGCGGTGAACGACTATGGCTTCGAGCTGCTCTGCGCGACGGACCCGGACTGGACAGCGCTGCTGCCGCGGGTGCTGGCGCCGGTGGACGAGGTGCAGCTGCTGCACGAGGTGCTCGCCTCCCTCAACGCCACCGAGCTGGCGCGCCGGCGCTTCCGCGAGATCGCGCGCGTCTCCGGCCTGATCTTCCAGGGCTATCCCGGCGAGCGGCGCAGCAGCCGGCAGCTGCAGGCTTCCTCCTCGCTGTTCTACGAGGTGTTCTGCAAGTACGACCCGGCCAACCGGCTGCTGCAGCAGGCCGAGGAGGAGCTGCTCGCGCAGGAGCTGGAGATCGGCCGGCTGCGCGCCGCGCTGGCGCGCATGGCCTCGCAGCGGCTCATCGTGCGGACGCCGCAGCGGCCCACCCCCTTCGCCTTTCCGCTGATGGTCGAGCTGTTTCGCGAGAAGCTGTCGAACGAGAGCGCGGCCGAGCGTATCGCGCGCATGGTCGCTCAGCTGGAGCGGGCCGCGGGCGACATGGCCGAGGCGGCCGACCCTGATCGCGTGCGCAGGACACTGGCCTTCGAGAGGCCTGTGGAAGACGGCCAGGGGGACACCCGCGAAGGCGCACCGCGCCGCAGTTCACGCGGGCGCGGAAAAGTCCCGGAAGGGCGGAAGGGCGGGGGGTAGCGTGACAATTGACAAGATTCTGCCGCGCGACCTTCTGTGAAACTCCAACGCGTGCATGCCGCTTCCTCCTCCTGCCGGCTCGACATTGCCGGCCAATCCCTCGAGCTCCTTCCAGAGCGAGCCCTCTGGTGGCCGGCCAGCGAAACGCTCTTCGTGGCCGACCTCCACCTGGGCAAGGCGGCCAGCTTCCGGGCACTGGGGCAACCGGTGCCGCACGGCACGACGGCGCAGAACCTCGCCCGGCTCGACCGCCTGATCGAGCAGCACCGGCCGCGCGAGCTGGTCGTGCTCGGCGATTTCCTGCACGACGCGCAGGCGCGCACGCCGCAACTGCTGGCGAGCCTCCAAGCCTGGCGCGAGCAGCACGCAGACCTTCGCTGCACGCTGGTGCGCGGCAACCACGACAGCCATGCCGGCGACCCTCCGCCGGCGTTGCGCTTCGAGAGCGTCGACGAGCCCTACCTGAGCGGGCCCTTCGCCGCCTGTCATCACCCCCGGCCTCATCCGACGCACTTCGTGCTCGGCGGTCATCTCCATCCGGTCTGCAAGCTGCAGGGCAGCGGGCGCGACAGCCTGCGCATGCCCTGCTTCGTGCGCGAGGAACGGCGCCTGATCCTGCCGGCCTTCGGCGAGTTCACCGGCGGTTGGCTGATGGAGGCCATGCCGGGCCGGTGCTTCTACGGCATCGGCGGCGATGCCGTGTGGCCGTTGCCGATCTGAAAACTTCCACTCATGGCACAAGCACCCAAGCCTCCCCACCGCAACGACCTGCGCGAACATGCGGTCGAACTGATGATGCAGGCCGCTCCCCTGGCCGGCATGAGCCGCGCCGAAGCGGAGGTCGTGGTCGACGTCATGAAGCCGGTGCACGTGCTGGCCGACACGCTGCTGTTCGAGGAGGGTGACGCGGCCGACAGCGACTACCTGGTGCTGGTGCTCGAAGGCCAGTTGCGGGCGGTGAACAGCTCCGGCATCCCCGACGGCGAAGTCGTCATCACCGTGGTCGGTCCCGGCAGCCTGCTGGGCGAGATGGGTGTGATCGACGGCGGGCCGCGCTCCGCCAGCTGCACGGCGCTGACGGACGTCAAGCTGGGCGTGCTCCCGCGCGCTTCGCTGCTGGGCCTGATCGAGAGCCACCCGATGGTGGCGGCCCGGATGATGCTGGGCATCTCCACCATCCTGGCCGGGCGCCTGCGCGAAGGCAACCGCCGCATGCGCACGCTGTCGCAGGTGTCGCGCGCGCTGCAGCTGGAGCTGGACGCGGTTCATGCGGTCAACCGGCGGCTGCTGGAGGAGCAGGCCGGGCGCGGCGCCTGAACCTGTCGTCGGCTCCCTGAGCGACTTGGCCGGCGGGCCGGTGTCTTGCCACCGCGCCCGCCGGCTCGCAGAATTCTGTTTTGCACGGCACATGGCTGTTGGGGGATGCGATGAACCTCGACCCTGTCCCTCCCGCCGCGCTGGTGGTGGACGACGAGGCGGTGACCCGCCTGATGGTGAAGCGGACACTGGAAACCCTCGGCTGCGCTCCGGTCCTGGAGGCGACCGACGGAATTACGGCGCAGCAGGTCCTGCGCGAGCACCCGGACGTCGCCCTGGTACTGACGGACATCATGATGCCGCGGATGGACGGCCTGGAACTGCTGCGCTGGGGACGCGAGGCAGTCCCGGACGCCATGTGGATCGTCCTCTCTGGGCTGGAGACCTTCGACTCGGCGGTGACCGCGATCCGGCTGGGGGCGTTCGACTTCCTGCCGAAGTCGCCGCGCACGGAAGAGATGGGTGTCGCGGTGCGCAACGCGCTCGAGCGCCGGCAACTGCTGGCCGAACGGGAGCGCCTTCACCGGGAACTGAAGCGCAAGGTCTGCGAGCTCGAGGAGACTTCCGAAGTGCTGCGCCGCGATCTCGAGCGCGCGGAGGTGATCCAGCGCGCCTTGCTGCCGCGCAGCCCGCCCCCCATGGAGGGTTATTGCATCCAGGCGGTCTACCGCCCGGGGCAGCACGTGGGCGGCGACCTTTACGACGTGGTCCGGCTGGGCGAGCAGCACCTCGCCTTCTACCTGGCCGACGCCACCGGCCACGGCGTGACCTCGGCGATGCTCTCGGTGCTGTTCAAGCAGCGGCTGGTGCTGGTCGACCCGTCGACGGGCCTCGCGCTGCCGCCGGCGGAGGTCTTGGCCGCGGTGAACCGCTCGATCTGCGAGACGCACGCCGCGCCGGGACTGTTCCTGACGGCCGTCTTCGGCCTGCTGGATACCTCGGACGCCAGCCTCACGCTCGCATCCGCGGGCCATCCGCCCGTGCTGCACGCACGCGAGGGCCGGGAAACACGTCTGATCCGCCGCACCGGGCCCGCGCTCGGGCTGGCGCCGGACGCGCATTTCGCGCAGGAGCGTCTCGAGCTCCTGGCGGGCGACCGGATCCTGCTCTACACCGACGGGCTGCTGCCCTCCGGGTCGGAGCGCGAGCTGGAACTGCTGCAGCAGGTGCTCGCCCGGCCGCTCTCCAGCGCGCAGGAGGCGATGACCCAGCTTCACGGCGACACCCCGGCGGGAGCCGACCGGGACGACGTGACCATCCTGCTCATCGACGCGCACGCGGGCGCCTCCTGGTTCGACAACGGCGCCGAGCTGCCCGCAGCTGCCGCATCCGGCGCGCCGCGGCCCGAGTGCGAAGCGGTGTTCTACGGCGAAACTGTCGATGCGGCCTACCTTGCGCTGCGCAGCCGGGCCACCTGGATGCATTGCGATGCCTTCCATGAAACAGCACTGGCCGTGCTGGGCGGGCGGCGTCCGCTGGTGCTCGAGCTCTCCGGCTGCGAGTACATGGACAGCACCTGCCTCGGCACGGTGCATGAACTGGTCGCCCGCGGCGGGGTGGTGCTCGCGGGGGTGACGCCGGCCGTGCGCGCCCTGTTCGAGGAACTCAGCATGGAGCAGGTACTGGCCGCGGTCCGCGAGGACCTTCCCGCCGCGCCCGAGCTCTACGCGCTGGGCACGGGAGGCGACCTGGCCGCGGTGCAAAAGCGGATCCTGCAGGCGCACGAGGCCCTCTCCGGGCTGAGCGAACGCAACCGCGAGGAGTTCAAGGACGTCGTCGAGTCGCTGCGTGGCGAGCAGGATGGGGCGAGATGACCATCCGCGTGCTGCATCTCGAAGATGAGCCTGCCGATGCGCAGCGCATCGGGGCCGGGCTGCGGGCCGAGGACCTGGCCTGCGACATCACTTGGGTGCAAACGCGCGAGGACTTCATCGCCGCCCTGCAGCGGCAAGCCTTCGATCTGGTGCTGTGCGACTACGAAGTCGGCGGCATGGCGCTGCTGCGGCAGGTGCTGCAGCAGCATCCGGGCATTCTGCTGATCGTGGTGACCGCCGAGTTGATGTCCGAGGAGGAGGGCGTCGAGTGCCTGGAGGCCGGCGCCACGGACTACGTCATCAAGCGGCGCTTGCGCCGGCTGGGTTACTCGGTGCGGCGAGCGATCGCCGAACGGCAGCATATGGCGGCGCTGCGCCAGGTGGAGGACGACCTGCGTGCCCTGAATGCCGACCTGGAGGCGCGCGTTCACCTGCGCACCGCCGAACTGGAAACGGCCAACGCCTTCCTGAACTCGGTGATCCATCACATTCCCTACCAGGTCATCGTCAAGGACGCCAAGGACCTGAAGGTGATCCGCGTCAACCGGAGCGCGGAGGAAATGACGGGGCGCAGCGAGCAGGAGTTGCTCGGCAAGACGGCTTACGAATTCGTCAGTTCCAGGGAAGAGGCCGACTTCTTCACGGCCAAGGACCGGGAAGCGCTGGCCCTGGGCCGGGAGGTGGACATCCCCGAGGAGGAACTGCATAAGCGCGATGGCAGCGTGCACGTCCTCCACGCGAAGAAGATTCCCATCCTTGACGACACGGGCCAGGCCCGCTACGTGCTGACCATGTCGGAAGACGTGACGGAGAGAAAGAAGAAGGAGCGCGAGATCGAGCGGCTGAATGCGGCCCTGGCCCAGCGCAGCTCGGAGGTGGAAGCCGCCAACCGTGCCAAGAGCACCTTCCTGGCCACCATGAGCCACGAGATCAGGACGCCCATGCACGGCATGCTGGGCATGCTGGAACTGCTGAGCCTGACCGAACTGGACACCGAGCAGCGCGAGACGCTCGGGCTGGTGCGGGAATCGAGCCGGGCGCTGCTGCGCATCATCGACGACATCCTCGACTTCTCGAAGATCGAGGCCGGCAAGCTCGAGGTCCGCCCCGAGGTCGTCTCGATCAAGCGCGTGATCGAGGAGGTGCAGAGCATCTACCTGGGCAATGCCAGCAGCAAGGGCCTGATCGTGCGGCGGATGGTCGACCCGCGCATCAGCCCGGCGCTGCGGGTCGATCCGGTGCGCCTGCGCCAGATCCTCAACAACTTCGTCAGCAATGCAATCAAGTTCACGTCCGAAGGCTGGATCGACATCAACGTGCAATGGCTGGGGCGAGCGGATGGGCACGAAAGCCTGCGCTTCGAGGTGAAGGACACCGGCATCGGCATCTCGCCCGAGGACCAGAAGCGCCTGTTCCAGCCCTTCACTCAGGCCGTCGGCGACGAGGGGCGGCGGCGACCGGGCGGCACCGGCCTGGGGCTGGTCATCTCCCGGCAGCTGGCGCAGATGATGGGGGGCACGATCAGCCTGGAAAGCGCGCCGGGGAAGGGCTCCACGATCTCCCTGGAACTCTCGCTGCCCGTCGCCGAGCCCCTGCCAGGGAGCGGCGCCGACGCCGCGCGCGCATTCCCGGCGGGCGCGGCCATGCGCCGCATGGCGCCCGGCACCGCGCAGGCCGAGACGGAAGGAACGCTGGTGCTGCTGGTGGACGACCACCCCGTCAACCGCATGCTGCTGCTGCGCCAGGTGCGAACGCTGGGCTATGCCGCCCAGACCGCCGACGACGGTGTCCAGGGCCTGGAAATGTGGAAGTCAGGTCGCTTCGGGCTCGTCATCACCGACTGCCACATGCCCCACATGGACGGCTACGAACTGGCGCGCAGCATCCGCAGGCTGGAGTCCGACGCGGGGCGCGAGCGCGTGCCGATCGTCGCCTGCACCGCCAACGCGCTGCAGGGCGAGGCCGAGGCGTGCCTAGCCGCCGGCATGGACGACTTCCTGGTCAAGCCGGTGGAGCTGGCGCAGCTGACCGAAAAGCTCGATCGATGGCTGCCGCTTCCCGAGGCGCCCTCGGCGCCCGCCGCCGCCGCCGGAGCGAGCCCGCAGGCTGCCCCCTCCGCCGGCCCGATCGACCAGGCGCTCCTCACGGCGACATGCGGCGGCGACGTGTCGATGGTGGGCGAGGTGCTTGCAGCTTTCCGGCGAACCTGCGAAGACGACTCGGCCGGACTCGGGCGGGCAGTGGCCGTTGACGACGTCGCCCAGGTCACGCAGTTCGCCCACCGCATGGCGGGCGCCAGCAAGATGGTCGGTGCGCTCGCGTTCGCAGCCGCATGCGAGAACATCGAGCGCGCCAGCCGCACCGGCGACTGGAAGGCGGTTCTCGCCGGCATGCCGGCTTTCGAGCAGGAACGCACGCGCCTGGCGGCGTATTTCGAGGCTCGCAAGGAAGCGGCTTGACGCGCGAGCCTGAGGCGACCGCTACATCACCACCACCGGTTCATCGGGCAGCTCGTTGCGGTCGGGCTCGCCCTCGGCCAGCGGGAAGTGCGCCACCAGCAGCGCCGAGACTTCTTCCAGCGCCTGCGTGAGCCCGTCCTCGAAGCGGCCCTCGCGGAAGGCGGCGGCCATCCGCCTGGCCATCGCAGCCCATTCTTCCGTGCTCACGTGGGCATCGATCCCGCGGTCGGCCACGATCTCGATCGCGTGCTCGGCGAGCAGCAGGTAGATCAGCACGCCGTTGTTGTCTGCGGTGTCCCACACGCGCAGCTTGCCGAACATGGTGATCGCGCGCTCGCGCGCTGGCGCGCCGCGCCGGATGTAGGACCAGGGCAGCCCGGCCTCGATGCAGATGCGCACCTCGCCGCGATGCCGGCGCTCGCTGGCCGCGATCCTGCCTTTCAGGCGTTGCAGGGCCTCGGGAGGCAGGACGCGCCGCACGTCGGCCGCGTCGACCCAGCGGTGGCGCCACAGGCGTCGGAGCGTGGAAAGAAAGGAGTGCGTGGCCATCGCTACCAGTCCCCCGAGGCGCCGCCGCCACCGAAATCGCCGCCCCCGCCGGAGCTGAAGCCGCCGCCGGACGAGGACCCGCCGCCCCAGCCGCCGCCACCACCCCAGCCGCCGCCGAGCCCGCCGATGCCCGGCCCCCAGCCGCCGCCACGGCCGACGCGCCGTCCGGCGCCGGCGCCGAAGGCGCTCGACAGCAGCGTGAAGAGCAGCGCCGCAAGCCCCGCGAGCACGGCGATCACCAGGCTCGCGGTCAGCACCATCACCACCGCCCCGGTCACGCCGCCGAGCGCCACCGGCCCCAGCACCTTGCCGAGGATGGCGCGCGCGATCGGCGCGCCGATCAACACGCCGAAGAACAGGAAGATCGCCAGGTCGCCCCAGTCGAAGCCGTGCTCCTCCTGCCCGCCGCCGAAGTCGCCGCTCCTGGCATCGACTTCGGGCAGCGGCTCGCCCTTGACGCGCGCGATCAACTGGTCGGCCGCGGCGTCGAGTCCGCCCGCGAAGTCGTTCTCGCGAAAGCGCGGCTTCATCGCGAAATCGATGATGCGTGCCGCCGCGATGTCGGGCACCGCGCCCTCGAGCGTCTTTGCGACTTCGATGCGCATCTTGCGGTCGTTCTTGGCAACCACGACGAGGATGCCGTCGCCGACCTCCTTGCGGCCGATCTTCCAGGCATTGGCCACGCGGTTGGCGTAGCTCGCGATGTCCTCGGGTGCCGTGGTCGCGACCATCAGCACGACGATCTGCGAGCCCTTCTCCTGCTCGAAGGCGGCGAGCTTGGCTTCGAGTGCCTGGCGCTGCGCGGCGTCCAGCGTGCCGGTCTGGTCGATCACCCGCGCGCCGAGCGGCGGCACCGGCAGCAGGTCCTGCGCCTGCGCGCCCACGAGCGCGAAGGCCAGGAGGAAGAGAGCTGCCAGCGCGCGCCGGATGCGGGCGGCCGTCATCGAGGCTTACTTCTTCGGCTGCTGCTGCTGGCCGAAGTCGACCGTCGGCGGCGTGGAGATCTGGGCTTCGTTCTGCACGCTGAAGTTGGCCTTGGGGTCGTAGCTGAAGATCTTGGCCGTGATGTTGGTGGGGAAGCTGCGCGCCAGCACGTTGTACTCCTGCACCGTCTGGATGTAGCGGTTGCGCGCCACCGTGATGCGGTTCTCGGTGCCTTCCAGCGTCACGCGCAGGTCGCGGAAGGCCTGGTTGGCCTTCAGATTGGGGTACTGCTCGGCCACCACCATCAGGCGCGACAGCGCGCTGGAGAGCTCGCCCTGCGCCTGCTGGAAGCGGTTGAAGGCCTCGGGGTTGTTGAGCGTCTCGGGCGTGACCTGGATCGAGGTGGCCTTGGCCCGCGCCTCGATCACCTTGGTCAGCGTCTCCTGCTCGAAGTTGGCTTCGCCCTTGACCGTGGCCACGATGTTGGGCACGAGGTCCGCGCGGCGCTGGTACTGGTTGAGCACCTCGCTCCAGGCCGACTTGCTCGCTTCGTCGAGGCGCTGGAAGTCGTTGTAGCCGCAGCCCGCGAGCGACAGCGTTGCAAGGAGGATCAGGAGCCAGCGTTTCATGATCACCATATCGGAGCCTTCTTGGTCGTTCGTGCGAAGTGGCGAAGTTAGCATAGGCCGATGGCGGTCGATCCTCTTCAAGCATTGCAGGCCGCGAACCGCGGGGTACCAGCCCTGCGCCGGGACGAGGGCACGCTGCTGATCGCCGGCGCCACCGGCGCGCTGGGCCAGGAGCTGGTGCGGCGGCTCGCGGGTCGGCATCGCTTCGAGCACACGCGCGTGCTGGCGCGCGAGCCCATCCGCGACGGGCTGCGCGGCGTCGAGACCGTGCAGGCGCCGAGCCCCGACATCGCGCATTGGCCGCGCACCGCGGCGGACGCGGCGCTGGTCCTGTTCGAGCCGCCGCGCCTCTATTACGACCGCGAACGCGCGCTGTGGACGCCCGAGCCGGCGCAGCTGCCCGCGCTCGCAGCCTGGCTGAAGGCCTGCGGCGTGCGCACGCTGGCCGTCGTGCAGCCGCACGACCAGGGCCGGCTGCCGGAGGCGCTCAAGCGCGGCCTGGCGAGCCTCGACGAGGAGGCGGTGGTGGCCCAGGGCTTCGAGCGCGTGATCATCGTGCGCACGGCGCGCAAGCCCGCCGCGGCACGCTTCGCCAATCCGGCCGAGCGGCTGGCGGCCTGGATGCTGTCCATCGCGCGCTTCATGGTGCCGACCAGCGAGCAGCCGGTGCGCGCCGGCAAGGTGGCGGAGCTGGTCGACGTGGCGCTGCGCATCGCGCCGCCGGGGGTGCACGTGGCCGCGCCCGAGCTGGTGTGGCAGGCGGCACAAGGCGAATTGCTGGCTGTGGCCGAGGGCTGGCTGTTCGGCGGGCCGGGGCGAAGTCCGGGCTGAAGCGGCCTGACAAGCCCGCCATGCCGGGCTCATTGCGGCCTGCTGATGCGCGTGCGACCGATGCGCGTCGCGCGCCCGAGGCAAAATCGCCAGCTCCAGCCGCAGCCACCATGTCCAAGACCAAACTCCGCGCCGCCGCCGTGGCCGGCACTGCCGACGATATCGAGGCCACCTTCTACGAGGCGCTGCAGCGCGGCGACATCGACGGGCTGATGGCCTGCTGGGCCGACGAGGACGAGGTGTTCTGCGTGCACCCCGGCGGCCCGCGCCTGGTGGGCGCCAGCGCGATCCGGGCAGCCTTCGAGCAGATGTTCGCCAACGGCGCGATCCATGCCACGCCGGCCCGTGTGCGCCGGGTCGAATCGCTGGCGAGCGCGGTCCACAACGTGCTGGAGCGCATCGAGGTGCTGACGGCCGAGGGGCCGCGCCATGCTTTCGTGCTGGCCACCAACGTCTATCACAAGACCCCGCAGGGCTGGCGCATGGTGGCCCACCATGCGAGTCCGGGCATGGTTCATGCGCCCGACGAGGCGGACGAGATCCCGCAGGTTCTTCACTGATGCAATACGTCGCGCCACGGTGGTTGCCCGGCGGCAACCTCCAGACCATCTGGCCCGCGCTCTGGGCGCGGCGTGTGGAGGCGCCGTTGCCGCCCTACCGCCGCGAGCGCTGGACCACGCCGGACGGCGACTTCATCGACGTCGACTTCCTTGCGGCGGAAGGGCCCGCGCCGCGGCCGCTGCTGGTCCTGTTCCATGGGCTCGAGGGCTCGTCGAAGAGCCACTATGCCGAGGCCTTCGCGGCCCATGCGCTGGCACGCGGCTGGGACTATGCGGTGCCGCATTTCCGCGGCTGCAGCGGCGAGATCAATCTCGCGCCACGGGCCTACCACTCGGGGGACTTCGAGGAGGTGGGCTGGATTCTTGCGCGCCTGCGCCAGCGGCACGTGGGACCCGAGCGCAGCGCCGGGCCGCCCCAAGCAAGCGAGCGCCCCCTTGGGGGGCAGCGAGGACACGAAGTGCCGAGCGTGGGGGCGCCAATCTTCGCGGCGGGCGTCTCGCTGGGCGGCAACGCGCTGCTGCGGTGGGCCGAGGAGGCGGGCGCCGAGGCTTCGAAGCAGGTCGATGCGGTGGTTTCGATCAGCGCCCCGCTGGACCTCGCGGCCGGCGGGGCAGCCATCGGGCAAGGCTTCAACCGGCTGGTCTACACGCGCATGTTCCTGGCCAGCATGAAGCCCAAGGCGCTGGCCAAGCTCGCGCAGCATCCGGGCCTGTTCGACCGCGAGGCCTTGATGGCGGCGGCCGACCTGCATGCCTTCGACAACGTGTTCACCGCGCCGCTGCACGGCTTTCGCGACACCGACGACTACTGGCGTCGGGCTTCGGCCAAGCCGCACCTGGGTGCGATCCGCGTCCCGGCGTTGGTCGTGACGCGACCAACGATCCCTTCGTGCCGGCCGCCAGCCTGCCACGGCCCGAGGACGCGGGCCGCCACGTCACGCTGTGGCAGCCGGCCCACGGCGGGCATGTGGGCTTCCCGATGGGGCGGCCGCCGGGTCATGTGCGCGGCATGCCCGAACGCGTCGGCGACTGGCTGGCGCAGCATCTTTGACGCGGCTTCGTCCGATGGCGCAGGGGCACCATCCGCGCCAGAATCTGCGGCATGGACGACATCGTCAAACAGGCCATCGCCAAGTGGCCCAACGTGCCGCACTGCCATGGCTGGCTCGGCCTTGACGCGCGCGGCAACTGGTACCTGCGGGACGACCGCACGCAGGCGATGGGGCCCTTCCCGACCGCCAAGGGCTCGCTGCTGAAGCATGAGAAGCTGATCGACTTCATCCAGCGCAACTACGAGCACGACGAACGCGGTCAATGGTTCTTCCAGAACGGACCGCAGCGCGTCTACGTGGAGCTCGAGGCCGCGCCCTGGGTGTGGCGCGTCGGCGAGGACTTCAGCGTGCGATCGCATGCGGGCGATCTGGTCGAGCCTTCGGCCTGCCTGGTGGACGAGCAGGGGCGCCTCTATCTAACGACGCCGCTCGGGCTGGGCCTGGTGCACACGCAGGACATGGGCTTCGCGGCCGAGGCGGTCGAGCGGGGGCGCTGGGTGCCGGAGAACGTGCGTGCCGCGGACCTGCCGGGGCGCTATGGGTATGTCATGAGCCCGGCGGCGACCTCACCTGTCCAGGCACCGCACTGAGAGAAGCCGAACGCCGCACGCCCAAAAACAAAGAGCCCGCATTGCGGGCTCTTTGTCTTGGCGAGGTCCGGAGACCGCTTACGGCTTGGTGGCAGTTGCCGAGGCTGGTGCCGCTGCCGCATTCGCGGCCGGCGCTGCTGCCGCATTGGCTGCCGCGCCCTCCGGTGCGCCTGCGGCCGCCGGGCGGTCCGGCACCGGGAACTTGGCGCCGCCTGAATTGGCCAGGTAGACGACCGCACGGCCGATCTCGACGTCCTCGAAGTCGCCGCCGCCCTGCGGCGGCATGGCGCCCTTGCCCTTGAGCGCGTGTTCCAGCAGGGTCTCGTAGCCCTGGCCGATGCGCGGGCCCCAGCCTGCGGCGTCGTTGAGGTGCGGGGCACCTGGAATGCCCGGGGAGCCGTGGCAGGCCACGCACTGTGCCTTGAACACTGCCTCGCCGGTGGCCAGCGGCCGGTTGGCGTCGCGGATCTCGATCGAACCGACCTTCTTCAGGCGCTCGGCGAGCTCGCGGTCGCGCTCTTCCTTCGTCACGCCGTAGAGCGCCATGCCCGAGCCCTGCACTTCGCCCGAGGGGTGGTTGGCGGAGGTCACGTACGCGACCAGGCCGACAATGATCAGGATCGGCGCAATGAAGGAGAAGAAGACCGCCAGCAGCAGTTGTTTGGGGTTCTTGATCGGGCCCGTGTGGGCGTCTTCTGTGGCCTGGTAGTGCGCGTCGTCGCTCATTGGGTCCTCAGTGTGGGGGGCTCGTCGGGCTTTTTGTAATCAACCGCGGATTATAGAGAGCACCCGAAGGCGCCCCGTGACGGTCCCCCGGGCCTCAACGCGTGGCCCATCCGCCGCCCAGCGCCTTGTACAGCACCACCTGGTTCTGCAGTTGAGCGAGCTGGACCTGCACTGCAGCCTGCTGCGCGCCGTAGAGCGAGCGCTGGGAGTCGAGCAGGTCCAGCGCGCTCGCGATGCCGTTGCGGTAGCGCAGGTCCGAGAGCCTGAAGCGCGCCGATTCGGCTTCCGTCTGCGCGCGCAGGGCGCGCAACTGCTCGCTCAGGGTGGCGCGGCCGGCAAGCGCGTCGGCGACCTCGCGGAAGGCGGTCTGGATCGACTTCTCGTACTGCGCCACCGCGATGTCGCGGCCGGCCCTGGCCGAATCCAGCCCGGCCTGGTTGCGGCCCGCGTCGAAGATCGGCAGCGTGAGCTGCGGCGAAAAGGCCCAGGCCTTGGTGCCGCGGTCGAACAGGTTCGAGAACTCGCTGCTGGCGGTGCCGATCGAGGTGGTCAGCGACACGCGCGGGAAGAAGGCCGCGCGCGCCGCGCCGATGTTGGCGTTGGCCGCGATCAACTGCTGCTCGGCGGCGCGGATGTCGGGCCGCTCGCCCAGCAGGTCGGAAGGCAGGCCCGCGGGCAGTTCCGCCATCGGCGCAACCGCGCCCAGGCCGCGCGCGCCGCCTTCGGTGGCTTCCGGTGGCACCGGCGCGCCGAGCAGCAGGGCCAGCGCATTCTCGTCCTGCATGCGCAGGCGCTGCTGCTCCGCGTAGGAAGCGCGGGCACTCTCGGCCAGCGAATCGGCCAGGCGCAGGTCGATCTCCGAGACCACGCCACTGTCGAAGCGCAGGCGCGTGAGCTTCTGCGACTCCTCACGCGTGGCCAGCGTCTGGCGCGTGAGCGCGAGCAGCTCGTCGTCCGCGATCAACGTGAGCCAGCCGCTGGCCACCGCGCTGATCAGGCTGATCTGCGTGGCCTTGCGCGACTCCTCGGTGGCGAGGAACTGCGCCAGCGCCTGCTCCTTGAGGCTGGCGATGCGGCCGAAGAAATCGAGCTCCCAGGCCGTGATGCCGAGGCCGACCGAATAGGTCGATGCCACGCTGCCGCCCAGGCCCGCCGCCTGCAGCGGGTTGGGGCTCGAGCGCGAACCGCTGGCCGCCAGGTCGAGCGCGGGGAACTGCGCCGCGCGCTGGATCTGGAACTGCGCCCGGGCCTGCTCGATGTTGGCAACGGCCACGCGCAGGTCGCGGTTGTTGGCGAGTGCCGTCTCGATCAGCTTCGCCAGCCGAGGATCGGTGAAGTAGTCCTGCCAGGCCAGCGTCGACACCGGCGACGCGCTGGCCGCGGCGGGCTGCGCGCCGGGATAGCTGGCCGGCACCGGGGCCACCGGGCGTTCGTAGGTCGGAATCAGCGAGCAGCCGGCCAGGAACATGGCGGCTGCGCTGGCCAAGGCGGTCGAAGCGAAGTTTTTTTTGATCATTGGGCGGGGCTTTCCTCGATGCCTGCGGCCTGGGCGTGGCGCCTGTCGACCTCGCGCTGGCGCTCGCTGCCCTTGAACAGGCTGCGCACCACCACGAAGAACACCGGCACGAAGATCACGGCCAATACCGTGCCGGTCACCATGCCGCCGATCACGCCGGTGCCGATCGCGCGCTGGCTTGCCGAGCCTGCGCCCGAAGCCACCACCAGCGGCAGCACGCCGAGGCCGAAGGCCAGCGAGGTCATGATGATCGGCCGGAACCGCAGATGGGCAGCGGCCAATGCCGACTCGACCACACCCTTGCCCTGCGCCTGCAGGTCCTTGGCGAACTCGATGATCAGGATCGCGTTCTTCGCCGACAGGCCGATGATGGTGATCAGCCCGACCTGGAAGTACACGTCGTTCGAATAGGCGCGCAGCAGGGTCGCGAGCAGCACGCCCAGCACGCCCAGCGGCACGACCAGGATCACCGCCAGCGGAATGGTCCAACTCTCGTAAAGCGCGGCCAGGCACAGGAACACCGCGAGGATCGAGAAGGCGTACAGGACGATTGCCTGCGCGCCCGCAAGCTTCTCCTCGCGCGACTGGCCGGTCCATTCGTAGCCGAAGCCCGGAGGCAGCTGTGCGGCGAGCTTTTCCACCTCGGCCATCGCGGCGCCCGAGCTGTAGCCCGGCGCGGCCGAGCCCGAGATGCGGACGGCCGGATAGCCGTTGTAGCGCACCGTCTGCTGCGCACCGGTGATCCAGCGCGTGCTCGCGAAGGCCGACAGCGGCACCGGCTCGCCCTTGCTGTTGCTCGCGTTGAGCCTGAGCAGGTCGTCCGGCTGCATGCGCGCCGGCGCGTCGGCCTGCACCACCACGCGCTGCAGCCGGCCCTGGTTCGGGAAGTCGTTGATGTAGCTGGAGCCCAGCGCGGTCGACAGCGTGCTGTTGATGGCATCGAACCCCACGCCGAGCGCATTCGCCTTGTCGCGGTCGATGTCGATCTGCAGCTGCGGCGCGTCTTCCAGGCCGTCGGGCCGCACCTGCGTCAGCAGCGGGCTCTGGCTCGCCATGCCCAGGAGCTGGTTGCGCGCGTTGGTCAGCGCGTCATGCCCGGCGCCGCCGCGGTCCTGCAGGCGGAAGCTGAAGCCGCTCGCGTTGCCCAGCTCGGGGATCGGTGGCGGCGACAGCGGATAGATGAAGGCGTCGCGGATGCTCGACAGCGCCCCGAAGGCGCGGCCGGCCACCGCATCGGCCGACTGGCCCGGGTCGTGGCGCTGCTCCCAGTCCTTGAGCGTCACGAAGGCGAGGCCCGCGTTCTGGCCCTGGCCCGAGAAGCTGAAGCCGAGCACGCCGACCATGCTCTCCACTTCCGGCTGCTTCAGGATGTACTTCTCGACGTCCTGCATCACCGACAGCATGCGTTCCTGCGTCGCGCCCGGCGGCAGCTGCACGTTGACGATGATGTAGCCCTGGTCTTCCTGCGGCAGGAAGGAGGTCGGCAACTGCCGGTACACCAGCACCACCGCGCCGATGATTGCGGCGTAGATCACCAGGTAGCGCGCCGCGCGCTTGAGGATGCGCGCCACCAGGCTCTCGTAGCCCTTGGCGGTGCGCGTGAAGCCGCGGTTGAACCAGCCGAAGAAGCCGCGCTTCTCGTGATGGTGGCCGGCTTCCACCGGCTTCAGCAGCGTGGCGCAGAGCGCGGGCGTGAGCGACAGCGCCAAGAAGGCCGAGAAGCCGATCGACGCCACCATCACCGCCGAGAACTGGCGGTAGATGTTGCCGGTGGAACCCGCGAAGAAGGCCAGCGGCACGAACACCGAGATCAGCACCACCGTCACGCCGACGATGGCGCCGGAGATCTGGCGCATCGCCTTGCGCGTGGCTTCGAGCGGGGAGAGTCCCTCCTCGCTCATGATGCGTTCGACGTTCTCCACCACCACGATCGCGTCGTCCACCACGATGCCGATCACCAGCACCATGCCGAACATGGTCAGCACGTTGATCGAGAAGCCCAGCGCGAGCAGGACGGCGAAGGTGCCCAGCAGCGCGATCGGCACCACGATGGTCGGGATGAGCGTGTAGCGCCAGTTCTGCAGGAACAGGAACATCACCAGGAACACCAGCGCCACCGCCTCGAAGAGCGTCTTCACCACTTCGGTGATCGAGATGTTGACGAAGCGCGAGCTGTCGTAGGGAATGCTCCACTTCACGCCCTGCGGGAAGAAGCGCTCGAGCTCGGCCATCTTGGCCCGGATCGCCTTGGCCGAGGCCAGGGCGTTGCCGCTGGGCGCGAGCTGCACGCCGATGCCGACGGCCTGCTGGCCGTTCAGCCGCGCCGAGGTGGCGTAGCCCTGGCCGCCCAGCTCGATGCGCGCGACGTCCTTGAGCCGCACGGTAGAGCCGTCGGTATTCGCGCGCAGCACGATGTCGCCGAACTGTTCGGTGGTGGTGAGCTGGCCGTTGACCACCACGGTCGCCGCGATCGACTGGCCCGCCACGTTGGGCAGGTCGCCGATGGTGCCGGAGGACACCTGCGCGTTCTGCGCGCGAACCGCCGCGTTGACGTCGGCCGCCGACAGGTTGTAGCCCCGCAGCCTGGCGGGATCGATCCAGATGCGCATGGCGCGCTCGGTGCCGAACAGCTGCGCCTGGCCGATGCCGGCCACCCGCTGCAGCTCGGGCACCACGTTGCGCGAGGCGTAGTCGCCAAGCGCCGTGGTGTCGATCGCGGGGTTGTCCGAGGACAGCATCGTGAACAGCAGGAAGTTGTTGCGCGACTTGTCCACGCGCACGCCCTGCTGCGTCACCGCCGCCGGCAGCCGGGGCGTGGCGCGCGACAAGCGGTTCTGCACGTCCACCTGCGCCAGGTCCGCATTGGTGCCGGTCTCGAAGGTGATGGTGATGGTGCCCGTGCCGTCGGCCTGCGCCACCGATTCCATGTAGATGAGGCCGGGGGAGCCGTTCATCTCGCGCTCGATGACCGACAGCACGCTGTCTTCCAGCGTCTGGGCGGAGGCGCCGGGATAGGCGACATTGACGACGATGGCCGGGGGGGCCACCGGCGGGTACTGCGCGATCGGCAGCTGCGTGATGGACACGGCGCCCACCACGATCACGAACAGCGCGATCACCCACGCAAAGATGGGCCGCTCGATGAAGAACTTTGCCATGCGGGCGCGCTCCTTACGGCTTCGCGGCCGGAGCCGCAGCAGCGTTGGCGGGCGCGGCCGGGGCTGCGGCGGAGGCGGGGTCGGGCGCCTTCCAGGGCACCGGCTTCACCGGTGCGCCGGGGGGCATCATCATCAGCTTCTGGAAGCCGTCGACCATGACCTGCTCGCCGGCCTTCAGGCCTTCGGTGACCACCCACTGGTTGTTCTGGGCGGCGGTGATCTTCACCGTGCGCTTGTGCATCTTGCCCTCGGCATCGACCACGGTCAGGGTGTCGCCCTGCTGGGTGCGCGTGACCGCCTGCTGCGGCACCGTGATCGCATTCGTCGCCTGGGCCTGCTCCACCTTCACGCGAACGTAGAGGCCGGGCAGCAGCTCGCCCTTCGGGTTCGGCACCTCGGCGCGCAGCGTCACCTGGCCCGTGGTCGAGTCCACCGTCAGGTCGGAGAACAGCAGCTTGCCGGGCAGCGCGTACTCGCTGCCGCCTTCCAGCAGGATGCGCACGCTGGCCGAATCGCTGCCGCTCGCGCGCTTGAACTGGCCGGCATCCATCGCGCGGCGCAGCTTGAGCACGTCGTTCGCCGATTGCGTGAAGTTCACGTACACCGGGTCGATCTGCTGGATCACCGCCAGCGGCGTGGCGTCGCCCTGGCCGACCAGCGCGCCTTCGGTCACCAGCGCGCGGCCGATGCGGCCTGCGATCGGCGCCGTGACGCTCGCGTAGCCGAGGTTGATCCTCGCGGTCTGCAGCTCGGCCCGCGCGACCGCGATGTCCGCTTCGGCGGTCTTGGCGGCTGCGACGGCGTTCAGGTATTCCTGCTTGCTGACCGCGTTGGCCTCCACCAGCGGCTTGTAGCGCTCGGCCAGTGCCTTGGCCTGGACCGCATTGGCCTCGGCACGTGCCAGGCTCGCCTGGGCACTCTGCTGCGTCGCCAGGTAGGGGGCCGGATCGATGCGGAACAGCGGCTGCCCGGCCTTCACGTCGCTGCCTTCGCGGAACTGCCGCTGCTGCAGGATGCCCGCGGCGCGGGCGCGCACCTCGGCCACACGCGAGGCCTCGAGGCGGCCCGGCAGCTCGGTCACCAGCCCCACATCGGTCGGCGTGGCCACTACCACCCCCACTTCGGGCGGCGGCGGTGCGCCGCCGCCGGCACCGCCCCCAGGGGCGCCTCCGGCCGGGGCATCGCTCTTGCCGCAAGCGGCGAGCGCCAGCACCGCGGCGGCTGCGACGGCGGCGAAGGCGGGGCGACGCGACATGGACAACAACGAATGACGCGAGACATGCAGAACGGGCATGCGATTCCTTTGGAGCAGGGACGAGGAACGGCGCGTGGTCGCGGCGGGTGCCTAAAGCAACACGGCGAGCTTGGCCATCGGGAGGGACCCGAGTTTACATACATTCGTGAATGTATAGTGGCAGTCGCACGCGGGTTCGATGTTTTACATGTTTAAGGAAGGGGAGCAAAGTGGTCCGTCGTACCAAGGAAGAGGCACTGGCTACCCGGCATCGATTGCTCGATGCGGCGGAAGTGCTCTTCCAGTCCCAGGGCGTGTCGCGGACCACGCTGCAGCAGATCGCCCAGGAGGCCGGCGCCACCCGCGGTGCGATCTACTGGCATTTCAAGGACAAGCCGGACCTCTTCAACGCCATGATGGAGCGCGTCACCCTGCCGCTGGAGTGCGCCACCCGCGAAGCCAGTGCGGCCAACGAGGACCCGCTGGCGGCCATCGAGCAGGTGATGGTGCAGGCCCTGAACCTAATGGTCACCGACCCCCAGGCCCGGCGCGTCTTCGAGGTGGCCACGCTCAAGGTCGAGTACACGGACGAGATGGCCCCGGTGCTGCAGCGCCACCGCAGCGCCCGCAACGAATGCGTGACCGATTTCGTCCACGCGCTCCAGCATGCCGCGGGCCGCGCGGGCATCGAACTGCCCATCCCGGCGAAGACCGCCGCCTTCGGGCTGCATGCGGTGATCAGCGGGCTGATCCAGGACTGGCTGCTCGAGCCCGGCGCCTTCGACCTCGTGCCGGCCGGGCGCCATCTGTTCCACGTCTATCTCGCGGGGCTCGGATTCGAGCGCAGGCCTGCGGTGGGGGAGGGGAACTGCAAGCAGCTTGCGTGATCAGTGATAATCACGGGCTTCGGGCCTTGCCTGAAGCGCCCCTCTCGCTGTATTTCAATGGATAGAATTCGGCCCTCCGAAGGCTGAGATCCAGGTTCGATTCCTGGCGGCGGGACCAGAACATCGTTTCGCACGGTCTCAAACCAGCTCAGAACCCGCATGCTTCCTGGCATTGCGGGTTTTTTGTTGCCCCTCGCGGTCTCGCTCCGTACCATCACATCGCAACGAAATACCATCATTTTTGTTGGTATCCGCTGATTCGGGAAAGGCCGATACCAACAGGAGGCAAGGCGATGGCACTGAACGACACCCGCGTGAGGCAGCTCAGGCATGAGGGCGCGGCCAACGGGGAGAAGTACGCGGACGGGGGCGGTATGTACCTTCACGTGACGGCGACCGGCAAGTACTGGCGCATGAGCTACCGGTTCTTAGGGAAGCAGAAGACCCTCGCCCTGGGCGTCTACCCTGACGTATCGCTCGTCAAGGCTCGTCAGCGACGCGAAAAGGCGCGGGAGCTTCTGGCGGATGGAATCGATCCCGCCGTCGCCAAGCGCGAGGAAAAGCAGGCCAGGACCGAGGCCGCGGCGAACACCTTCGAGGTCGTGTCACGCGACTGGCTTGCCAGAACGGCGAACAAGCGCGCAGCGGTCACGCAGGCCAAGGTCACAAACTGGCTTGAGAAGGACGTTTTCCCGTTCATCGGCAGGCTGCCCATCTCGACCATCCGAGCCAAGGACGTGCTCGACAAGGTGGCCCGTCGCATGGAGGCGCGCGGCATTCACGAAAGCGCCCACCGCGTCGTGCAGATCTGCTCGCAGGTGTTCCGCTACGCGGTGGCGGTGGGTCATGTGGAGCGCGACGTTACCGTCGACCTTCGAGGCGCGCTGGTATCGGTCGACAAGACCAACTATCCCGCCATCACGGACCCGAAGCAGGTCGGGCAACTCATGCGCTCGATCCATGCCTACGAAGGGCACCCGACCGTGCGGGCGGCGCTGCAGCTGTCGCCGCTGGTGTTCGTGCGCCCGGGCGAACTGCGGGCGGCAGAGTGGAGCGAAATGGACCTGGACGCGGGCGAGTGGCGCATTCCCAGCTCGCGGATGAAGATGAAGGTTGAGCACCTCGTACCGCTGTCACGGCAGGCCGTGAGGATCCTGCGAGAGGTGCAGCCCATCAGCGGGCACCGTCGGTACGTGTTTCCCAGCATTCGCACGGGAGAGCGCTGCATGAGCGAGAACACCGTCAATGCTGCGTTGCGGGGCATGGGCTATGCGAAGGAAGTGATGACTGCCCACGGCTTTCGCGCGATGGCCCGGACGATCATGGACGAGGTGTTGGGCGAGCGCCCTGACTTGATCGAACACCAACTCGCGCACACGGTGAAAGATCCCAATGGGCGAGCCTACAACCGCACTGCCCATCTGCCGGCGCGCAGGGCAATGATGCAGCGCTGGGCGGATTACCTGGACGATTTGGGCCAAGGCGCCAAAGTCATTGTGTTCAAGGCGACATGATTTTCCACATGGCCGCCCGCGGCTCGCCGAGAGCCGTCGATCACTGCCGAGCGAAGGCCTGTTCGCTCAGGCCACCTCGCTGACGTGCTGCACCTTCCCCAGGCCGACGATTCGGTATCTGTTGCTGCGATCCTCGCCATCGAGGCGGCGGTCGTCGAGCTCCTCGGAGAAGGAGACCAAGCCCCACGCGACCAGAACCTGGACAGCCGGGCCGATGTCGGCGCGCCGCACCCCGGTCCATCGTGAGAGACCCGTCCAGCTGATCGAGGCGGTGTTCGTCTGCTGCCTGCGCAGCGAGAGCAGGGCGGCGTAGACCCGAAGCGCGTGCAGGGTCGCCCGCTTGCGCTCCAACTTCTTGATGGAGAGGGTCCCGTCGGGCCGCAGCAGCGTGCTTTGCGGCAGTTGGCACCAGCGCCCAGGCTCGTTTACGCCGTGCATCGAGTAGGAGTTGGCGCGGCCGATCTTCGAGCGCGAGATCGCCCCCAGCTCCTCGAGCAGGTCGATCCCAGAGCTCACGGTAGCGCGGGCGAAACCCGTCATCCTAGTCAGCTCGTCGTAGGTCACCGCCACGGCCGTCGGCCGCGGCTTGCCCTGCTCGAAGCGCTCACCGCGCAGCGATTGATTGAGCTTGATGCTCAGTGCCATCACGATCATCAGCGCCGCCATGGAGCTCGATCCGTCCTTGCGCCACTCGAAGAGGGACAGCGGATAGAACTTCGCGGGCTTGGAGTCCAGGTCGATCAAGTCGTCCAGGTCGACGTCATCAACGTCGCATCGCGCCTTCCGCGGCTTGGCCGCTTGAGGCGGCGCAGGCAGTTCGACCGGCCGCAGCCAGCCGGTCGGCATCTTGGCCCAGCTCACTTCTTCTCCAAGGCTGCGTGAACGATGCGCAGCGCCAGCGCGACCACGGCGAAGCCGCAGATCGCGACGACGGCCAGCAGCAGCATGGAGTTGGATTGCATGATCGAAAGCAACTCGCCGAGGGCCTTCAACAGATCGGGGACGGTGGTCATTGGCGACTCCAAAATATCGACACTTCGCATTTTTAGCGAAGAGCAATCTTCGTTCTAGAAGGAGTTCCAATTGCGGATTCCCAAGAAATCGCGAAAAATCCTTTCAAATCATATGCTTGTGTTTACCAAAATCAGTTTTTTTATTCCAAGACCAGTTCACCTTTGGAGGGGTGGCTGTATGCCAAGGCTGGTCATCTGAGCACAAATCCGTGTCGGACCAGTTCATCTTCTAAGCGCTTGGCGCGTCTAGGGCGACCGAAAATGACGCCGTGCGCGTGAAAAGTGGTCGCTGACGCGCGCGCGTTGGAGCCTCAGACGCGCGCCGGCGACAGGCGCGCGAGTCGGGTAAGCTTGCCCGATGAGTTGCAACATCGTCCCGGTGGGCCGGCGCCGAGACGGCGGCACGCGCTATTGGTGCCTTGGTCATCACGCCAACGCCACGGCGAAATACGGCACGCCCGCGGAGAAGTGCGTGGCGGCCGACGACGAGCCTATCGCGCCCGAGGACATGCTGGACCTGGATTTCCGCGCCTATCCCGGCGGCATCGCGCTGTGGGGATCCGTCCCCGCCGTATACGACACGACGAGCAAGCCAACGGACCGGGGGATCCACGTGCACGCTCGGCTCGAAAAGGGCGGGGCGAAGGTGATCGACCGGACGTACCGCAAGCTGCGCATCCCGCTCGCAAAGGACTTGCTGTCCGACGGGTGGGCGGAGGTCGACGAGATCGACGCCATCAACTACATGGTCTCGGGCGTGTTCGGGTTCGAGACGACGACCGTCAACTGCACCTACTGCGGCTTTCCGCATCTGGACCGCGACTGGTTCGCAGTCCACGCGCACCGGCGCCACCAGTGCCACGGCTGCGGCAAGCAGTTCTCGGACAGCGGCGCGGGCGTCGGCAACCCTTTAGCGACCGTGAGGCACATGCTGGGCGCGCAAAAGCCCAAGCTCGTTCCTTCCAAGAAGAAGGCCAAGTTCAGGCAGAGCGACTTTCCCGGCGGCGTGCAGATCTGGGGCTCGAATCCGGCGATCTTGTGGACGTCGCAGCGCGCGGAGGAGGACGGCGTCCACGTGCACGCCTTCAAGACGCCAGACGAGGAGATGCCCAGCGGCTTGGACGACACGTTCGCCGAGGTGGTGATCGACGGCGTGGCGCTCAACGCCGCGCACGTTCGCGCCTTCATGGCGCAGTCGGCGATGCCCCACCTGGAGGGCAGGGTGGTGGACCTGGTCTGCCCGGGCTGCGGAGATCACCACTTCGACGAAGCCGAGCACGCGTTCACGCCGCACGTCGAGCACTGCTGCCACTCCTGCGGCCGCTCCTTCGGTGCCTCCGGCAAGATGAAGAAGACGATCGCCAATCCATTCGCGGGCGTCCGCCAGGCTCTCGCGAAGCTCGCGCCCAACCCCTTGCGCAACGACAAGCTAGGGCTGCGCCCGGAGACGATCTGATCTAGAACTCGGCTTCCGCGACGGTCGGCAGGAAGCCGCCGCGCTCACGCATCAGGCTGTAGGCGGCGAACGCCTCGGCCTGGGTGAGGAGCCCCGCCCTCGCGGCCTCTCGCAGCAAGCCGATGGAGCCGGTGAGGCGCGACTCGCCGAGCACCCTCGCGATCACCTTCCGCGCAGCCTTGTCGTCGCACGCGACCGAGCAGCCGACCTCCGCGGCCGCCAGGATGCACTCGGTCTCGCCGTTGTCCAACTGCCACTCCGCCTTC
Organism: Variovorax stachyos; assembly: GCF_051400855.1. Lineage (NCBI taxonomy): Bacteria > Pseudomonadati > Pseudomonadota > Betaproteobacteria > Burkholderiales > Comamonadaceae > Variovorax > Variovorax stachyos. The sequence continues at coordinate 293,566 of NZ_JBLFFN010000007.1, read as the reverse complement.
GCTCTGAGGAAACGCGAGACGCTGATCAACTTGTCGTCGACTAGAGCCAGGCGCCCGGCCGCGACGGCGGCGTCGATGGCCTGGGCGACGGTGCGCGACTCGTCGCGCACGACGCCGCTGACTTGAAACGACGTGCCCGGAAGGCGCAGGACTTTCGAGAGGACTTCGCCGTTGGCGAGGTTCAGGAGAGTCGAGGCGTCCAGGATGCGGATCACGCGGTTATTTCGGCGTTGGCCACGAACAGCGCCGAGACCGGGACGTTTAGAAGCTCCGCGGCGCGCCCCACCGAGATCTCCCCGGCCCTCACCTTGCGCGCCGCCGCTTGCAGGAGTGCGGGGGACGCGTCCACCGGGATGTCGGGCCGGGGCGGAATGCCGAGCTCCGCCGCGCGCTGCTCCGGATTCTTGTAGTCGTCTAGCAGCTTCTGATACAGCGCGCGCGCTCCGCGCGGCGGCACGAGGCCGAGCCCCTCGCATCTGCGCGCGGCGACCTCGAAGCTGACGTGGAAAAGGTGCGCGAGCCAAAGGATCTCGATGTCGCCCAGCGGCCCGTTGGCCCCGAGCTGCTCGCGGATGGCCTTCACGGCAAGAAGCACGCCGTGGCGCGGCAGAACGAGCGCGGAGCCGAAGGCATCGGCGAACTTCTCTTCGTGCTTGCGCGGAGCGCCCTGTATCCCGTCGAAGTCCTCTTCGCGATCGAAGTGCGCGTAGCCGCTCGCCTGGTCGTCGTGGTGCGCGACCAGGTGCCCGAACTCGTGCGCAATGGTGAAGAGCAGCCGCGGCTTGAACGCGCGAGCGCCGAGGATCATCAGCGCGTAGCCCTCGACGATGACTGAGACGCCTTCGATGGCGGAGTCGCGCGAGTAGAGGACGAAGACCCCGAGCTCGTGGGCGACCTGCGGCAGGCGCGGGAAGGGCTCTTTGTCGTCCAGGCCCGCGAACGCCTTGCGGAATAGCTGCGCGAACTCCTCGGCCGCCTCGAACCTTGGCTCCATGCCCCGAAACAGATCGAGCCAACCGGTGTTGCCGGGCATGCCCCGCGCGATCGCCAAGGCGTCGCGCACCTGGGCGGACACGACGTCGAGCTCCGAGGAGACCTCGACCTCGCGCTGCCCCAGCGTGTGGCGGAACAACGCCTTCACCGGCTCGGCGGGCTCCGGATCGAGCAAGCTCTCCAAGGGCAGGCGCAGGGCCTTGGCGATAGCGCGCATCTCCGCCAGGCTGGCGTCGGCGCCGGCCGCGATCTGCGCAAAGCGCTCGGGCGGGAGCTTCGCCTTCGCCGCCACTTGATCGACGGCGAGCTTGCGGCTGGCCAAGTGCTCGCCGAGGTTCATCACGCGGCGGCCTCGCGCTTGATGTCCATCAGCTCCCGGCGCAGCCTGTCAGCCTGCTCGTCGGTCAGCTTACGGTGGCGCCCAACGATCTGCGCTACGCGCGGGCCCGAGCGGTCGAAGAGACCCGAGAGGATGTCGATGGTGCGCTCGCGCCCCAGCTCCACCTCGCGCGGGCTTTCAAGCACCACGGGGTTTTGGCCCACCAGGTAATTCTTGATGCGGTTCTCGAAGGTCTCCGGCGGGTGGGTGTCCTCCGGATGCTGGTAGCCGTCCCGGGTCACGATGATGTTGCCCATCTTCTTGCCGGCGTCGAAGCGCAGCGCGTTCTCGGGGAACTCGCGCAGCGCTGCGAGCTGGTCCTCGAGCTTCGCGGCGATCTCCAAACCGCCGATGACATATTGCCGGTGCTTCGGACCCATGCTGCCGCTGATCACGAAGATCTGGTCGCCCGGGCGCACGAGGCGGCGGAGGTCCGGCCTGCAAGTGCCCATGGTCGGACGCGACCCGGAGGTGAGCAACGGGTCGGCCAGCGGGCGGCCCATGCCGGGGTCGGACCGAGGCGAAATGAAGATGTAGCTGGACAGGGCGCGCTCCTCGAAGTTGCGGCTAAGGCTGTATTTTTGAACAGTATTGGATTCTGTGCAAGAACCGTCGGCGTTGTTGGAGACGACGCCGCCCGCGACGTCAAGACCCGGAGGGAATCGAACTTCCATCGGCACGGCCTATCGATGCTTGTCTCTAGTTGAGCTTGCGTCGAAGATCCCGGCAAAAGTACCGACAAAACTGTCGGTCTCATGTGTGGACTAAGTTGAACTTTGCTCGGGTGGGGCTAGGTGGGGCCATGAACCATCCTCACGTGGGTGAACCCGGTCTGTCAACAGCCTGAAGGCCTGAGATCAAGTGAAAAGAGGCTGTCTCATCCATAAGCAACTTCCGCTCGAGACTGATAGCCGTCGGTCAAGGTCCAGGCGTCGAATGGCCGGTCTTTGTGTGAGCGGGCATTAGAGTATGCAGGCCGAGGCTTCACGTGGGTGCTGCCGCCTGAGCCCGCGCGCCAACGACACGCGCCGTCTAGCCCGTCTTGTAGGGTAAGCTCGCTCATGAAAACGTCAGCTTCATGACGTTATCGAAAGGCTTCTGTTCCAAAACAGCTCGTGGCTTCGGTGATTCGGATACATCTGTCCCGGTTGATGGCCGAGAACAAAGAAAAGATCGTTGACCTGCTGCGGGCCACCGATCTGTCGCGGAACACCGTCACGAGCCTCTATCGTGAAACTTCGATGCGCATTGACCTCAACACCTTGAATGCGATCTGCAGGCACTACGGCTGTAGTGTCGGAGACCTTCTCGAGTACGCGGGCCGACGATGAGCCGACGGATGCGTTGAAGTGATGCTGACAGGTAGCACCACGGAGCCGAAGAGCGACCTGGCATGCAAAGGGAGTTTCGGGTGGACAAGCACGACCTGAGCGAACGCGACATCTGCACCAAGTTCATCACGCCGGCGATTCAGCAGGCGGGTTGGCTGCAGCATCAGTTTCGCGAGGAAGTGAATCTCACCGACGGCCGAGTGATGGTGAGAGGCAAGCTCGCTGCGCGGATCCGTAATCCCGATGCAAAGGGCGGCCCGAAGCGCGCCGACTACGTCCTCTACGCACGCCCGGGCGTTCCTATTGCAGTCGTCGAGGCCAAGCAGGCGCGTTTCAAGGTTGGGCATGGAATGCAGCAGGCGCTGGCATACGCTGAAATGCTGGACGCCCCGTTCGCGATCAGCAGTAATGGCGACGGGTTTCTGCTCCATGACCGGACAGGCCTGACGCAACCCGTGGAGCGAGAGCTTCAGCTGAACGAGTTCCCCGCACTGCCTGACCTGTGGTTGCTGTACCAACAGTGGAAGGGGCTGACGGAACCGCAGTCAGTCAAGCTCGTAGAGCAACCCTACTACGCGGACGGCAGTGGCCGGGAACCCCGCTACTACCAGCGCGTAGCCATCAACCGTGCCATCGAGGCTATTGCCAAGGGCCAGCAGCGCGTGCTGTTGGTCATGGCCACCGGCACCGGCAAGACCTACACCGCCTTCCAGATCATCTGGCGCCTGTGGAAGGCCAAGGCCAAGAAGCGGATCCTGTTCTTGGCGGATCGGAATATCCTGGTCGACCAGACGATGCAGCAAGACTTCGCCCCCTTCGGCGAGGTGATGCACAAGGTCACCAACCGCGAGGTGAAGAAGAACTATGAGGTCTACCTGGCTCTTTATCAGGCCGTCACCGGGCGCGAAGAGTGGAAGCAGATCTACCGTCAGTTCCCGGCCGACTTCTTTGATCTGGTCGTCATCGACGAGTGCCACCGCGGCAGTGCGGCTGATGACTCCGCCTGGCGCGAGGTGCTGGACTACTTCACCGCCGCCACGCACCTTGGCCTGACGGCAACCCCGAAGGAGACCAAGGAGGTGAGCAACCTCACCTACTTCGGGGACCCGGTCTATACCTACTCATTGAAGCAAGGTATCGAGGACGGCTTCCTCGCGCCCTACAAGGTGATCCGCATCGCGACCGACGCGGATGCCGTCGGCTACACGCCGGAGAAGGGCAAGGTCGACAAGCTCGGCCAAGCGGTGGAGCAGCGGCAGTACACCACCAAGGATTTCGACCGCAATCTGGTGCTAGAGAAGCGAACCCGCCTCGTGGCCAGCAAGGTTTGGGAGTACCTAAAAGCCACGGATCCGATGGCGAAGACCATCGTGTTCTGCGACGACCAGGATCATGCCGAACGCATGCGGCAGGAGCTGGTCAAGATCATCCCTGCTGCCGCCAGCAACCGCCGCTACGTCATGCGCATCACCGGCGATGACAACGAGGGCAAGGCTCAGCTGTCGTACTTCATCGACAACGACGAGCCGTACCCCGTCATCGCCACCACGTCGAAGCTGCTGACCACCGGGGTGGATGCCAAGACCTGCAAACTGATCGTGCTGGACCAGAACATCAACTCGATGACCGAGTTCAAGCAAATCATCGGCCGCGGTACCCGCTTGCGCGAGGACTACCAGAAGCTGTACTTCACCATCATGGACTTCAAGGGCGCCACACGCCTATTCGCCGACCCGGACTTCGACGGCGAGCCCGTGGTGATCTACGAGCCCAAGGACGATGAGCCGGTGGTGCCGCCCGATGTCCCCCCAGGCACTGGCGAGTCTGATCCTCCGTCCCATGGCCCCGGAAAGCCCGGCGAGGAGGCCACACCGCCCGGCATCATCACCGGCGGCGGGGGCGAAGGCCGCACCAAGTACGTCATCGACGACGTGAACGTGCGCGTGGCGGTCGAGCGCTCGCAATACCTCGATGCCGACGGCAAGCTGATCACCGAGGACTATCGCGTCCTGCTCAAGGACGACATTAAGAAGGCGCTGCAGGCCGAGTTCGGCAGCTTGACCGACTTCCTCCGCCGGTGGAACAGCGCCGAGCGCAAGCAGGCGGTCCTTGAGGAACTGGCCGACCACGGCGTCCCTCTGGAGGTCTTGCAGCAAGCCGTGCCGAACGGCGCCGAGCTGGACGTTTTCGACCTGGTAGCCCATGTCGCCTTCGACCAGAAGCCGCTGACCCGGCGCGAGCGCGCCAACAACGTCAAGAAGCGCGACGTCTTCGGAACGTACGGTGACCAAGCTCGGGCTGTGCTGGAAGCGCTGTTGGACAAATTTGCCGACCACGGCGTGCAGAACATCGAAGACGCCAAGGTCCTGGAGCTGCCGCCCTTCGACCAGTTCGGCAGCAAGACGCAGATCCGGCGCGGCATTTTTGGCGGCGTCGAACAGTTCACCCAGGCCGTGCAAGCCCTCGAACAAGCCCTCTACGAAGAGAACGACAAGAAGCAAGCCTGACCCGCTGGCGGGCAGCTTGATCCGAGAACAACGATGAACCTCAGCAGCACTATCAAGTCCATCCAGGACATCATGCGAAAGGACGACGGGGTCGACGGCGACGCACAGCGCCTGGGCCAGCTCACCTGGATGCTCTTCCTCAAGGTCTTCGACCAGCGAGAGGAAGAGTGGGAAGACGATAACCCGAAGTACGAGTCCCCGCTACCGGAGGCTATGCGCTGGCGCAATTGGGCTGCCTACGTTGCTGGACCCGACGGCAAGAAGAAGCCGCAGATCGCAGGCAGCGCCATCATCAGCTTCGTCAACAACGAGCTGTTCCCCACCCTCAAGGAGCTGGACGCCAGCATCAGCCCGCAGCACAAGGTGATTCGCAGCGTCTTTGAAGACGCCAACAATTACATGAAGACTGGCACCCAGTTGCTGGCCGTGATCGAGAAGCTGGAAGAGGCCATCAACTTTCACGACTTCAAAACGCGCGCCAATCTGGGCGACGTCTACGAGCAGTTGCTGAACGACCTGCGAGGCGCGGGCAACGCGGGCGAGTTCTACACCCCGCGTGCTATCACCCAGTTCATGGTCGACCGCGTCAACCCTAGGCTCGATAAGCGTGAACGGGTATTGGATCCGGCTTGTGGAACGGGCGGCTTTCTGACCGCTGCGATCGACCACTTGCGAAATCAAGTCACGACCAAGTCGAAGGTTGAAGATCGACGCGCCGTAGATCGACTGATTCGCGGTATCGAGAAGAAGCAACTCCCGCATCTGCTCTGTACAACCAATTTGGTTCTTCACGATGTGGAGGTGGATGGGCAGGTTGAGCGAAAGAACACGCTGGCTACGGGTTGGAACGATTGGAAGGCTCAAGATCGAGTCGAGTGCATCGTGACCAATCCGCCCTTTGGCGGCTACGAGGACGACAGCATCGCGGCGGGCTACCACCATCCGACGAAGGAGACAGCCGACTTGTTCATGCAGCTAATCGTCAAGCTGCTTGAAGAACAGGGGCGTGCCAGCGTCGTACTGCCGGATGGCTTTTTGTTTGGGGACGGCATCAAGAACGAAATCAAGCGCCGACTAATGCAGCAGTGCAAGCTGCACACCATCGTGCGCCTGCCCAAGGGCGTGTTCGCCCCGTACACCACCATCAAGACCAATCTGCTGTTCTTCACCAAGGGCACAACAGTGGATGATGGCACAGGGCGCTTCCACACTGACACCATCTGGTACTACGAGCACCCGTACCCGCCGGGCTACAAAAGCTACAGCAAGACCAAACCCATCCGATTCGAGGAGTTCAAGCCCGAGCAAGATTGGTGGGGCAGCGAGGCGAACGACTTCGCCGACCGGGTGGAGAACGAGTTCGCCTGGAAGGTGGACTTCAAGGCCAAGCGCAAGCAGGCTGAAGCCGCCGCGGAGCCGCATTGGGACCGTGCCGAGCAGTTGAGCATCGAGGCCAGCATGCTGGATAACCGCATCCGCGATCTGCGCGAATCCATCAAGGGCGTGGGCGATGCCAAGCTCCGAAAGCCGGTGGAGGCTGAGATGGAGACGTTGCGCACACAGCTCGACTCGCTGCGACTGCAGGCCCGCGATGCACGGGCCGCCGGGGACCGGCTCTACTGGCCGATCTACAACTTGGACCTCAAGAACCCCAACGCGCCCGAGGGAGAGAGTCACGACCCCGACGTGCTGCTGGACAAATACAAGACGCTGCTGGGCCAGATCGAAGAGACCGAGAACCGCCTGAAGAGCGAGCTTGCTGCTGCCCTGGCGCACCACTTTGTGGACGAGGACGCCTGATGGATGCGCAGCAGTTCCTGGCGGAGTTCGGATACTTCGCCAACGCACCTGGGGGAGTTGCGAGGCTGCGGGGGCTTGTCCTTCACCTTGCCATTTCTGGACGGCTGACGGAGCGTGTGGAGGGCGACGTCACGGCGGACTCGTTGATTGAGCTGAACAGGCGGCACCAGAAGACCCTGATCGCCAGGAGGGAGCTCAAGCGGCAACCGGATCCGACCGTAGTTTCGATCGGTGATCAGCCATGGGCACTGCCGGATGGCTGGGCATGGACCCGACTTGGCTACGTCACCAACTACGGGGATGCGCCCAAGGTTGAACTCGGGGATGTTGACCAGGACACGTGGGTCCTTGAGCTCGAGGACATTGAAAAGAGCACCTCAAGGCTGTTGAGCAAGGTCTTGGCTCGGGATCGTCAGTTCAAGAGCACTAAGAACGGTTTTCCAGCTGGTTCAGTCCTTTATGGGAAGTTGCGTCCGTATCTCGACAAAGTCCTGATCGCGGACTCACCCGGTGTGTGCACGACGGAGATTAACCCGATCTCGTTCTTTGAACACATTGAGGCGGGGTATCTGCGGTGGTACATGAAGTCTCCGTACTTCGTTGCCTATGCTAACGGCTCGACCTACGGCATGAACCTTCCCCGTCTGGGAACAGACGCTGCGCGCGAGGCGCCGTTCCCTTTCCCGCCAAGACAGGAGCAATCCCGCATCGTCGCAAGAGTCGACGAGCTGATGGACTTGTGCGATCAGCTGGAGCTGCAACAGCAAGACCGCCGCAAGCTGCAGAACTCCCTGCGGAAGTCGACCCTTCAAGCGCTCGCGGGCGCCCAGAGTCCCCACGAGTTGCAGGCGAGTTGGCAACGGCTGCAAGCCAACTTCGGGTGCTTGTTCAGCGAGCCCGACGACGTTCGACCATTTCGCGATGTCCTCTTTGACCTATCTCTGCGTGGGATGCTATTGCCCAACTCTAAGCTGATCGCCGATGGTGAGGAGATGACCGACGAGCTGGGACCGTTGCCCGACGGCTGGACGTGGAAGACTCTTGCCGAACTGTCCGAGTACATCACCAGTGGGTCGCGGGGTTGGAAGGCCTACATCTCAAACACTGGGGATTCTTTCATTCGCTCCCAGGATATCAGGCAGGACGCCCTGGTTTTCGACAATCCAGCGTTCGTCACCCTGCCTGACCGAGCAGAAGGGAAGCGAACGCTAGTACGGCAGGGCGACCTGCTGCTAACGATCACCGGCGGTAATGTCGGGCGCTGTGCAGCGGTCCCAGAACTCAAGAGCAAGGCCTACGTCAGCCAGCACGTCGCGTTGATCCGGCTGAATCGGCCTGAACTGTCCGAGTTCATCCACTATTGGATGATCAATGCATACGGTGGACGCGCATTCTTGGCACGCTACATCTATGGCGATAAGCCTGGCTTGAACTTGACGCAAGTGGGCAGCGTTCCGGTACCGGTCCCACCAGCGACCGCTCTCCCCGAGATCCTGGCAAGCCTACGTAAGCACCAAGCGCTGTGCGGCGAACTGTCGGACCAACTGGACGCTAGGAACGAAGTGGCGTCGAGGTTGGCGATTGCTGCTGTCGCCGCCCTCACCGGCATCAACACCGAGCAACACGAGGAGACCGCCGTGAAAGCACCGCATACCGAACTCATCGCGCCGCTGCGCTTGGCAACGCCGCCCGACGTGAAAGCCCAGGCACCGCTGGCCACAATTCTGGTCCGCCACGAAGGCGAGATGGCGGCGCGAGACCTCTGGCAGCGCTTTGGCGGTGAGATTGACGACTTCTACGCCCAGCTGAAGAACGAAGTAGCGCACGGCTGGATCGCGGAGCCTGTGCCGGCACTGGTGCGTGAGAAGCCTTCCGCCGACGCGGCCAAGGCTTGACCATGCAGTTGCGGCACCTCGCTATCCCACAGTTCCGCAACCTGCGCGGGGTGGCTATCGACTTCGCGACTCAGCGGGAACCCGAGCCGGGAGGTGCTCCGGATGCGGCGCCTAAGCTGATTCGAAGCCATGTGCTAATCGGCCAGAACGGTGTGGGCAAGTCCAACCTGATCGAGGCGCTGATCACTATCTTCCGCAATGTCGATCTGGACCTACCTGCCGAAACACACGACAAGCGGCCACTGGACTACACGCTCGAGTACGAAATCCGCGGTCGCATCGTCAAGCTGCAGGCCGAGACCGCCAAGCAAAAGCGGCCTTTCGTGTGGGTGGACGGCAAGTCAGAGTCGCAGGGGTATCTGCTGAAGAACCGGGAGCTGCTGCCTTCCCACGTCTTCGCCTACTACTCGGGGCGCAACGAGCGCATCGAGGCACTGTTCCAGGAACACCAGCGCCGCTTCAACGAGCGGCAGGAGATCACCACGGACGAGGTACTGCCCGAGCAACTGCTGAACCAATTCTCGGCCAGCGATGCTGACATCCGCGCGTTGGAAGAAGTGCGGCGGCGCCGCGAGGTCCGCCTGAAGCAGGCTGGCGACGACCGCCTGCGGCGGCTGTTCTACTGCCGGGGCGGCCACAGTCAACTGGTGCTCTTGGCCTGCTTGCTGTCCGATGACCTGGTCTTCCAAAAGGTGCTGAAGAACCTGCACATCGAGGCACTGGAGTCGGCCCTGTTCGTCTTGAAGGAGCCGCATAAGCTACGCGAGAAGCGCCGGGGTGGCCGCTTCGACGAGAACGAGCTCAACGAGGGCGACCCGCGCTTCTGGTACGCTAGGGGAAATGTGGTGAGCGAGTTCCTCGACAAGCTGTGGCAGGTGGCCTGGGCGCCGATCGAGAAGACCGTGCCCGTACCAATCGACTTTCGCGGGCGTACTGAGGAGCAGCGTCAGCTCTACTTGTACGTGCCGAGCCAAGCGAAACTCAGAGAGCTGGGTGAGCTCGTGGGCGGCACCGACAGCTTCTTCCGCTATGCCGAGGGCGCCTACATCGGTGATCTCATCGAGGAAGTGCGCATCACGGTCAAGAAGCGCGACGAACACGGCGGCGCAGTGAGCTTCACTCAACTGTCCGAGGGCGAGCTGCAGATGCTGACCGTGCTGGGGCTCATGCGCATCACCCGCGAAGACCATTGCCTGTTCCTGCTCGACGAACCAGACACGCACTTGAACCCGATCTGGAAGCTGCGCTACTTCGACGACATCGAGGGGGTCCTGGCCGCCGACGCTGGCCAGGTGGCGCAAGGTCAATCGCAGATCCTCATCACCACCCACGACCCGATGATGGTGGGCAGCTTGAAGCGCGAGCAGGTACACATCCTGCGCCGAAAGGGCCAGAAGACAGTGGTGGACGCACCCGACGAGCACCCCCAGGGCATGGGCGTCACGGGCTTGCTGAAGAGCGAACTGTTCGGACTGACCTCCACGCTCGACATCGAAACCGAGCGGCGCCTGTTCCGACGCAACGAGCTGTTCGTCAAGCAGCCCCGCACGGCCGAGGAAGATGCCGAGCTGACCCGCCTGTCGGCCGAGCTGTCGGACCTGGGCTTCTCAACGGCGGACTTCCGAGATCCGGATTACGCGCTGTTCGTGCGCAAGATGGCGGAACACCGGAAATTCCGCAAGCCAACGCTCAGCCCGGAAGAGCAGGCCGAGCAGAACAAGGTCGCAGACGAAATTATCGACGAGATCCTCCGCGAGGAGGCCGGCAAGTGATCTTCATCGACTTGGAACACAAGCGACCGACTGACAACGACATTCCCGGCTGGAACCCATGGACACAGGCGCAGTGGGACGCATGGCTGGCGAAGTCGGCGCACCTGGTGACAGGCATGGCGGCATTGCACGCTGCTGGCAAACGCGACGAGCGCAATGCCTTGATCGATGCCAACGGCGCACACTGGGGAGCACTGAAGCAGTGGATGCTGGCGCTGTCGGGTGGCAAGTGTTGGTTCTCCGAAGTCCGCGACCTCTATTCGCATTACGACGTCGAGCACTTCCGCCCTAAGAAGGAGGCCAAGACTTTGGACGGCACCGAACGTGACGGCTACTGGTGGTTGGCGTTCGACTACATGAACTTCCGGGTCTGCGGGAACGTCGGCAATCGCAAAAAGGGCGGCTGGTTCCCCTTGCAGCAGGGTTCACTTTGCTCGATGTTCGACGCGCGTTGCGAGGAGTCCGAGGCGCGCTACCTGCTAGACCCTATCGACGACGACGATGTCTCGCTCATCGCCTTCGATGAAGAAGGCAAGCTTATCCCGATGCCGGGCAGTTCCCCGTGGGAGCAGGAGCGCGTGAGCGAGACCGTGAAGCGCCTAAAGCTGAACGAGCATGTGCCGCTGGCAGAGGCGCGCCGGAGTGTTTGGCAGAAAGTCGATGCCTTGGTCGAAGACTTCCTGGCCGCGAAGGCCAAGTGCGCGGGCGGCAAGAATCCGGCGGCGAAGGCCAAGCTCTTGGAGGTGCGCGCGAAGGTGCGCGAACTGACGCACCGGTCGGCCGAACTGTCGTCGGTGGCGCGTTGGTGCCTGCAGGTTCGCAACGAGCCGCAGCTGTTGAAACTGGTGGCCTAACCGAGGAGCGCGCGATGCCCATTCACCACGCCGTCTGGTGCGTTGGCGATGAGCCTGCCCCGTTGGCCGCCAGCCGTCTTGCCAGTGAGCAGCAGCTCGAAGACATGATCGTGCGGGATTCGCGCATCCTGTCCAGCGAGTGGATGCTGATCGGACGCCAGGAGCTGACGTCGCACGGTGGGCGTGTGGACTTGCTGGCGCTTGCGCCGGATGCGTCACTGGTGCTCATCGAGCTGAAGCGGGACCGGACGCCGCGCGAAATCATCGCGCAAGCTCTGGACTACGCATCGTGGGTCGAACAGCTGACCCCCGACCGAGTGGTGCAGATCTTCCAGCGGTACTCCGGCGGCAAGGGCCTTGATGTTGCCTTTCAGGAGCACTTCGGCGTCGAGCTCGAGGAAGACACGCTGAACCAGTCGCATCAGATCATCATCGTGGCCGCCGAACTGGACCCGTCCACCGAGCGCATCATTGGCTACTTGAATGCCCGCGACATCGCGATCAACGTCGTCTTCTTCCAGGTCTTCGAGCATGGGGCCCACAAGCTGCTGAGTCGGGCCTGGCTCATCGACCCCGGAGCGACCCAGGCCAACGTCGCCTCGACCACTACCGCCAAGGGCGACAAGGAGCCCTGGAACGGTGAGTTCCACGTGTCCTTCGGCGACGCGACTTCTCGCAGCTGGGAAGACGCCCGCCGCTTCGGCTACATCAGTGGCGGCGGCGGCAGCTGGTACAGCCAGACCCTGAAGCTCTTGTCCCCGGGGGATCGGGTGTGGGTCAAGATCCCCAAGAAGGGCTACGTCGGCGTCGGTACCGTGCTGGAGTCGGTTCAGCCGGTGAAGGACTTTAAGGTGCAGACGGAGAACGGAGAGCAGCCCGCCTTGATGGTGCTGAAGCACGCCGACAAGTACCGTCTTGCTGCCGACGATCCGGAGAAGGCCGAGTACTTCGTCCGGGTGCGATGGCTGGACACCGTTCCGGAGAACAAGGCGGTCAACGAGGTCGGCTTGTTCGGAAACCAGAACACCGTGTGCCAGCCGACGACACCCAAGTGGCGCCACACCGTGGAGCGGCTGAAGGTCGCTTTTCCGCAATGGTCGGCATGACTCTCCGCCAGGGGCAATTGCATCGGCTCACCAAGCACTGGCGCTGCTGAGTCATGCGATGACACAAAGGCTGCGGTTCCTGCTGGACACGAACGTTCTGATTCCACTTCAGGACTCGTATCAGGTCCTGGAGCAGAACCTGGCGAACTTCGTACGCCTGGCTGGCGTCGGCGGCCATCAGCTTCTCTACCACCCTGCCACGGTAGCCGACTTCGACCGGGACCCGAACGCGGAGAGGCGGGCAAGGAACCTTCAGCGTCTCCGCCAGTACAACGCGCTGCAGCAGCCTGCGCCGTGCCCGTGGAACACGGACGCGACCACCCCCAATGACGCCTGCGACAACGAGATTCTGTATGCCCTGGAGTGCGATGCCGTCCACGCGCTCGTCACTGAAGATCGCGGCATACATGCCAAGGCGGGCGCACGCAACCTAGGCGATCGTGTCTACACGATCCAGACGGCGGAAGACTGGCTTCGGCGCCTTCACGAGCCGCGGCTCGTCGTACTACCGAACATTCAGGACGTTCCGCTGCACAGTCTTACACCGCTGCTGGGCTCCAGCTTCTTCGACAGCCTGCGCGACGGTTACGAGGGGTTCGACGACTGGTTTCGGCGCAAGGCCCGCGAGAACCGTATGGCGTGGGTGTATCGGGATGGTGGTACCGAGTTGGCGGCGATCTGCGTCTACGCTGTGCAGTCTGACGAGGTCATCAACGACGAAGGCGCCAAGCTGGACGGGGCGTCGCTGAAGCTCTGCACCTTCAAGGTCGGGGAGACCGTGCGTGGCAGGAAGATCGGCGAGCTATTCCTCAAGGCGGCGTTCAGGTACGCGACCGAGAATGCGTGCGAGCATGTATTCATCCACGCCAGTGCAGAGCGCCATGACTATTTGATCCGCATGTTGGCGGACTTCGGCTTCAAGGAGCACGGTTCGTACCAAGGGGATCTGGTTCTCGTCAAGCGACATCCACGGCAGCCGCCAGACGCATCGGCGGCGCAGCCACTGGAGTACGCCCGGCAGTTCTTCCCGCACTACCGGCGCGATCCAGCAGTTCGGAAGTTCTTGATTCCCATCCAGCCGCAGTTTCACGCCGAATTGTTCCCCGACTACAGCGCGGTGCAGCGGCACCTCTTCGGCACCAGCGGAAGCGTTGGCAACGCCATCAAGCTGGCCTACCTGTGCCACGCGCAGACGAAGGCGATCTCTGCTGGCGACGTGGTTCTGTTCTACCGCACGGGCGATGAGAAGGCCATCACCTCGGTTGGCGTCGTCGACCGCTTCGAAATGCTGACCGACGCCGCTCGCATCGCCAGCCTGGTCAGTCGCCGCACGGTGTACGGCATTGATGAGATCAACCGTATGGCCGCGAGCCTGACGAAGGTGATTCTCTTCCGCCTTGTCGAGCACCTACCCAGGCCTGTTTCGTATGACCAGCTGCTAAGCCAGGGCGTCGTAAGCGGCCCCATCCAATCCATTCGTCAAGTTTCCGATGAGTCCTTTTCCAGAGTCCTCACCGCCGCCGGGCGGTAGAGCCGTCCTCCTCTCAGTCAAGCCACGATACGCTGACCTGATCGTCGCCGGTACGAAGCAGGTCGAGTTCAGGCGCGTTTGGGCCCAGGAGCCCGTGCCTTGGATCGCGGTCTACAGCAGCACCCCTACCCAACAAATCGTGGGCATCGTCGAAGTCGAGTCCGTCGTCTTGGCTTCGGCATCGACCCTTTGGACCTTGAACGGCCGCCGGGGCGGAGGCCTGACGAGAACCGAGCTGCGCAGCTACTTTGCCGGCAAGCCCAAGGGCTACGCAGTGATGCTGGGGCGCGTCTTGAGGCCGCACGCCCCGGTCGAGCCCGCTGACATCATGCAGGGGTTTCGCGCGCCTCAGTCATTTCGATACCTGACCGACCCTGAAGTGTTGCGTCTTTCTCGGAGCTTCCTACCGTGACAGTGCTCGTCGCTGGCGCGCATGGCGTCGGCAAGACGTTTCTGGCGAAGCCGGCGGCGGAGCGGCTTGGCTTTCGCTATGCCACTGCAAGCCAACTGATTCGCGAAGAGCGCGGTCACGCCACCTGGACCGAGACAAGGCAGGTCACTCAGATTGACGAGAATCAGGTGGCGCTGGTCCGGTCAGTCACCCGCATCCTTGACGGTGGCGAGCAACTTCTGCTGGATGGGCATCTGGTTCTTCGCAGTCGTCCCAACGAGCATCAGCGCCTAGCTGAATCGGTCTTCCGCAGCCTTCGATGTCGGCGCATCATCATCCTGACTGCACCTGTTGATGTGCTCTTGAGTCGCCTGCGGGCGCGCGGAGACGAAACCTGGACCTCCAGCGAGCTTGCCGCATTCAGCGAGGCCGAAATCCGGCACGGTGAAGTGATCGCTGTACAACTCGGCATCGACATCGCGATTCTCAGTTCCCCCACCTGTGCTGATTTCGATGCCGCAGCGAACGCATCGCCTCGACCCTAGCCGGGAGCGGTGGTGGAACAGCGGTTCCGCGCCGCGACCGCAGTCGGTCCGCGTTTAACACCGACGCATGTATCGACGGCGGTGAATAGCCATCGAGCTGCCATTAAATCTGCGGGGCCAAATGACTGCAACCGCTGCGAAGCCGCCCATGGGGCCATGGGCAACCCCTCGCAGGTCACCTCGCGGCGCACATCGAACGTACCAACTCAGTCTCGCGCTGAAGCACTTTGTTACGGTGCAAACGGGGAGTCGCACTACATGGCGCCTCATCCTGGGCCCTGCCCCGGGGCGCTGGCGCTCTGCGCAACTCCGCGACAGAAAAGACGTTTGTGGACCACCCTGGGATGTCGCCCGGAACGGGCCGCCGGGCTACAGGCCGCGAAAAAGCTCACCGAGCGGCGCCTTTAGGGCCGTGGCCAACGTTTGGATTGCATCTAGCGATGGATTGGCCCCGCCCGTCTCGATTCGACTCATGTAGGTTCTGGCGAAACCACACTTCTCTGCGAACTCTTCCTGCGACAGTCCTGTCGCGCGACGGAGGTCGCGAATGCGGTGGCCGAATCTAATCCGAAGAGGTTTCACTGACCGCGAAGGTTCGGGTCTTGTGCTCTAATTGAGAACACACTAATCGTGACATATACGCTCACCACCACGCCGCTCACAGGCAGGCCACATGAACTCCGCGCGTCGACAGATCGCTTCGCCCCTGCCAATGGCTCGACCTCTACGGCTGCCGGTCTCGGTGACGCGCGCCCGGACACGGCGACCGGCACCTGTCGTGCGCAGCCAATCGGCGTCGCTTATTGGCGCGCAGGTGAGAGCGCTTCGCATCGCAGCTCAGGTGTCTGGCGGCGCGCTGGCAAAGATGTCGGGCATTTCCTCCTCGATGCTCTCGCGAATCGAGCGCGGCCTGGTCTCGCCTTCGGTGGAGACCTTAGAGCGTCTCGCAAAGGGTCTGCAGGTGCCGGTTTCGCGCTTCTTCAGCGACCAGGCGCGCCGCACGGACTTCTGCCACGTGCGCGCAGGTAAGGGACCGGTCGTCGATCGCATCGGTGCGGTGGCGGACTATCGCTACGAGCTGCTCGGTCATCTGCTGTCGGGCAACCTGTTCGTCGAGCCTTACCTGGTTACGCTGCTGCCCGGTGCCGATCCCTACGTGACCTTTCAGCATCCGGGTCTGAAGTTCCTGTACTTCCTGTCTGGGGAGGTCACCTATCGCTACGGGGCGAAGACGGTTCTGGTGAGGGCAGGGGACTCGCTGCTGTTCGATGCCACCGCGCTGCATGGGATCGAGGCGATCCGGGTTCAGCCGGTCTCGTACCTGTCGGTGGTATTCACGCTTCGCGAATGAAAGCGGAGGGTATTTCGAGTTTCAGCGGAAACGATGTCTGGAGTTCTCGCTGTGTGTTCTGCAGGTTCATGAGGTCCCGATTGGAGGGGCGGCCGGCGGGCTTGCTGGCGATCGCGGGGCCGCACTCCGAACTCACCGTCCATGCGGCGGTTGTGGGTTCAGATAGCCGTGAGACTTGCGCTGGTTCGGGCGGAGACTGACAACCTCGAGAGCCTCCGGCCGGTGCTTGTCTTGTGGGATTGACGCTCAGAACGGAATCTCGTCGTCCATGTCGTCAAAGCCAGACACAGGGCTCGGCGCGGCCGGCGCTGCGGGCGTGCTGGCGCTCGTCTTGGCTGCGGCCGAGCGCGGTGCCGGCTCGGGTGCTGTTGTCACCCCGGCACCATCCAGCGCCGTCTTCAGCGCTTCCTCCACGGCATCGATGCGCTGCTTGCACACCTTGTACGCGTTCACCGATTCGGTGACGATGGTCAGCAGGTCGTCGATGTTGGGCTCGTCCTGGTTGCGCAGGGTCTGTGCGTGCCGCTGCAGCACACCATAGGCTTCGCGAAAACTTTCCATCACTCATTCCTTTTCGGTCTCGTCGTCCGGACGGGCGGGAACCATCCCGTCGCGGAACTGGATTTCAAGGGCGGTGAGCGCACGCGCCTGGGCCTGGGCCGTCACGGGCTTGCCCTCGGGAGTGCGCACGATGGCAAACCCGCGGGCCAGGGTCTTCTCCGGCCCCTGGCCCGTGACCTCGCGCATGAGCGCCTCGGCCTGGGTGCGGGCAGCCTGCAGGCTTCCTTGGGCGCGTTCCGCTACATGCTGCAGCCGGTCCTCGACGGCCCGGCCCGCCGCACGGGCCGCGGCGCGGCCGCGGTCCACCACCGCGTGGAGCGCGAGCTCCGAACTTCCGCGGGCCTCGACGACGCAGGCCTGGGCCCGGGCGCGCACGTCGTGGAGCAAGGCAGGCACCCGCTGGCGGGCGGCCGCCAGATGCTGGCGGGCCTCGCCCTGAGTCTGGTTCCACAGCGCCAGGCTGCGCGCCGCGGCGTCGTGGACCTGCCGCATCGAGGCCACCTCGACCTGGCCCATGGCCTGCGTGCTGCCGTGGCGAGCCCGGGCGAGATGGGCTCGGGCATCGGCACGCACCTGGGCCTCGCTGCGGTCCAGCTCGGCGCGCGTGCGCTGGGCGAGGCGACCTGCCGCCGCGAACACCGCGTCGGCCGCAATCTGGGCCTCGCGGGTGCGTTGAAGGATCTGGTGCTCGATGCCCGCGATCACCTTGCTGGGCGTATCGAAACGCAGGTGGGCCACTTCGTCCGGCAGCGTGTTGTCGCGTTCATGGCCGATGCCGGTGAGCACGGGGATGTCCAGGTCGCAGATGAAGCGCGCCAGGTCATAGTCGTTGAGCCAGGCCAGGTCGTTGACTGCGCCGCCGCCGCGGATCAGCGCGATCGCGTCGGGAGGCGCGTCCTTCGGGAACGTCTCCAGGGCACGCACCATGACGGACACGATCTCCCGCGCCGCGCCTTCCCCCTGGAACCGGCTGTTGGCATGGACGAAGCGGCAGACGCCGAAGCGCTCCAGCCGCTCGGACTCCTTGCGGAAATCCCCCAGGCCCGCAGCATCCTCGGGTGCGACCACGAGCACGCAGCGGTAGTCCCACGGCGGCTCCAGGTGGCGGTTGTGCTCGAACACGCCTTCGCGCTGCAACCGCTCGCGGATCTCGCGCTTGCGCGCCTCTAGGTCCCCGAGCGTGTACTCCGGATCGATGGCCTCGATCTCGAGGCTGAAGCCGTACTGCGCATGGAACACGGGTCGGGCCAGCACCAGAAGCTTGATGCCGGCGCCGATCACTGCACCCGTGGCCGTCTCGAACTCCGGCAGGATGCGCGCGGCTGTCGAACTCCAGATCATGGCCCGGGCCTTGGCGACGGGCTGGCCGTTGCGATCGCGCTCGGACAGCTCCAGGTAGACATGGCCGCGCGCACGCACCTCGACCACCTCCACCAGCGTCCAGACACCCTTTGAGAACGCCTGCGCCACGGCGCCGGCCACGCCATTGAGCAGACGCGAGAGCGGAATTCCTTTGGCGCGTGGAGCGGAGACCGTTCCCTCGGAGACCGGCAGCGACAGATCGCTTGAAGGGGAAGAGGGTGAAGGGGGCGATTCCGCGGGAGCAGGCAGCCACTGGGAAAATGCCGCCAGATCGCGACCTTCGTCGACGTACCAGCGCTTGACCGTGCCGTCGAAGCGTGCGCCGAGCGACTTGGCGGCGTCTTTCTGAGTGAAGGGAACGTTCAGGTACTGCCGGGACATGGAGGTCTTCGGGGCTGCAGAGCAGCGCCATTGTTGCCGAAGGGCCGCGGCAAGGCGGCGCATCGGCTACAGGCGAGGATTCGTCACCTCTTGGCGGAAGGCTTGGCTTCCATGAGCGCAGAGGGGCATCAACGCAATTGCGAGCGCCTGCTGCCCACGGGGTGCCTGGCCTCATGCGAAGCCTGGTTCACCCGACGCTTTCTGCCCTGGGCACCCATGGATGGCTTGACGACGTGCGCGTTGCCGTGAAGCAGATCTGGAACCGTCGTCTTCAATGCGAATGCCAAGGTGCCGAGCGTCCACAAGGATGGATTCGCCAGACCTCGTTCGATGAGCGAGATGTAGGTTCGATCAAGTTCACAGTCGAAGGCGAGTTCGGACTGGGATCTGTCGGCTGCTATTCGAAGTTCCTTGAGGCGCTTGCCGAGCGCAACCGAAATGGCCTCCTTGTGCGTCGGAGGCCGTGGCTTTGGCTGTTTGGCGGGAGCGGTCGGCATGCCCGCTGACGATCCCTGTTTGCAGCGCTAGAATCGACGGCATATACACTGCATAGAAAACCTGTCATGCGTGTCTATCAAGCATCCCCCCTACCGACCGCTCGCGCCTTTCGACTGCCTGCATCGGTCACTCGCGAACGACCTGCCGCTGCCCCGGTGCTTCGAAGCGACTCGGCTTCCCGTATCGGCCATCAAGTCCGAGCCCTGCGCACGGCTTCAGGAACTTCCGCCGGCAAGCTCGCCAGCATCTCCGGTGTGTCTGCCTCGATGCTCTCGCGCATCGAGCGCGGGCTGGTCTCGCCTTCCGTCGAGACCCTCGATCGCATTGCCAAAGGCCTGGGCGTGCCGGTCTCGCGCTTCTTCGGCGACCAGGCCAGCCGCACCGACTTCAGTCACGTTCCCGCGGGCAAGGGCATCCTGGTGGATCGGATCGGGGCAGTGGCCGACTATCGCTACGAGCTGCTGGGTCACCTCCTCTCGGGCAATCTGTTCGTCGAGCCCTATCTGGTCACGCTGCAGCCCGGCGCAGAGCCCTACGTGACCTTCCAGCATCCTGGTACCAAGTTCCTGTACGTGCTGACGGGGCAGGTCCGTTATCGCTACGGCCGCAAGGTCGTCGGCCTGGCCGCGGGCGACTCGCTGCTGTTCGACGCCACTGCGCTGCACGGCATCGAGGAGATCCATGTTCAGCCGGTCTCGTATTTGTCCGTGGTGTTCACGTTGCGCGAATGAGAGCTGGGGTTCGCGCCTGCAGCTAATGCCAGAGCGTGTCAGTCGCAGGGTGTTCGGCATGCCGAACATCGAGGAACTCGCGTGGGAAGGAATGACACGTTGCAGGAGGTGGCCTTCGGCGCGGTCGGCTGCGCCTTCCCGCTGGGGCGTTGCGGCCTCGTCGAGGTGATCATCGAGCGCTATGCTGCCTATCTCGACAGCTGGCTGCAGGTGCTCAGGAACGATCTTCACGGCCGCGCGGCATGCGGGCGAACCTTCGAGTACATCTTGCGAAGGGAGACGGCGCTGCTTGCGACTGCGCCCCCGGCAGCATCGAAAGAGTGAGTCCTTCTGCGAAGTCGACAGAAGCAAACTGCTCCGGCGCAGAGCGGCGCACGATGTGCGGCTTGACGCCGCCGCATTGACGTCGTTCACCGGCACTACGTTTGCTTCAGAAGAGCGTGCGCGGGTAGGCAGACGCGGGGCGCCTGCTTTACTGGTCACAAGTGTTGACGAAGCGTGATCGGGCGTGGGGAACCTCTACGATTGCCGCAGCGCGTCAGGTCTCGTCGAGCATCCGATTTCGAGCTGAGCACGGCGCAAAGGCCAATGCGAAGTGGCGTTGCGGACGATGACAAGCAAGCCGGCTGCTGACGGTTCTATCGCCCGTCCGCAGCACCTGCGTTGCGAGGCCCTGGCGCGAAGTTGATCCCTTCGACGCCATAGAGATTGCGGATCTCGTCGTCGCTGAACAGCGCTGCACTGATTCGGAACGATGCTTGATGTAGCGGGGGAGGAGAAGCCCATGAGTCAGGGAGCATCGGCATGGCTTGCGATAGCGGGAGAAGCAGAAGTTTCGGCATGCCGAACACCCAAGGCCTTGTGCGGTGTTGAGGGCAGGATAGACTGCCGTCAGACATTGTTAACAGCCACGGCGTTGCGATGACCAAGACCTCTCGATCGAGCGTGATGGGGATCCGGGTGTCGACCGACAAGCGGGCCAGAATCGCCGCCCTCGCCGCGCGCCACCAGCTCAGCGAGTCGGGTCTGCTCGCCAAAATGATTGACGAGGTGCTGCGGGCCAATGGCCCGCTGGTGCATCAAGCGGGCGAGCAACGCCCCCGCCAAAAGTCGACCGTCGATGGTTTCCGGGAGGACCGCGTTACGCTGCGCCTTCGCCATGGCGATCGAATGCTCGCGGCAGAGCGGGCATGCGCCCGTGGCATGAAGACCGGCAGCTACCTGGCCATGCTGGTCCACAACCATGTCCGAGGCTCGGTGGTGCTGCCGCCGAACGAACTGGATCTGCTCAAGGCGACCGGGGCGCAACTGGCTGCGCTCGGGCGGCAGCTTCAAAGGTTCGGCATGCCGAACACGCTGGAAGAGCCGCTGGCGGCCGAACTGCGCGATGCAATCGCGGTTGCCAGGCGCGAGGTCGAGGCCGCACGCGAAGCCACGGCCGCGGTCGTGCGCCGGAACCTGACGAGCTGGGAGACTGGCGAGGTGGGCCATGCCTAAGCAGACGGTTCGGGTCGGGCGAAGCCGTCTCGAGTCGGCGGGTGGATCGCGCGATCTGGCGCTGGACATCGTGAGCTATGGCCGGCGGGGACCGGGCGGCACGCTGCAGCTGGGCGCTGAGGAGATCGCGCAGATCCAGCGCACGGTGGGCCGCACGCCCGAGGTGATGGTGAAGGTTTCCGGTGGCGGGCGGAATCTTGGTGGCGTCGAAGCGCACCTGCGCTACATCGGCCGGCACGGCAAGCTGCCGGTGGAAACCGACGAGGGGCTGGCGTTGCAGGGCCGGGGAGCCGCCAGGGAGATCACGGCAGACTGGCAGCTCGACCTTTGCAGAAGCCAGTACAAGCCCAAGCCGGCCGAAGGGCAGAAGGACACCCGTGCGAAGCTCGTGCACAACATCGTCCTGTCGATGCCGGCCGGCACGCCTGCCGGGAAGGTGCTGGCGGCGGCCCGCGTCTTCTCGCGCGAGAACTTCGCGCTGCAGCACCGCTATGCCATGGTGCTGCACACCGACCAGGCTCACCCGCACGTGCACCTGGTGGTCAAGTGCGAACACGAGTTCGAGCCCGGGAGGCGCCTGTACATTCGCAAGGAAACCCTGCGGCAATGGCGCGAGCAGTTCGCCGCGCTGATGCGCGAGCAGGGCGTGGCGGCCAATGCGACGCCGAGGCAGGTACGGGGCCAGATCCGCAAGCCGTACCGGGATGCGATCCATCATCGGCTGCGCGCGCTTCGCGCGTTCGGGCAGTTGCCAGCAGACGAACGTGCCAGGCGTCAGCCGCCCAGAAGCTCGAGCTTTCTGCGCGAGAAGCTCGATGGCGTGCTCGAGGTGCTCCGATCGGGGCGAGGCGCCTTGGATGCCGGCAAGCCGGCCATGCAGAGCACGCGACGGGACGTGGAAGCGGACTGGCGGGCGACCGCGGATGTGCTTCGAAGACAGGACAAAGGCGAGCTGGCTGCCCAGATCGATCGCTTCGTCGCGCGCATGCCGGCCGTGCAGACCGATGCGCAGCGTCTGGCTGAACGCTGGAAAGAGCAGGGCAGAAGCAGGGCGCCAGAGCGCACGAAAACGAAGTCGCCGGGCGACCAGGTGCGGTGAACTGCAATGCGATCAGGGCCCTCACCATGCTTAGCCCATTGCTTCGAACAACATCGAGTCACCTGGCTGGAGATCGATCGTCTCATGACCATGGGCCTGCCTCGCACAATCCGGAAGCGGCAGCAAAGCTCATTGCAATTGCATGAACCTATGAAAACTGACAGTTGAACTTGGCTGTCCTTCGGCGCACCCTCACAAGAAGCCACGCAGCGATGAAGCGAGAGGCTCGAGCCATAGCCGCCTGGCGAGTGTTGATTGTTGACCGTGTCATACGGCGGAGTCGCAACTTGGCCGCATCCGGATGCAGTAGTTATGTAGCTATTCAGCGAGGACCCCGCCATGGAAACCCGCATCCGCTCAAAGACACGGCCGCAACTTGAGGACATGTCATGGACTTCGAACATCATGCGAGCCGCCGCCCCATTGGTCCACAGCCTGTAGGAGATCCCGCGTTCTTTCGCATGGCGGATGTGATCCGCATCACGGCATTGAGTCGTGCTACGTTGTATCGAAGGATTGCCGGAGGAAAGTTCCCGCCCCCTGTGCACCTAGGAGGGCGCGCCTGTGGATGGCCGCGTGCAGCGCTCCAATCCTGGATTGACGATCCCGAGGGCTACATCGAACGACATTCGGCACCACTTTCGACGAGAGGCTCAGACACGCAAAATCGAGGAAGCAGGCGGCTCCGCAGTTGAGGCCACACCTCAGGAACCGCCTTTTCGCAACAGACCAGCGATGCAAGGGTATGCAGCTGGTCGTCGCACCTTGACGACCTGAGGGCTCTGGAAGTCGGAGACTAGACTTCGGCGTCGGCCAACAGCATCGGTGATCGTGCAGCGCATCACGGACGTTCCAAAATGAAGACCCCGACCGAGGCCGTTGAAACGACGTTTCGCCTTGCGCGCGGCGTGACGAAGGAGGAATTCATCACTGCAACGCAGATGTCGATGCCTGGCTAAGACTTCAGCCCGGCTTCGCGATCAAGCCGCCGAAGCCGGGTTCCTTGCGCAGGCGCGCGTACTCGGCGGCCGCTTGCCAGTAGGCGGGGCGAGATGTATCCGCACCTGCTTCGCCATTCTGCACCGCGGCCAAGCCGGACCGCATCCAAGTCAAGGTGTCTGCCTGGATCACCGCGCGGGTGTTGCCAGAGACGCGAGTCATCGCCTGTGGGTCTCCCTCGGGGTAGCCCTGGGTCGGCGCACTTTGCAGCCACCCTTGCGCGTCGGCCGCAATGTCCGTACGGCTCGCTGAAGAGGTCAGGGTTGCGGGTCTGGGGTCCCCCTCGGCGTAGTTGCCTGCCAAAGCAGGGCCAGCCATGGCGGCCATCAGAACGGAAAATGCCAGGGGAGTCTTGAGGAAGCGCATCATTCAGATCCTTTGCGTCGGTTGCGGTTGAGGTTCTCCGGCGGTGATGAACACGCTGATGCGGCTTCATCGCCGGCGGTGAAACCAACTCTACGCAGCCGACCTGACAATGTGCGAACCGATCGATTACGGTTTTGTAATCGATGAGGTGCCTGCTCGGACGTCGCGCGCGCCTGCGCCAGCGGTGGAACACGGCAAGCAAGGTTAGTCGAAAGCGGCCCGTTTTTTCAGTTGAGAAGGGGCAGAGGATGGTTCAGCAGTGGTCAATGGGATCTCTTGGCCATTGAGATCTACCGATACGATTCTCCAATCACCATTCTTGACAAGCCTCGCATACAACTCGGCAGTGCCGCTGAGGCCTTCTAGCGAAGTTGAAAACTGCGCGCTTCCACTTGGCCCCGACACCCGGATCGAGTACCCGAAGAAATGAAGGCGCATCTTCGGATGACCTCCGACTCTTTCTCTTACGGCATCTGAGGTTTGGACGAAATCGCTCAGTTTCTGGTACGCGTCAGTCCGTTGGACTATGAGGTGGCTAGCAGCCTCTGCGAGCGCAAGAACCGCCAGAACTATTGCTGCCGCCCACTTTATGAACTTCATGCTACCTTCCTGACCCCTATATCGTTCCCTCCAAGCCCATTCCTCCTCTCCCGCGGAGGCTCCGGCTATTACCCAAGCTCAAACTCGGCGGCCGCCATCGGCGTATGACCGAGCCGCAAGTGAAGATGAGGACGGCCGACGGCAGAGTGGCGATGGCAATAGGCATCGTCATCGAATCGATGAAAGTGGGTCCGTTTGAGCGCGTTGCCGGCGCCGACGTGCGCCTACTTGGAATGTTACTGAGGTCCGCGCGGCCGAAGTGCTGGCCGCCGGTGGTGACGCCGGCTCGGTCGTCCGCCCGCGCAAGCGTGCTGCCATCGCCAAGGCCACCCGGAGCACGTCTGAGGGCACAACACACACCGGGCGCCTGCAAGCGCCTCATAGCAGCCGTAGCAAGCGGCGCCGGGCATACTTGACCTTTTCGGAGCAACTGGATGGCGGTGGATCTGGACATGGAAGCGCTTGGCGCGCATTGGCGAGAGAACGGCTTTGCGGTACTGCCGAGGTTTTACTCGGACGATTGGATCGAGGCCGCTCAAGAGGCGGAACGGCTCGCGTGGGATGACCCCGCGTCGCGCGTCGTCGTGGACGACATGTCGATCGACAAGCGCAGCCGTATCCGCGACGTGACCGAGCAGGATCGCGGCGCTCATCGCTTCAAGGTGAACGACCTCTACCTCGAATACGACGAGGTTCGCCGGCTGGCGCTGAACCACCGGATGACCCCGATCCTCAAGGCGCTGCTGAAACACACGCCAGTCCTTTGCAACTCGCTCAACTTCCTGCACGGCAGCACGCAGGCCGATCACGTCGATTCGCTCTTCATGACGCCCCGCACGCAAGGGCACCTGATCGCCATCTGGGTCGCGCTGGAAGATTGCCATTGGGACGCCGGTCCGCTGCGCTACTACCCTGGCAGTCACCGGATCGAGCAGTACGTGTTCTCGACCGGCAGCAATCACTACGTGCCCGAGGAAATGGCGAAGTGGCACGCGTACATGGATGACCAGGTTGCCAAGCATGGGCTGACCGCGCGGACCTTCGAGGCCAAACGCGGCGACGTTTTCATTTGGGACGCGCATCTGTTGCATGGCGGAAGCCCGATCGAGACGCCGGGCAAGACGCGGCAGAGCATCGTCTTCCACTACTTCTCGGAAGAGGACAGCCGGGCGTTGCGCCAGCGCCTTGTGCCGGAGCATGGCGCCTACTGGGTGCATCGCCAGCACCAGCCGGTGCCGGGCGTCGGCGAATCCCCCGCTCCCGCGCTGCCTGCTTCGGCCGCCTTCGCGACAAAGCTGCGAGATCTCGGGTTCCGCTTGAAACGCAAGATCGCCGCCTGAACCATTGAGCAGCTCCGGACAACCCGGAACTGCTGGCAACGTGGGCGCACTACGGCTTGCGCATTGCCGAATCGGCGTGTCCTTTTGCTCCCCTCAACTGTCGGAGCCTGCCATCATCGAATGCTGGATGAATCGCCGCTGGTTCGAGCCGCCGGCGAGCTGGATGGCTTGGCCAAATCCCTCACCTCGGTCGCATCCGACCCGCTAACGCTCAGGCAGCCAGGCGCGCTGCCAGCTGCCGCGCGGTTCGCGCGCTGGCGCCCTTGCCGGTCATCGCCAGCGCCGGAGGGTTGGCCAGCATCCGCTCGAAGACCGACCGCACTTCTTCCGCTGCGATGTCATCGATCATCGCAAGCGCTTCGCCCATCGGCGTCACGGTCCCGCTGGCAAAGAGCTCTTCGACGGCACGCTCCATCGTTGCGTAGGTCCGCTCCTCTGCGCGCACGCGGGACACGGTCAGCTGATTCTTCGCCCGCTCCAGGTGCACCGGATCGATGGTGGTGACCTGCGCACGCAGCAGGCCGCCCGTCGCCGTCATCAGGGCAT
The DNA here is from genome assembly GCF_051400855.1 of Variovorax stachyos. Taxonomy (NCBI): domain Bacteria; kingdom Pseudomonadati; phylum Pseudomonadota; class Betaproteobacteria; order Burkholderiales; family Comamonadaceae; genus Variovorax; species Variovorax stachyos. The sequence goes on along the minus strand of NZ_JBLFFN010000007.1, from coordinate 267,131 downwards.
CCAGCTTGTCCGGGGTAGTGACCGCATGCACCACGAAGTTGGCCCAGACGTCGCCGCTGTCCATTGTGGAATGCGCCGTGTAGGCCAGGCCGAGCTGCTCCCGGACGGTGTCGACCAGGGGCGCCGACATCCCGCCTCCAAACAGGTTGGTCGCAAGCGTTGCCGCAAGGCGCCAGCGCTGCTGCGATAGCTCCTCCTGCTGCACGGGCGCAAGCGGATAGGCGATGTTCAGGGACACCTGCGACACCTGCGTGAAGCGCCGGGCCATGGCATGACCGATGTACTTCGCGGGGGCCGGCTGTCGCGACACGAGTCGGTCGGCCGACGGGGGCACCGCTGCAAAGAGTTCCCCGGCGAGGGCGACCCAGGCTTCGACGTCGAAATTCCCGGCCGCAGCGACGACGGTATTTTCCGCGACGTAGTGGGACTGCACGTGGCGGATCAGGTCGTGCCGGGTAAAGCTTTCGATGTTGCCGATGGTGCCGATCACAGGCATGCCCATCGGGTCGTCGCCCCAGATTGCGCGGTCGAGCAATTCGTTGGCGTAATCCTGCGGATCCTCCTCGTACTCGATGGCCTCCTGGCGAATCACTTCGAGCTCGCGCTGCAGTTCACTGTCGGGAAATGTGCTGTTCAAGACGATGTCGGCCGTCATGCGCAGCAACTGCTCCGCGTGCCGCCCCAGGCCGGTCATGAAGTAGCCGGTGGTGTCCTTGCCAGTGAACGCGTTGACATCCGCTCCGAGCCGCTCCGCATCCAGGTTGATGGCCTGAACGGAGCGGGTGGTGGTCCCCTTGAACGCCATGTGCTCCAGGACATGGCCGATGCCGTTGGTGACCGGCGTCTCGTCCCGGGAGCCGACACGCAGGAACACGCCCACACTGGCGCTCTGCACATGGGGTATGTGAATGGCGAGCAGCCTCACCCCGTTTGGAAGCGTGTGGAGGACCGTGGTGGTGCGCTCCGCGTGCAGCCGGACCATGGCTCAGCGGCCTTCCGGCTGCTGCAGCCTGACGCCGATGCCGTAGAGCGCGAGCAGGCCCAGCGCGTGCCCGATGGCCACGCCGGGCTCACCCGCTTCAATGCGGCCGATGGTTTGGACATGCACACCAAGGCGCGCGGCCGCGGCTGCCTGGCCCTCGCCGGCCGCCGATCGGGCCGACCTTGCCGCTGCCCCCAGTTCCCGGATTGCATGCAAGGCGTCGTCGCCGATGTCTGCCGATATGCGCTTTCCTTTGGTCATGGGTGCATTGTCGTTGCGTCGGTGAGGGCCCGCGCGCCGGGGAGGGTGCCGTTTGATCTCCGCCAGACCAGAGTGAAGTTGTTTGCCGGCATGGGTACGGCCTCCTCCAGCGCAAGGCCTTCATTGCCCGCGACTTCCGCCACCTTGTCGATGTCGCGCACGCCCCAGAGCGGATTCGTTGCTCGCAGGCTCGCGTCGAAAACTTCATTGCTCTGCGACGTATGCGCGCCGCCCCGCGTATACGGGCCGTAGGTCACAAGCACGCCACCGGCGGGCAGGATCCTGCCGGCGCCCGCCATCAACGCGAGCGTGGCTTCCCACGGGGAGATGTGAATCACGTTGATGCACACGACCGCGTCGGCCGCGGATACGGGCCAGGGATGCTTTGTGACATCGAATGCGAGGGGCGGCTTTACGTTCGACAAGTTGCCTTGGGCCACCCACGCCTCGATGGAAGCATGGCGCTCCACGTCCATCTCGCTGGGCTGGAAAGTGAGGGCGGGCAAAGCCCTGGCGAAGTGCGCCACGTGCTGCCCGGTGCCGCTGCCGATCTCGAGCACGAGGCCGCGTGGCGGCAATACGCGCGCAAGTACCTCGAGGATCGGCTGCTTGTTGCGCTCGGGGGCGCCGGCGATCTCGCGTGAGTCCATGCAGCGATGGTAAGCCTCAAGGCGTGCCCGGCACCTCAACCGCTCCGTCTGCTGCCTGTTGTTGTGTGCCTTCTCGGGGCCGAATCCCACCCTCCGCTGCGGGACTTCTTCGGGTGCGTCGGCGCGTGCTCGGCCGGCAGCCTTTCGGCAACGAGATTCGGCGCACACGAAAACTCAGCGGGTGGCTTGCGCCTGCGACACTGCAGTCTTGGAGGTGGGGCTTTCGACCAAGCCGCCGAAGGCGGGTCCGTTGCGCAGGCGCGCGTACTCGGCGGCCGCTTGCCGGTAGGCGGGGCGAGATGTGTCCGCACCTGCTTCGCCATTCTGCGCCGCGGCCAAGCCGGACCGCATCCAAGCCAAGGTGTCAGCCTGGACCACCGCGCGGGTGTTGCCAGCGACGCGAGTCACCGCCCGTGGGTCTCCTTCGGGGTAGCCCTGGTTCGGCGCACTTTGCAGCCACCGTTGCGCGTCGGCCGTAATGTCCGCACGGCTCGCTGAAGTGGTCAGGGTTGCGGGTCTGGGGTCCCCCTCGGCGTAGTTGCCTGCCAAAGCAGGGCCAGCCATGGCGGCCATCAGAACGGAAAATGCCAGGGGAGTCTTGAGGAAGCGCATCATTCAGATCCTTTGCGTCGGTTGCGGTTGAGGTTCTCCGGCGGTGATGAACACGCTGATGCGGCTTCATCGCCGGCGGTGAAACCAACTCTACGCAGCCGACCTGACAATGTGCGAACCGTTCGATTACGGTTTTGTAATCGCCTTTGACCATCGAATCTTCGGTGTCGAAACGCAGGTAGCCTGGCGCCCATCCGACCGATCAGCCCGTCCGGACCCGCGGCAGTGGCTGCGCTCGGCGAGGGCCGGGGCAACTGGCCGGAGCCGCACGGCACCAGCCCCAGAACGATGAGCTGGGGACTGCAACTGCAGGTGCGCTGGTAGGCGATCGACATGTCCCTGACACATTGGGTTCGTTCTATTTCGCCGGTACTTCCAAATGCGTCAGCGGTATGACAGCACCAACCCGTGCACCAGACGCGTCCAGCCGTCCAGCATCACGAAGAGCAGAAGCTTGAAGGGAAGCGAGATGGTGGTCGGCGCAATCATCGACATGCCGAGCGCGAGCAGCACGGTGGCGACGATGAGGTCGACCACCACGAAGACCAGGTAGATGATGAAGCCGATCTGGAACGCTCGCGTCAGCTCGCTGAGCGTGAAGCTGGGCACCAGCACCATGAAGTCGTCGGCCTGCAGCTGCTCGGCGCGCGCTTTCGGCCAGATGTTGGAGGCCGACTTCAGGAAGAACTGCCGCTCGCGCTCGTGCGTGTGCTTTTGCAGGAACTCCTTCACCGGCGCCTTGGCGGCATCGATCACCGCGACGATGTCGTTCAGCCCTTCGCCCTTGGCGCCGAAGCTGCGGCTCTTCAGCGCGTCGCCGACGTCCATGCCCACGGGCGCCATGATGTAGACCGACAGGATGATCGCGATGCCGTTGAGCACCATGTTGGGCGGCGTCTGCTGCAGGCCCAGCGCCGTGCGCAGGAGGCCGAAGACGATGACCAGCTTGGTATAGCTGGTCACCATCAGCGCCACGAAGGGCGCGACGCCGAACGCGACGATCAGCGCGACGAGCGTGAGAGGTTCGGGGAGTCCGCCTTGCATCGCTCAGACTTCGCCGGGCGCGAATTCCGACACGCGCACGCCCAGCCGGTCGCCCACCGCGACCAGGTAGCCCTTGCCCAGCACGTTGCCGTGCGCAAGGATGCGCACCGGGCTGCGGTTGAGCGGCTGGCCGAGTTCGAACACGTGGCCGGCGCGGATGCTCTTCAGTTCGCCCAGCGTGAGCGACAGCTCGCCGACTTCGAAGCGCAGCGACACCTCCAGCGCATCGAGCCGGTCGAGCGGCAGGTTGGCGCTGTCGGCGGCGTCGGCGGAACGGGCGGGCATGTCTGGCTTCATGGCACTGTCTCTCGATTGCTGAACTGTGATGCGCGAGCCCTCCGCGAAGGCCGTGAGCTGCCGCCCCGCCGGCCCGGCGAGCGCGGCCGTGACCACGATGGCGGCGCCCGACGAGCTCCATTGCTCGATGCCGACGATGTCGCCGGGGCGGATGCTCGTGATTTCGCCGAGCGAGATCGGCGTGCTGCCGAGCAGAAAGTGCACCGGCAGGCGCAGCGCGTCGAAGGCAGCGCTCGATCGCACGGCGCGCGGACCGGCGCCGGCCGGCAGCAGTGCATCGAGCGTTGCAGCATCCTCGAACTGCACGAAGCCGCACAAGCTCGCGCCATCGTCCGAAGGCGTGGCGACGAAAAAGGCCGCGCGCTCGGGGTCGCAGCGCGGCGGCGCCTGCTCGCGCAGCTCTCGCGCCTCGGCCTCCGAGGGCTGCCATTCGAAATGCAGGCGCAGCGCCTTCTCGAGTGCGTCGACCATCGGATGCAGCGCATCGGCCAAGAGTATGTAGCGCAGCTCGCGCGGCAGCAGCTCGATGCGGCGCTCGCCCAGCAAGACCTGCAGGCTCGGCGCGTCCAGCGCCAGGTGGCCGACATGCGCACCAAGCTTGAAGCGATAACTGTCGCGCGCGATCTGCCCGAGCCCCGCATCGTGCTTCCACTGCAGGCGATAGCCCGTGTCGCCGGCCCTCAATTCGCATGGCGGCGCGGCCGCATAAAGGCGATTGAGCGCGCGCACGCTGGCCGCATCGGCGCGGGGCAGCGCGCGCGAGTCGCCGAGCTCCGTCACCGCCTCAGCAGCGTGCGGCGGCATGCATGCTTTCGTTGAACAAATCGCTGCTACTCGTCACTGTCGACAGACCTCGAAGCCATGCATACATCTCGCATCGGGACGCGCAGCTTAGCCAATGGGAGGTGTCGCAGGTAGTACGCAAATGCGTAGTGCCGCGCATGCGACAAGTTCCGCGCGCCTACGAGAACTCGTGGTTGCCGTGAATAGTTGGCGCCGCTTAGAGTCCGCCGCGACGTGACTTTTTCCACGTTCGATTCAGTTTGGTGCGACGCGCATCGGCGCCACAACTCCAAGAACCCATCAGGCAAGGACGCAATGGCGAGCCCCTCGCGATCTCTGGCGCAGTACCGTGGCGGTGTCCGCGACCTGCTCGGCAATGTCGGCCGCTACAACGATCTGCTGCTTGCCGGCCTGCTCGTGGTGGTGGTGGCGCTGTTCGTGCTGCCGCTGCCGACGCCGCTGTTGGACCTGCTGATCGCGAGCAACCTGGCGATCAGCCTGGTGCTCCTGATCGTGGCGATGTACGTGCCCTCGGCGTTGTCGCTGTCGACCTTTCCGTCGCTGCTGCTGTTCACCACGCTGTTCCGGCTGGCGCTCAATATCGCGTCGACCAAGCTGATCCTGCTGCATGCCAATGCCGGTCACATCATCGACACATTCGGCAAGCTGATTGTCGGCAACAACGTGGTGGTCGGCGGCGTGGTCTTCCTGATCATCGCGATCGTCCAGTTCATCGTGATCGCCAAGGGTTCCGAGCGCGTGGCCGAGGTGGCTGCGCGCTTCGCGCTCGACGCGATGCCGGGCAAGCAGATGAGCATCGACGCCGACGTGCGCGCCGGCGCGCTCTCGTCGGCGCAGGCGCAGAAGCGCCGCCAGCTGCTGGAGCAGGAATGCCAGCTGCACGGCGCGATGGACGGCGCAATGAAGTTCGTCAAGGGCGACGCCATCGCGGCCATCGTGATCGCGCTGGTCAACATCCTCGCCGGCATTGCCATCGGCACGCTGATGCACGACATGAGCCTGGGCACCGCGCTGCAGCGCTACGCGATCCTCACGGTGGGCGACGGCATGGTGTCGCAGATCCCGTCGCTCCTGGTATCGATCGCCGCCGGCATCGTGATCACGCGCGTCAGCACCGGCGACCGGCGCGACACGCAGCTCGCGCACCAGATCGGCGAACAGCTGATGGCGCACCCGCGCGCGCTCATCATCGCCGGCCTCGCAGTCGCCAGCTTCCTGGTCGTGCCCGGTTTTCCGAAGTGGGTGTTCGGCCTGCTGGCCGCCGTCATCCTGGGCCTGGGCTTCAGCATGCGCATGCTGCGCGAGCGACGACGTACGCCGGGCTGGATCTCGCATCGCGAAGGGGTGGCGTCCGAGGAGACCGAGAGCGACCATGCGATCGCGGCACCGCTCGCGGTGCGCCTGTCCAGCGACCTGCGCGGTACGGTCGACCGCTACCAGCTCGATCAGCACCTGGCCGACGTGAAGACCGCGGTCGAATCCGACCTGGGGCCGGTGTTTCCACGACTGCAGCTCGGCTATGCCGACGGGCTGCCCGAACACGGCTACCAGGTGCTGGTGCACGACGTCGCGGTGTCCGAAGGCAGGCTCAAGCCCGGCTGGCTGCTGCTCGATCCGGCGGAGGCGGCAGCGCCACCGGGCGGGTCGGAAGTCGCCGAACCCTTCGGCCCGTTCGCGCGCGCGGTGTGGGTGCCGGGCGCGCAGCCCGGCCTCAAGGCCTGGAACAACGAGGAGGTCGTCGGCCTGCACCTGGACCACGCGGTGCGCCGCAACGTGCGCGAGCTGATCGGCCTGCAGGAAGTGCAGCGCCTGCTGCATTCGGTACAACGCGATGCGCCCGAGCTCGCGGCCGAGGTGTCGCGCGTGGCCTCGCCGCAGCGCATCGCCGAAGTGCTGCGGCGCCTGCTGCAGGAAGGCATCCCGATCCGCAATCTGCATGCGATCTTCGAATGCCTGGCGATCTGGGCGCCCAAGGAGCAGGACGCGATCGCGCTGACCGAGCTGGTGCGCATCCACCTCGGCCGCTACATCACCAGCCGCTATGTCGGACCCAACCGCCAGCTCGAAGCCATCCTGTTCGAGTCCAGCCTGCTGGAGCGCGTGCAGAACGCGATCGAGCGCTCGCCGCGCGGCAACCTGCTGCTCCTGAGCCCGGCCGTCACGCAAGACATCCGCGAGCAGGTGCGCCGCATCCTCGGCGCCACCGCCAACCGCGTGGTGGCGATTGCTTCCTCGGACGTGCGCCGCTACGTCAAGACGCTGATCGAGCCGGTGGCGCCGCAGCTCGCCGTGCTGTCCTACCAGGAAGTCGACGAAGACGTGGCACTGCAGCCGGTGGGCTGGGTCACCAATCCGCAAGCTCATTGATGAATCAAGAAACGCGCAATGACACCGCAGAACATCCTGGACATCACACGCGAAGGCCTGCTCCTCGTACTGTGGATCTCGCTGCCGGTGGTGGTGGTCGCGACGCTCACCGCGCTCATCGTGGCGGTGCTGCAGGCGGTGACGCAGGTGCAGGACCAGAGCATCGGCCAGTCGATCCGCATGATCGCGGTGATGGTCGCGATCATCGCCACCGCCGGCTGGATGGGCCGCGACGTGATGCGCTTCGCGGAGCGCGCCTTCCAGACTCTGGCTTCCTTGCCATGATGATCGCGCATCTCGATGTCATGCGCCGGCAGGCCTTCCTGCTGCTCGCCTGCGCCGTCCTGGTGCTGCTGCTCGCGGCCCAGCAGCAAAGCGTGGCGGCCGAGCTGCGCTGGGGCAACAACCGGCCCTTCCAGATCGTCGCCAACGAGAAGCCTTTGCCGGACTTCCTGCGCGAGCTGGCCTCCTCGCAGGGCGTCACCGCGGTGATCGATCCCAAGGTCGGCGGCGTCATCAGCGGCAAGTTCTCCGGGCCAGCGCAGAACATCCTCAACAGCGTGTGCTCGGTCAATGGGCTCACCTGGTATTTCGACGGCGCCTTCCTGTTCGTCGACCTGGCGGCCGACGCGAAGAGCGAGGTGCTGCCGATCGCCGCCGAGAACGCCGCGCGCATCGCCGAGACGCTGGTGCGCCTGCGCATCTCCGACGAGCGCTACCCGCTCAGCATCAGCGAGAGCGATGCCAGCGTCTACGTGACCGGCCCGCGCCGCTACGTCGAGATGGTGCGCCAGGCCGTAAGGCTGGCGGATCAGAAGACCGCGCTGGCCGACGGCGCCGAGATCCGGCTGTTTCCGCTCAAGTACGCCTGGGCATCGGACTTCAAGATCAACCGCTCGGGCAAGGAAACCGTGATTCCCGGCATGGCCAACGTGCTGCGCAGCCTCTACGGCCGCAACGGCAGCCAGTCCGGCGGCAGCGGCCGGGCGCCCAATGCGCCGTTCTCGGTCGGTCCCAATCGGCAGATCAAGCTGCGCAGCGGGGAGAGCATCAATGCGCCGAGGATCGACATGCCGGGCATGGGCCCGAGCGCCGACGGCAGCTCGGGCGGCAGCCTGCCGAGCTTCGGCAGCGAGCTGCCGCAGTTCCAGGCCGACACGCGCATGAATGCGGTGCTGGTGCGCGACCGTCCCGATCGCATGGTCCAGTACGAGCAGCTGATCCGGTCGATGGACGTGCGCCCGCGGCTGGTCGAGATCGAGGTCACGATCATGGACATCAGCTCCGACAACCTCAGCAGCCTGGGCATCGACTGGCGCCTGCATGGCCGGCACGGCGACTTCCAGACCGGCCGCGGCGACCGCGGGCCGCTCAACTGGGAAGGCGCGACCACCGAGGCAGGCCAGATCGGCGGCGTCAACGCCCTGGGCCAGGTCACCACGCCGCTGGGCGCGATGTTCACCGCCGCCATCGGCAACAGCGCCCGCAACTACCTGCTGGCCCGCGTGACTGCGCTGGCCAGCAATGGCGATGCCAACTTCGTGGCGCGCCCGAAGGTGATGACCCTCGACAACACCGAGGCCTTGCTCGAGAACCTGAGCGAGTTCTACGTGCGCGTCGACGGCTTCCAGGACGCGGGCCTGTTCAGCATCACCGCCGGCACCGCGGTGCGCGTGACGCCGCTGATCATCGACGAGAAGAGCGGCCGCGGCGTGATGATGTCCATCGACATCGTCGACGGCGACCTGAGCGCGCAGGCGGTGGACCGCATTCCGATCGTGCGCCGCCGCACCGTCAACACGCAGGCGCTGGTCGACGAGGGCGCCAGCCTGCTGATCGCCGGCTATTCGTCGGAAGAGAAGAGCAACGCGACCACCGGCGTGCCGCTGCTGAAGGACGTGCCGGTCGTGGGCAACCTCTTCAAGTACGCCGACAAGAAGCAGACCAACATGGAACGCTTCTACCTGCTGACGCCGCGGCTCGTCGTGCCCGGCTCCACGGCCTCGGCACCGCTCTCGTCGACACCGCCCCTGTCCGGGCCCGGAGGCTGAGCATGGACACCGAGCCGAGCTTCGACGACGCCCTCGGCGCGCCAGCCGCTGCGGCGATGGCGGCCGGCTGGTGCCTGCGCTTCCTGAGCGGCGCGGTGAAGGGACGCACCATCGTGCTCAAGCCCGGCATCAACGTGCTGGGCTCGGGCGGCGAATGCGAGGTGATGCTGCCGGGCAGCGACGTGCTGCCGCGCCACCTGGTGTTCACGGTCGGCGAGCTGGTGGTGGCGATGCAACGGCTCGGCACCGCCTCGGCGCGGCTCAACGGCGAGGAGATGCTGCAGCCGCGCAGGAGCGTGGTGGCCGGCGACATCGTGAGCGTCGGCCAGATCGACTTCCAGCTCGACCGCAGCTACCCCGCGAGCACGCAGGAGGACCGCATGTTCGCGCCGGCCGCGGATGCATCGGCAGGCGGCGCTGCCGAAGCGCGGCAGCCGATGCAGGGGGCGCGGCGCCTCGGTCTCTGGGCAGGCGGCGTGGTGGCCTTGCTGGCCGTGCTCGGCATCGCCGCGGTCCTGTTGGGCGGCAGCGGCGGCGCAGCAGGCGGCGCCGCCGGCCACGTCAACCTGGCCGAGGTGGAAAAGGCGCTCGTGCCTTTCCCCGAAGTGGAGGTGGTCGCCGCGCCGGGCGGGCAGTTCAGCGTCAAGGGCTACGTCGAATCGAAGCAGCGCCGCCAGGCCTTGGAGCAGGCGATGGCGCCCTTCGGCCGCAAGGTCAGCGTCAACGTGCATTCGGCCGAGGACATGGTCGAGCAGGCGCGGCGCTATGTCGGCGACCCCGGGGTGGCCGTCACCTACACGGGCCAGGGCCGGCTGGTGCTCAGCGGCACGGTGGAAGACAGCGCGGTGCGGCAGAAGATCCGGCGCCTCGGCGAAGACCTGCACCCTTCGGTGCTGGTGTCCGACAAGGTGCAGTACCGGGAGAAGCCGAAGACCGAGGACAAGGACGCCGAGCTGCGCGCGCGGTGGGACGGCTGGCAGAGCGTGCTGCCGGCGCGCATGGTGAGCATCACCGAGGACGGTAACGGCCTGCGCCACATCCAGCTGTCCAACGGCAACCGCTACTACGAAGGCTCGGTGCTGCGCTCCGGCGCCGAACTCAAGCGCATCGATGCCGACGGGCTGGTCCTGAGCGGCGGCGTTCCGAACAACAAACCTGCGAGATGACGAGATGAGCAGCCAGCCTTCCGCAGCTCGTGTTCCCCGAATTTCGTGCGGCGATCCAGCGTCCGCGCGGAATGCCTCGTCCTGCCGGGACGAGGACCTTCAACCCAGTGAACCATCAACCTTTGATCAGGAGTGAAACATGGCAGGCTCAGTCGACAACTCGATCCAGCAAATGAACCAGGCCGCGGCGGACAACGCGCGGCTGATGTCGGCCAGCATGGCGGCATCCACCGCCATCCAGGGCGCGGCCTCGACCGCGCACACGGTGAACGGCGCCAGCGCTGCCGGCGGCGAAGTGGCCAAGTCCACCGGCAACGACATCCGCCAATCGGCGAAGTCCTCGTAAAGAGCGGGTCCGCGCGCTGCCGGCTTCTTTTCGGTAGCGCGCGGCCTTTTTTCCAAGGAGGTGAACCATGACCGATCCCACAGTGCTGGCCGCCGCGAGCGCGCCGCCGGCCGAGCTCGCCGGACCCGCCGCGCAGCAGCAGGCCACGACCGCTTCGCGCTTCGATCCGGGCGAGACCCGGATGTTCGCCAACATGATGCAGGGCGTGCAGGCGCCGCCGTCCTCGGTGGCCGCGCCCAGCGCGCTGGGCGACGCGGCCCAGTCGCTGGCCGCCCAGTTCTCGGGGAACGTGCGCTCCTACGAGGACATGCGCAAGAGCATGCTCGAGTCGATCGACATGTCCGACCCGATCAAGACCATGTTCGCCATGACCGACCATTCGATGGAGGCGCACATGATGTTCGCCAAGATGCACATCTCCACGGGCCTGGCGAGCGCTGCCACCAGCCTGTTCGGCACCTTGCTGAAGAACCAGCAATGAAGCGCTCTCGCTGGTTTGCCGCGCTCGTCCTGCTCTTCGCGCTCGCGGGCTGCAAGGTCGCGCTCTATTCCAATCTCAACGAGCAGGAAGCCAACGAGATCGTCGCCGCCTTGTCGGCGGAGGGCATCGACGCAGCCAAGAGCCGCCTGGAAGGCAGCAACTGGCAGGTCGAGGTCGAAGAGGCCCGCATGGGCAGCGCGCTGGAGCTGCTGCGCGCCCAGGGCCTGCCGGCCGAGCGCTACGCCACCATGGGCGAGGTGTTCCAGAAGCAGGGCCTGGTGTCCACCCCTTCCGAGGAGCGCATGCGCTACATCTATGCGGTGTCGCAGGAACTGTCGCAGACCTTGCGCAACGTCGACGGCGTGGTGGCGGCGCGCGTGCACGTCGTGATCCCGGCCAACGATCCGCTCGGTGACAAGATCCGTCCGTCCTCGGCGGCCGTCTTCATCAAGCACCGGCCCGACGTCGACATCCGCTTGCTGGCGCCGGCCGTGAAGGACATGGTGGCGCACAGCATCGAAGGGCTCGCGCACGACCAGGTCTCGCTGTCGCTGTTCGAGACGCGCAGGCCGGCGAGCGCCTCGGCCGCCGGCGCGGGCGGCGTGCCCAGGCCGCTGGTCCTCGGCATGTTCTCGACCGAGACCGCGATGGTGCTGCTGGGCCTGCTGTTCGCGGCCGCGGTGTGCCTGATGGTGCTGCCCACGCTCCTGCGCCGGCAAGGCCTCGACTGGCGCAGCTGGACGCGAGGCCAGGTCTTCCGACGCTGATGCCGATGCAGGCCGCCGCCACTGCGCCCACCCCGCCACAGGCCGCGCCCGGCCCGATGGACCTGGTGCGCCTGGTGATGCGCTTCAACCTGCATCCCGAGCTCGACCTGCATCCGAGCTGGCTGCCCTCGAACTGGCCCGCGCGACACCGTTCGCCGGCGCGGCTGGGACGAGCCGGGCGTGCGGTGCTGGCCGACTTGCTGCGGCACGGCCAGGCGCCGATCGTTGCGGCGGCCGACTACAACTTCGATTCGCGGCTCAAGCGGCTGGCGCTGCTCGACGCCGCCTCGCTACGCAGGCTCGCGGCTTACCTCGGCTTCTGCGCTCACCTCCCGCTCTTCAGGTTGCGCGGCGGTGCCGGCTCGCAGATCCGGCGCCAGGCCTGCCGTTTCGATGCCGACGCGGTGGACTTCGTGCTCGACCGCGTGCCGCAGCTCACCGAACTGCGGATGGACAGCGCGGCTGTGCAGCAGCGTCCCATCGCCACCGGCCGCGTCGTCGTCGACCGCGGTTATCGCCTGCTGCTGGGCGCAGCCGCGCCCGAAGGCGACACCGTGCTGCGCCGCCTGCAGCACAAGCTGCCGCGGCGCATTTCGGACTTCCGTGTGCCGCAGCTCGCGCCACCGCAGTCCCGCCAACTCCACGAACTGATGCTCTCGTGCATCGTTCCCGAAAGACTGCCGCAATGGGACTGGCTTTTCTGATCACCACCGAGAACCTGCAGCTCCTGAGCGAGCGCAAGGTGCTCAAGGAAAACGAGTACGCGGCCCTGCTCGATGCCTCGGCCGTGGTGGACACCGCGCGCAAGGAAGCGCGCCGAATCGTCCAGCAGGCCGTGCACGAGGCCGAGGCGAGCCGCAGGCAAGGCTACGAGGAGGGCTTGCAGCGTGCCAAGGCCGAGTACGCAAAGCAGCTGGTGTCCGAAACGCTGGCCGCCGAACGGCAGCTGCACGCCTTGCGCACGTCGATGGCGCAGATCGTGGTCAAGGCCGTGGGCCAGTTCATCGCCGATGCGGAACCGGCAGCGCTGTTCGAGGCCGCGCTGCTGCGCATCGACACGCTGATCCGCAGCGAGCCTTTCATCACAGTGCGCGTGGCGCCGGCACAGGAAGCGACCATGCGCGAGGTGCTGGCTCGCCTGCAGGTCGAAACCAACTGGCACATGACCGTGAGCCTCGCCGCCGATCCCGTGCTGCCTGCGGGAGCCTGCGTCGTGCAGACGGCCTCCGGCGTGCTCGAGATCGGCGTCGATGCGCAGCTCGAAGCCTTCCGCCGCGCGATGGAGCGCAGCGGCATGGTCGAACGCGCGGAAGGAGGCCAGCAATGAGCGCGCACGGCCCGCTGGTGTCGGACGCGGCGCTCGGCATCGTCGCCGATCTCGAGCAGGCCTTCGGCCGCGTCACGCCGGTCGCGATGCGCGGGCGCGTGAGCAAGGCGGTCGGCATGTTGATCGATGCCACCGGCATCCAGGCCCACGTGGGCGAGCTCTGCGAGCTGGTCACGCCGGGCGAGCCGCCGCTCCTGGCCGAAGTGGTGGGCTTCCGCAACAACACCGCCATTCTCACGCCGCTGGGCCCGATCAACGGCATCTCGGCGCTGACCGAAGTGCTGCCGACCGGGCGCGGCCATGTCTGTCCGGTGGGTACCCAACTGCTGGGCCGCGTGCTCGACGCGCTGGGCCAACCGATCGACGATCTGGGCCCGCTGGCCACGCACCTGCAGCAGCCCGTGCACCGCGAACCGGTGAGCCCGCTCGCGCGCCGCATGATCGAGGCGCCGCTGGCCACCGGCATCCGCGCCCTCGACGCGCTGCTGACGCTGGGCGAAGGCCAGCGCGTCGGCGTGTTCTCGCCGCCCGGCGTGGGCAAGAGCACCTTGCTCGGCATGCTAGCGCGCGGCTCGACCGCCGAGGTCAACGTGATCGCGCTGATCGGCGAGCGCGGCCGCGAGGTCAAGGAGTTCATCGAACACAACCTCGGCGCCGAAGGCCTGGCCAGAACCGTGATGGTGGTCTCCACCTCCGACCGGCCGCCGATGGAGCGCATCAAGTCGGCCTATGTCGCGACCACCATTGCCGAGCACTTTCGCGACCAGGGCAAGAAGGTGCTGCTCCTGGTCGATTCGCTCACGCGCTTCGCTCGCGCCCAGCGCGAGATCGGCCTGGCCAGCGGCGAGCCGCCGACCCGGCGCAGCTATCCGCCGTCGATCTTCTCGATGCTGCCGCAATTGCTGGAGCGTGCGGGGCAGGGCAGGACCGGCTCCATCACCGCGGTGTACTCGGTGCTGACCGAGGGCGACGAGGAGAACGACCCCATCGCCGAAGAGGTGCGCTCGATCCTCGACGGCCACATCGTGTTGTCGCGCAAGCTCGCGGCCGCCAACCGCTATCCGGCCATCGACGTGCTGGCCAGCATCAGCCGCGTGATGCCGCTGGTCGCGTCGCGCGAGCACCGCGCCGCGGCCGCGCATTTCCGCGGCCTGCTCGCCAAGTACCAGGAGATGGAGCTCCTGGTGCAGATCGGCGAATACAAGCCGGGCAGCGATGCGCTGGCCGACGAGGCCATCGCGGCGCGGCCGGCGATGCTCGACTTCCTGTCGCAGCCGCCGGAGACCAGCCAGGCCTATGCGCAATCCCTGGCGGCGCTGCGGCGTTTCGGAGAGCGCTGATGGCCATCGACTGGAAACTGCTGATCGACGTGCGCGAGCGCCAGAAGAGCGTCGCGATGGGCATCGTCGCACGCGACCGGGAGGCTGCCGAAGCAAGCCATGCGCAGCTGCAGCAGGCCGAGGCCCGACGACAGCAGGAGATGCAGAGCAAGGCGCAGCACTGGCAGGCCACCGTGGGCGCGCTCTCGGGCGGGCAATGCAGCATCGCGCAGCTGCGGCATGCTGGCGCCTGGAGCGGCGCGCTCGACGCGCAGATTGCACAAGCCAGTCGGGCCGCAGCGCAAGCGGGACAGGCGCACGCGCAGCGCGAGCAGGTGCTCGAAGCGAGCCGACTACAGCTGCGCGCGGCCAGCGGCGAACTCGAGAAGGCGCAGCAGATGCAGCAGCGCGCCCGCATCGAGCGGCTGCGCCTCACGGAACTGCGGCAGGACGAGACGGCCGAGGAAACGGCTTCGCAGGCCTGGGCCGCGCGGCGAATGGTCTAGCCATGGACACCATCGAACTCGCCAGCATCGAGAAGCTCTTCTCCGCCGTGGTGCTCACGCTGCCGCGGCTGTTTGCGATCTTCGCGGTCGTGCCCTTCCTGTCCGGCGGCATGATCACCGGCATCGTGCGCAACGGCCTCTTGCTGATGCTCGCGGTCTTCATGTCGCCGGTGGCGGGCGACATGCCTTCGGCTTCCATCGGCACCTGGGTGCTGATCGCCGGCAAGGAGGCACTGATCGGCCTGCTGCTGGGCCTGGGCTTCGGGATCTTCATCTGGGCCATCCAGAGCGTCGGCGACCTGATCGACTTCCAGACCGGCTCCGCCAACGCCTCCTTCTTCGATCCCGTGGCTGGCCACGAGAACGGGCCCACCGGCGAATTCCTGGGCTGGATGGTGATCACGCTCTTCGTGTCGGCCGGAGGCCTGCTCGCGATGCTGGGCGTGGTCGTCGACTCCTATCGGCTATGGCCGGTCGCCTCCTTCTTCCCGAATCTCGGCGCGGTGCTGGAGCAATTCGCGATCCGCCAGGGCGACACCCTGTTCCTCTGGATCGTGAAGCTCGCGGCGCCGGTGATCTTCGTGCTGCTGCTGGTAGAGCTCGGCATGGGCCTCATCAGCCGAGTGGCGCCGCAGCTCAACGTGTTCGTGTTCTCGCAGCCGCTCAAGAGCCTGCTGGCGCATCTGATGATGCTGCTCTTCCTCTTCTTCGTGTACGAGTCGCTGCAGGAATTCCTGCGGCCGGAGAACGGTGTGCTCGACTTTCTGAGGGCAACGCTGTAGCGACCATGGCCGAGAAAGACCAGAAGCCCACACCCAAGCGCCTGCGCGATGCGCGCAAGCGCGGCGAGGTGGTGTTCAGCGCCGACGTGGCGTCGACCACCGTCTTCACCGTGGTGGTGGTCTCGATCTGGCTGGCCGGCGAGGCCATCTACAGCCTGCTGAGCGAACTCTGGCTGCACGCGACCAGCACCAGCTTGCTGACGCAGCCCGACGACCGCTTCGGCGAGCTGCTGCTGCACACCGGCGAGGCGCTCGTGTGGGGCACGCTGCCGATCATGGGCATCGCCGCAGCGGCCGGCATCGTCGGCTCGCTGTTCCAGGTCGGCGGCGTCGCGGCCTGGGAACGCCTCAAGCCCGACATGAACCGCCTGAACCCGGCCGAGGGCTTCCAGCGCGTCTTCTCGACGCGCAACCTCATCAACCTGCTGAAGATGAGCATCAAGACGATGCTGCTTGCGGCGCTGATGTACCTGGTGGTGCGCGGCTTCGTCGATACCTCGCTCAAGCTGGGCTATGCGCGTCCGGCCGCGATCATGACCGCCGCGGCCCATATGACGCTGGTCGCCTTCGGCTGGGCGGTGCTGATCTACGCGCTGATGGCGCTGGTGGACTACGCCCACGAGCACTACGAGTTCATGAAGCAGCAGCGCATGTCCATCGAGGACATCCGGCAGGAATACAAGGAAAACGAAGGCGATCCCATCAACCAGTCGCGGCGGCGCTCGGCGCACTTCGAGGCCGTGTATGCGAGCCTCTCCGACCGC
This sequence comes from Variovorax stachyos, assembly GCF_051400855.1. Lineage (NCBI taxonomy): Bacteria > Pseudomonadati > Pseudomonadota > Betaproteobacteria > Burkholderiales > Comamonadaceae > Variovorax > Variovorax stachyos. The sequence continues at coordinate 250,605 of NZ_JBLFFN010000007.1, read as the reverse complement.
GTGCGCATGGCCTCGGCGGTGATCCATTCGGCGCGCGTCGCGGTGGCCTTGCAGTATTTCGGCGAGACCGACCTGCCACGCGTGATCGCGCGCGGCGAAGGCGAGGCCGCCGCGCAGATCCGGCGCTTCGCCGGCGAAGGCCTGGTGCCAATGGAGTTCGAACCGCAGCTCGCCGAGCGCATCTACGCCGAAGTGCCGGTGGACCAGGCCATTCCGCGTTCCCTCTATGCACCGGTGGCCAAGCTGCTGCGCTGGGCACAGGGCCAGGAGTGACGCTGCCGTGCGCTGTCCCTTTCCATTTTCCTGAACCCACGCATCACTGGAGTTGCCATGGTTGCACCTGCCCATTCATCGTCCGGCGCCTCGCAGGCCGCCATCGACAACGCGGCGGCCCAGAGGGCTGCCGAGGAGCAGCGGCGTCGCGCCGAAGAGGCCGCGCGCCGGGCAGCGGAAGAAGCCCAGCGGATCGCAGCCGAAGCCAGAAGGCTGGCCGCGGAGGCGCGCAAGAAAGCCGACGAAGCGAGAAAGCTGGCCGACGCCGCGGAGGCGAAGAAGGCGCAGACCCAGGCCGAGCAGGACGCGGCGGCGAAGCTGCGCGCGCAGGCCAAGACCGATGAGCTCGATGCGCTGAAGAAGGAAGCCACCGCCAATCTGCGCACCAAGGAAGAGACGCTCGCCAATTCCAAGCTCGACGACGTGCGCCAGCGGCGCGCGCCGAGCGATCCGTCGGAAGCCACCCGCGCGGCGCAGAGCGAGGTCGATGCCGCGCAGAAAACGCAGGCGCTGTATGCGCCCGCGGCCGGCGCGCAGGGCGCCGACCAGCCGGCCCCCAGCACAGGCACGCAGGCCCTGCTCGAGAAGGCGCAGGCGGCCGCCAAGCCGGTGTTCGACGCGCAGGCCCGGGGCGGCGACGGCAGCAAGGAAGAGAAGGCGGCGCTCAACGTCGCGGTCACAGACTGGCTGGACGCCGCGCAGCAGGACATGCGCACCGCGGGCCTGAAGGCGCAGGCCGATGGCAAGGACTCGAACGCCGCCATCGATCAGGAGGCCGCCAGGATCAACCAGGCCATCGACAAGGGAGGCGTCTTCGACCCCGAGCAGATGGGCGCCTACATCGACAAGGCACAGGCCGGCGTGAAGGGGGAGACGCCGGAGATCCGCCAGCTGCGCAGCGAGCAGTACAACGTCAACCAGTCGGGCAAGAAGCAGGTCGCCGATGCGCGCACCGAAGCGACGGATGCCGATGCCGCGGCCGACAAGGCCGAGCAGTACGCCGCTGGCTTCGGCGACGGCCCCGGCGGCAACGACACCATCGTCACCGCCAAGCAGAACGCCAAAGACGAGGCCGCGCGCCTGCGTGGCGTGGCGAACCGGGCCGACGCCAGGCTAGACGGATTGATCAAGGCCTTCGGCACCAGCGACCCGGCGGACCCGGCCAATCCGAACACCAATGTCGTTGGCGCGGTCAACGCCGACTACAACGCGCGTGCGGCCGATCTCGAGGTCAAGGACTTGAACGCCAAGTACGACCAGGTGGTGGCCGGCGGCGACCCGGCCAAGATCGCCGAGGCCGACGCGGCATTGCGGGATGCGCAGGATGGCCAGCGCTACATGCGCGCGCTCGCCGACGACGAGGCTGCCAAGCTCGATCGCAGCGACGCCGAGATCGAGTACACCGACGCCGAGGGCGCCTGGAATGCCGAGTCGCAGGTGCGGCCCGGAACCTACACGGTGACCGAGCGCGACGGCGACAAGACGACCACCAAGACCGTCGAGGCCGAAGGCTACGACCCTGCCTTCTGGGCCAAGCCGGGCAGCGAGGAGGGCAAGAAGGTCCAGGCGAGCGACGGCAAGTACTACTACGTCGACGGCGACAAGAAGACCGAACTCGACCCCGTGACCTCCCGCCTCTGGGCCGCGCACGACAAGCGCGAGGCCGATACGAAACGCGTGGGCGATACCGGCTCCGCGCTGGCCAAGGTCAAGGAAGACTTGATCGGCGGCGCCGACGGCAGCGGGCCCAGGCTGGACGCCGGGCGCTACCTCGACAACGCCGATGCCATCAACCAGCGGCTGGCCGATGCCAATGCCGGCGTGGCGGCAGCCCAGGCTGGAACGACCGCGAAGCGGCCGGAAGGTTTCATCGGGCCGGTGGCCGCCACGCCGGCCACGCCGCAGCAACTCGGCGCGGCATTGGAGAAGCAGCGCACCGCGCAAGCCGAGGCTGACGCGCTGAAGGCGATGCAGGACCTGCGCAGCGCCGAGCGCGACCAGGCTGCGGGCAAGCCGGTGGGTGCGGCGAAACTCGAGGGCCTGCGCAAGACCGCGCGCGAGGCGCAGAACAAGCACGAGGAATCGCAGCCCAGGCTCTCGGCCGCCGACGAGAACAAGATGCGCAACGAGCAGTTGCCGCAGGCGCGCAGCGACTACCAGGCCAAGTCCGACAAGGTCGACAAGCTCACTGCACCCGGCAGCACCGCGACCGAGGCCGAGCGCGACAAGGCGCTGGACGAGCTCGATACGGCGAAGCTCACGGTGCGCGACTACGAGACGCAGCTCGAGCTGATCGACGCCGAACGCGACTGGTACGCGGCGCAGAACCAGTACGGGCAGACCGATTTCGCCAAGCCGAAGCTGTCGATGTTCATGAAGAACGGCGAGTCGGTCACGGCGGACGTCTACCCGGAGAACTACGACCCGACCTGGAATATCAAGCCCGGCAAGGACGGCAAGGTCATTGCCGAAGGCCTGCCGCGCGGACTCTCGCCCGACGACATCGAAGTGCGTTTCGACCAATGCGGCGGCGGCTACACGGTGATCGTCAAGAAGGACTCCGATGTCGTCGGCTGGCAGAAGTCCGAGCGCTATGGCGACATGCGCAACTTCGTCGTGCGCGAGGGCGAGTACAAGATGAATCCTGCCACGGCGCGGCTGTGGGACACCTCGGAGTTCGGCAACGGGCGGCTGGCGCAGGCGCGCAGCGAACGCGGCACGGTCGAGCAGCAGCTGCGCGATGCCAAGGCCGAGGCCCCGCCCGCGCCCGGCGAAGAGCCGCTGATCGGTCCGGACGGCAAGCCGGTGCCGACGCTGCGGCTGGGCGACGACCTCACGCAGCGCAAGAAGACGGTGGACCAGAACGTCGGCACCGCAACCACCGAGCGTGACAAGGCGCAGGCCGCCTACGACGCCGGCACCGGCGATCGCACCGCGCTGAAGAACGCCCTCGACGATGCCAACTCGAGCCTCACGATCGCGAAGAACGAGCAGGCGGCGGTGGATGCGGTACTGCTGTGGCAGGAAGCCAGCCGTACGCGCCAGCTCTACGAGGCCAACGAGCGCGCGGGCCGTGCGCAGCCCGTGTGCTACGCCAAGCCGCCGTCGGAGCTGGAGAGCGACGCGCGCGCCAAGGCGGTCGAAGCACGCAGCACCTGGCTGGGCTCGCACAACACGTTCCACACCGCGAGCGCGAAGCGCGATCTCGGCACGGCCCAGGCGGCGCACGACAAATGGAAGCGCGAGAACCCGTCGCTCGCCGAGACCGGCAGCGACACCTGGCAGGCGCTACAGGCGGCGCAGGGCAAGGCAGACATTGCCCAGCGCTACCTGGCGGCAGGTGCCACCGAGGGCGCGAGCGCACGCGAGCAGAACTTCATCGCCCAGAACCTGCGGCCCGACCAGCATGGCGACGGCGCCGAGCTCTACAAGCTCTTCATGAAGGATCCGGAGCTGATGGCGCAGTCCATCATCAACAGCCACTACGTGCAGTACGGCGGCCAGTTCACGCAGATGCAGAACCGCACGCAGCTCGCGAACCAGGTCGCGATCGCGCTCGGCTGGACGCCCGACATCGCGCTCGATCCGGCGACGCCGGCCAACAACGAGCGGCTGCAGCAGACGCAGAACCTGTTCGGAAATCTCGGCAAGGACCAGAAGGAAATCCTTGACAAGACGGTGGACAAGCTGGTCGAGCTGGGCGGCGACAAGGCCAGGGTGATGGTGCTGCCGGTGGTCTACGGCATCGAGGGCGAGCAGGGCGGCATCGTGAAGACCGCGCTGTTCAAGGTGGAGACCAAGCCGGGCGAAGCGAAGTACGTCGACGAGCAGGGCTGGGAGTACGAGAGCCTGGACGACTACCGCGCCAACAACAACCTGCCGGTCGAAGGCGTGAACCTCGTGACGCCGGAGGACGGCAACTTCACGCTCGATGCCGACGGCAACGTCAAGCTCTTCAGCGGCGATGCGCGCACCGAGACCGGCTGGGAGACCTTCAGGCGCAAGTCGCACCTCGACGTCGTGGCCGGCGTCGCCGGCGTCGTGGCCGGCGTCGTGCTCACGGTGGGTTCGCTCGGCACGCTGTCGGCACCGGGCGTGATGCTCATTGCCGGCTCGGCGGCCGCACTGGCTGCCGGCTATGGCATTGCGACCTCCACCGAGAGCCTGGTCAGGCAGAGCAGCCACGGCCAGAACATCAATCCGCTCACTAGCACGCAGGCGCGCCTGGACTGGCTCAACCTCGGGCTGTCGGCGGTCAGCGTGCCGGTGGTCGGCGCCTCCACGCGCGCCACCATGCAGGCGATGCGCGCGCGTAGTGCGCTGAAAGCCGCGACGACGGCCGGCCAGGCGGGCGATGCGGCCGCAGCCGGCAAGCACCTCGCCGATGTCAAGCGCTATGCGGAAAGCGCCGCGACATGGGGGCGGCCAGCCGCGGCGGCGGCCAAGCCGCTCGGCGTGGGCAGCGTTGTTGCCTTCGAGGAAGGTGCGCGCTACACGATCGAGAACTGGGAGCACATGAGCTCCGCTGACCGCGAGAAGCAGCTCGGCATGCTGGGCCTGAATCTCGCCGGTTTCGCCTCGCCGGTGTTCGCACGCGGCTACGTTCGCGTGCACAACGCGGTCAAGCCGATGGTGAACACTGCGCAGGGCCAGATGCCGCCGGCCACGCATGCAACCCAGGTCAACGAAGGCGCGCCGGACGGAAGCAATGTCGTGCCGCTGGCCAGCCGGCGCAACCCCGCGGTAGTGGACGATCCGCAGCGGATCGCGGCCGCAGCTGCGGAAGATCCGTTGTTGCCCTTCCGCGAACAGCCTGCGCCGCCGAGCGAGCCGCGGCCCGACAACGTCCGCGTGCTGCATCCGGACGGCGCTCCGTTCATCCCGGCGGAGGTGCCCGATGCGCCGCTGGCCCCAGTGCATTCGCTGCTCCTGCGCCGTTCCGGCGAGGGGCCGGACCCGGGGCCGGGCTCGGTGCCGGCATCGGCGCGCAGGTCGCAGGAGCAGCAGCTGTCCCTGGCCGTCGGCGCGGACGTTCAGGCGCCCAATGCGCCGTTCACGCGCTCGCCGCATCGCCAGGCGACCGTGCGCCAACTCAGCGCGCAGGCATCGGCGAACAACCAGGGCGGGACCGGCGCGCGTGGAGAGGGCGGGCAGGGGCAGCAGCCGGTCAATCCGCAGGGGCAAGGGCAGCAGGGCTCGGGTCCTTCGGCATCGCTGCCTTCCGGCAGCACGGGTGCGCGGCCGCCCGCCACGAACCCGACAGCGCAGGCTTCGTCCGCCGCCGGCGGCCGCAGCACTGCGGGCTTCGATGCCGACGGCGTGCCGCTGCCGCCGACGACGCTGGGCCGGAACCGCAGCTGGGCCAGCGTGGCCGGCCACGCGAACGGCCTCATTCGGCGGCAGCAATTGGCGGGGCAGCAGGATCCGCATGCCAAACCGCTGCAGCCGTCGGCCGACGAGGCTGCGGTCACTGCCGCGTTGATGGAGGATCCGCCGGCGGGCTCAAGCGTTCGCTTCGTGGTCTCGAAGCTTGGCCCGCGCGACACTATCTATGCCAACAGGGACGCCTCGCCCGACGCCGTCGATGCCGGGAAGGGCGGCGTGCGGGTCCGCAACCGCGACACCTACGACAATTTCGCCGAGGCCAGTGCGGCCGCTGCGCGCAATGGCGGCGGTTGGGTCCATCGGGTGCAGCCGGATGCGGCCAAGCTGCCGCTGAGCGCGCGCCGCAAGGCTGCGGCAGACGAGATCGCGGGTGCGGTGCATGTGAACGGCGAGAACCAGGTGCTGCCGATCGGCGTGCCCAACGCGAGGGACGCCGCGGCGCTCGCCGCGGCGACCGGTGTACCGACCTGGAAGCAGGGCATCAAGGGCATGTTGTCGGCGGAGCCGAAAGACGGCTTGATCCACGCAAAGCGATGGGCGGCGTTCGCCGCAGGCGCGCGCATGGGCGCCGAGGTGATCAAGCCGGTGTTCGGCTGGCCTGCGGACCGGGCCGGCGGGGCCACGGCCGGCTACCTCAGCTACCCGCTGTCGAGCTTCGGGCGCGCCGCCTATCTCACCGCGGCGCAGCGCATGAAGGAGTCGATGGCCGCGGCCACGCGCGGTGACCGCGAAACGGCCGAGAAGCTGGCCAACAAGGTTATCAACGGCAGCGGCTGGCGCGGCGACAAGATCATGGACGAGGCCAAGGCCCAGTCGCTGCGCGACAAGGTGAACGAGGTCGCCAAACTCGGCGAGACCCTCAAGACAAGCCGCGAGGCATGGCCGGATGCACCTTCCGAGAAGAACTTCCAGCTGCACACCATTCGCTCGCCCGGCGAGATGGCCGAGACGCTGGCACCCGCCCGGTACATGAAGGGCGTGGCGGGACTGCGCGACTTCTACGACGGGCTGCGCAGCGAGTTCCCGAACAAGAGCAAGAGGGAGATCGGCAGCGAGCTGCTGCTGCGCATCGACAAGATGAGCGCGGACGAACTGCGGCTCGCGGGCGACCGGTCGCATCCCGACAACTCGCCCGAGGCTCGGTTGCTGCGAGAGTTTCCCGAGGTGCATGCCAGGTTCAGCAACTCCGCCAAGCAGCGGACCGAACTGCGCGATGCGCATGCGGCGCTCTACGAGAAGCTGGAAACGCTTTTCTCGAACAAGAAGAACGGGGGGGTCGATCCGCAGGAGGCGGAAGGCCTGGGCGGCAGCACCAATTCGCCCAGCACGCGGCTCGGCCAGGTCAGTCGCCGCGCGACCATCGCGGTGAGCCTCAACACCTTCGTGGGTACCTTCTTCAAGCCGCTGAACGCAGGCAACTCGCTGCAGACACATGCAGGCAACTTTGCCGACGGGCTGTCGATCGGCACGCTCGCCGCGAACTACATCTACAACAACAAGGTGGATGCGCTCGAGACGGTGAAGAGCAATATCACCGCCAAGGCCAAGGCGGCGAACATGAACGAGGACGACTACCTCGGCGCCCATCCCAAGCTGGCGGCCGAGAAGGAAGCGGCCCAGATAAAGAAGGACGCCTGGAACAAGTACCGCGACTACGCCGGGCTGCTGAGCGCCGGGCGTGCCGGCGCGGTGGGCGTGGGCCTGCTCGAGACCGGCCCCGAGATCCTGGCGTACGGCGCCTTCGCGCAGGGCGCGCTCACGCTCACCTGGGTCGGCCTGCAGCAGATTCCGGCGTTGCGCAACGGCGCGTTCCCGACCACCACCAAGATCCTCAAATGGTCGGCGGTCGGCTCCATCGCGGTCGTGCCGGCGGCGACGGTGCTCTACAAGGCCCTCGCCGGCACCGAGCAGGAGAAGAAGGACAGCGTGGTGCAGATGGTCTGGAACGGCTTCACCGGCCTGTTCGAAGCGGACCCGGCCAAGCCGGGCCAGCCGACCCCATCGACCGGTCCGACGCCGACCAGTCCGCCGTCAAGCAGCCCGACCACGCCACCGGGCCACGAGCCCGGCGAACCCGAGAAGCCGGGTGAAGGCGAAGAGCAGAAGCCGCCAAAGCAGCCGATCGTGAAACCGATCTTCGTCACCGTCGACGGCGAGCGCCGCGAGACGGCGACGCTGTGGGGCATCTCCGAGACTAACCTGCAGACGCTGTTGACGGCGGCCGAACTCGGCGCCGCGCGGCAGGAAGGCGGCAAGAACCATGTGGTGAGCGAGGCACTGTCGCAGCTCTTCAACCTCAACCCACGCTTCGACAAGCGATTGATGGATGGCATCGCGACGAACATCGAGGGCGACCCGGATACGCTGATCGACGGATGGCAGATCAAGGTCGGGCAGACCACCACCTGAGGCGGCCTGCCTTTCGGATGCCTTTCATCGCCGAGCGGGGCAAGTCCGGGTTCGGACTCACTCAAGCGATGGCACCATGCAGGGCATGAAGCTGCTGCTGGTGGAAGACGATTTCGACCTTTCGGGGGTGCTGTCCCGCAGCCTGTCCTCGCGCGGATTCGAGCTGCTGTGCTGCGCCGATGGCGTCGAGGCGCTGGCGGCGGCGCGCAAGAAGCGCTTCGACGTGATCGTGCTCGATCTCTCGCTGCCCGGCCTGGACGGGCTCGAACTGCTGCAGCGCCTGCGCGGGGACGGCAACCTCACGCCGGTGCTGGTGCTGACGGCGCGCGGCGCGGTCGGAGATCGCATCGCGGGCCTGAATGCCGGTGCCGACGACTACCTCGCCAAACCCTTCGACCTGGACGAGTTGATCGCGCGGCTCGGTGCACTCACGCGCCGGCTCGGGCGCGACGGCGAGCTGCGCTGCGGCCAGCTTCGCTATGAGGCGGCGTCGAATGCCTTCTACCGCGACCAGAGCCCGCTGGAACTCTCGCCGCGCGAGGCCGAGCTGCTGAAGAGCCTGATGTCGCGCGTCGATCACGTCGTGCCCAAGGACGCGTTGCGCGATGCGGTGTTCGGCGCCGACGATGCGGCGAACGTCGATGCGGTCGAGGTGCTCGTGCACCGGCTGCGCAAGAAACTGCACGGCGCCAGCGTCGAGATCCTCACGCTGCGCGGTGTCGGCTACCTGCTGTGCGACGACGCGAGCACGGCTGCGCAACGGGCCTAGGGTGGAAATATGGCCTCAACGCCTGCTCCGCGCGGCATCGCTGCGTCACTTCCTGCTGGCCTGGCTGCTGGGCGGCCTGTGGTTGACCGTGGCACTGATCACGCTGTGGCACGGCGCCGCGACTTTCCTGCAGGTCGCGCAGGCGCAGGACGAGCGCTTGGCCGTCGCGCTGTCGCAGATCGTTCAATCGGCAGCGCAGGGCGAGGAATTCGCTTCGGCGCCGCCGATCGCCGAGCCGCTCTTCTACCGGGTGAGCACCATGGGCGGTGAGTGGCTGGCAGGCGATCGCGCGCTCGCGGCCTATCCGTGGCGCACCGGGCTGCCCGACTCGGGCTTGCCGCGGCTCTACATCACGCAGCGCGGCCGCTCGCCGATGCGTGCGGCCTCGGCGCTGCGCCACGTGCCTGGTGCCGCAGCCGGCGAAGGCGTGGTCGTGCAGGTGGCCGAGCCGCTGCGCGAGCGCGTCGCGCTCTGGCAGGAACTGCCGACAAGCTTGCTCGGTTGGGTCTACGGCGCGGCCGCCGCAATGACGCTGGTGATCTGGAGCGGCGTCGCGATCGCTTCGCGCTGGCTCGAACGCGCGCGCCAGGCGCTCGATTCGCCGCAGGTGGACGTCTCGGTCTATGACGGCCCGGCCGAGCTGCGGCCGGCGGTCGAGCGCATGCACGGACTGCATCGCCGCCAGCGCGAATGGGTGGGGCAGCAGCGCCGCTTTCTGGCCGACGCCTCGCACCAGCTGCGCACGCCGATGTCGGTGCTGCGCACGCAGCTGCAATCGGCCATCGCCGGCGACGTGCCGGCCTCCGAAGTGCTGCCGCAGATGCTGCACACGGTCGATCGCGCCACCGGCATGGCCAACCAGCTGCTGAGCCTCACCAAGCTCGAGCAGATCAAGCGCGCGGGCGAGCTCAAGCCGGTCGAGCTGCGCGCGGTCGCACGCGATGCGGTGATGGAGCTGGCACCGCTGATCGCTGCCAAGCGGCTCGATTTCGCGCTCGAAGGCGAGGCGCTGTGGGCGCCCGCCGACGCGCTGATGCTCGGCGAGCTGCTGCGCAACCTGCTGGCCAACGCGATCCACCACACGCCGCCGGCCGGCCGGCTCGGCATCCTGCTGCGCGCCTATGCCCGCACCACCGAGCTCGTGGTGTGGGACGAGGGCCAGGGCCTGGACGATGCGCTGCGGCCGCGGCTGTTCCAGCCCTTCACAGCCGCCAAGGGCGGCGTGGGTCTGGGCCTGTCGATCTGCCGCCAGATCGCAGATGCGATGGGCTCGACCATGGAGCTCTACAACCGCGTCGAGGACCGCCGCGTGATCGGCGTCGATGCGGTGGTGACCTGGGGCCAGGGCCCCTGAAACAACGCGCCGGCGCGCTGCCGGATTTTCTTCGCACTCCCGAACGATCGGCGCCGATGCAGCCGCGGGGACAGTGCTTGCTACAGAGATTTCGAAAAACGACAGGAGATGATGATGAAAAAGACCCGCCGTTCCCTCGCCGCGCTGGCGCTCGCCGCCGGCGCATCCTTGGCACAGGCGCAGTCCGCCGGCCAGCTCAACGTCGTGTGCTCCGTGCAGGACGAGTGGTGCTCGCTGATGAGCACGACCTTCACGCGCAGCTCCGGCATCAAGGTCAACGTGCTGAAGCGCGGCAGCGGCGAAGCGCTGGCGCAATTGATCGCCGAGCGCGCCAATCCCAAGACCGACGTGTGGTTCGGCGGCACCGGCGACCCGCACCTGCAGGCGGCCGAGCAGGACCTCACGCTGGCCTACAGGTCGCCCTCGCTCGCGCGGCTCCATCCGTGGGCGCAGGCCCAGGCCGAGCAGTCGGGCTGGCGCACCGTGGGCGTGTACTCGGGACCGCTGGGCTTTGCCTTCAACACCGAGCTCCTGGCGAAGAAGAAGCTCCCCGCGCCCAGGTGCTGGAAGGATCTGCTCTCGCCTGCGCTGAAGGGCGAGGTGCAGGTGGCCAATCCGGCGAGCTCGGGCACCGCCTACACGATGATCGCCACCATCGTGCAGCTGATGGGCGAGGACAAGGCCTACGAATACCTGAAGGGACTGCACGCCAACGTCAGCCAGTACACGCGCTCCGGCACTGGTCCGATCAAGGCGGCGGCGCGCGGCGAGACCTCGGTGTCGATCAGCTTCGTGCACGACGCGCCGGGCGAGCAGATGCAGGGCTTCCCGATCGCGACCGACACGCCTTGCGAAGGCACCGGCGCCGAGATCGGATCGATGTCGATCGTGAAGGGGGCGCGCAATCTCGAGAACGCAAAGAAGTTCTATGAATGGGCGCTCACGCCGGCGGCGCAGCAGCTCGGCGTCGCGGCCAAGCAGTTCCAACTGCCGTCGAACAAGACCACGCCGCTGGACAGCCGCATCCCGGATTTCCGCAAGATCAAGTTCGTCTCCTACGACTACGCGAAGTACGGCCGGTCGGCCGAGCGCAAGCGGCTCATCGAGCGCTGGGAGCGCGAGGTCAATTCGCTGGCGCGCTGAAAACGCCATGAACTTCAACGAGAACAACCGCGCGATCGCGCTCTGGTCGGCGCTCGGCCTTGCCGCCTTCGCACTCCTGCCCTGGTACAGCCTGCCCAGCGGCATCTTCGGCCTGCAGGGCCTGGGCGAGCTGATGGCCGGGCACGACAGCTCCTCGGCGCTGGCCCAGGTGCTGCTGCACCGGCGGCCCTGGCTGCTGCTCGGCGCCTGGCCGCTCATCGTCGGGCTCGCCGTGCTCGGCATGGCGCCGGCGCGTGCGCAAGGCCGGCTGCTGGCATGGGGCGGCGCACTGGGTTTGGCGGGCGTGCTCGCGCAGGGTTTCCTGATCGGGCTGCCCGACCCGGCCACCGGCACCGGCCAGCCGGGCTTCGGCTGGGGCGCGACGCTGGTGCTGGCGGCGCTCATGATGCTCTGCGCCTTCGGTATCGCGCGCTGCGGCGCCTTCAGGGGCGACCTGTTCGTCGCCGCGGCGGTGGTCGGCAGCGCAGGCCTCTTGATGGTGTTCGTCGCCTTTCCGGTGCTGCGCTCGCTGGCCAGCGCCTTTCTCGACGAGGCCGGGCGGCCCAGCCTCGTGGCCTGGTTGTCGCGGATCGCCAGCGAGCGCATCTGGGGACTCGGCTGCCTGCACTCCAGCAAGAGCTGCGGCGTGGCCTGGAACACGCTCTCGCTGGCGGTGCTCACCGGCTTGAGCACGACGGTGCTCGGCACGCTGCTCGCGTTGATCGAGGATCGCAGCGACTCGCGCGTGCGCCGCGCGCTGCGCCTCCTGGCACCGCTGCCGATCATCACGCCGCCCTTCGTCGTCGGCCTGGGCCTGGTGCTGCTGTTCGGCCGTGCGGGCCTGGTCAACCAGTTCCTCGAGTGGGCCTTCGGCATCGAGCCGGGGCGCTGGTTCTACGGCTGGTTCGGCGTCTGGCTGGCGCAGCTCTTCGCCTTCACGCCGATCGCCTTCCTGATCGTGCGCGGCGTAGTGCAGGGCATCAGCCCTTCGCTGGAGGAGGCCTCGCAGTCGCTGCGCGCCGATGTCTCGAAAACCTTCAGGCACGTGACCCTGCCGCTCATGCTGCCGGGCCTGGCCAACGCCTTCCTTGTCGGTTTCATCGAGAGCATCGCCGACTTCGGCAACCCGATCGTCGCAGGCGGGCAGTTCTCGGTGCTGTCGACCGAAATCTTCTTCGCTATCGTCGGCGCGCAGTTCGACCAGGGGCGGGCCGCGGCGCTCGCTTGGATCCTCACGCTGTTTGCGCTCGGCGTGTTCGCGCTGCAGCGCGGCTTGCTGGGGCGCAGGAACTTCACCACCGTGTCGGGCAAGGGCGATGCGGGCATTCCGATGCGCCTGCCCGATGGCCTGCGCCGCGTAGCGCTGGCGGTCGCGGTGCCGTGGCTGCTGTTCACGCTGGTGGTCTACGTGTTCGCCTTCAGCGGCGGCTTCGTCCAGACCTGGGGCCGCAACTACACGCCGACGCTGGACCACTTCCGCACCGCCTTCGCCATCGGCTTCGAGAACGGCGCCGTGCAGTGGGCGGGCCTCGCATGGGATTCGCTCTTCACGACCGTGCAGCTCGCGGCGACGGCCGCGCCGATCACGACCGGCCTGGGCCTGCTGATCGCCTGGCTGCTGGCGCGCGTGCAGTTCCGCGGCCAGGGCATGTTCGAGTTCTCGGCGCTGATGGCCTTTGCGATCCCAGGCACGGTGCTCGGCGTGAGCTACGTGCTGGCGTTCAACGTGCCGCCCTTCGAGATGACGGGCACCGGGCTCGTCATCGTGATGTGCTTCATCTTCCGAAACCTGCCAGTGGGCGTGCGTGCGGGATCGGCGGCCTTCCGGCAGCTGGACAAATCGCTCGACGAAGCCTCGCTGATGCTGCGCGCGTCCACCGCGCGCACGCTGTGGTCGGTCGTGCTGCCGCTGCTCAAGCCGGCGCTCGCGGCCTCGCTGATCTACAGCTTCGTGCGCGCGATGACCACGGTGTCGGCCGTGATCTTCCTCGTGACGGCACAAACCGAGCTGGCCACGACCTTCATCATCGGCCGCGTGGGGCAGGGCGACTACGGCGTGGCGCTAGCCTACAGCACGGCTTTGATCGTGCTCATGGCGCTCGCCACGGCCTGCATCCAGTGGCTGATCGGCGAGCGCAAGCTGGGGCGGCGGCGTTCGTCGAAGGCGGTCGAACCCCTCAATGCCGAGCGTGCCGCGCCGATGGCCGCACCACTCTAAGGACATCCTCATGTACGGCTTCGAATTCCAGAACGTCTCCAAGCGCTACGGCACTGCCGCCGACGCGCCGCTGGCGGTGAAGAGCATCAGCTTCGGCGTGCCCAGGGGAACGCTGACCACAATCCTCGGGCCCTCGGGCTGCGGCAAGACGACCACGTTGCGCATGATCGCCGGCCTCGAGAGCCCCACGTCGGGGCGCATCCTGATCGACGGCGAGGACGTCACTGCGCTCGGCCCCGCCGAACGCAACGTCAGCCTGGTATTCCAGAGCTATGCGCTGTTCCCGCACATGAACGTGATCGAGAACGTCTGCTATGGCCTGCGCATGTCCGGCCTGCCGCTGCGCGACGCGCAGGACAAGGCGCGGCAGATGCTCGAGACCGTCGGCTTACGCGGACTGGACGAGCGCATGCCCAGCGAGCTCTCGGGCGGCCAGCAGCAGCGGGTGGCGGTGGCGCGCGCGCTGGCCCTGGAACCTGCGGTGCTGCTTTTCGACGAACCGCTGTCCAACCTCGACGCGCGGCTGCGCCGCTCGATGCGCGAGGAGATCCGCGCACTGCAGCAGCGCCTGGCGCTGACGGTGGCTTACGTCACGCACGACCAGAGCGAGGCACTCGCCGTCAGCGACCACATCATCGTCATGGACCAGGGCGTGATCGCGCAGCAGGGCACGCCGCACGAGCTCTACGAGGCGCCGCAATCGGAGTTCGTCGCCGGCTTCATGGGCGAGGCGATGCTGTTCGACGGCGTGTGCGGCGAGGATCGGCGCGTGTCGCTCGGTGGACTGACCGTGGTCGCGGCGCCGGAAGTGCAGCCAGGCCCGGTGAAGATCGCAGTGCGGCCGGAAGCCTGGGTGATCGGGCCGGTCGCGAACGCCGGGCTCGCGGCGCGCGTCATCAAGAGGACTTATGTGGGCAGCATAGTCGAGTACACCTTCCGCAGCCCGCTGGGCGACATCTTCGTGGTGTCGCCCGAAGTCAAGCAGCCGCTCAACCACGGCGCGCCGGTGAGCCTCTATCTGGCCGATCACGGTGTCTCCGTCGTCGCTGCGCAGGCCCTGTCCCGATGATTGCTCCACCCCTGTTGTCGAATCGCGCCATGGTGTCGGCGTCCACCTCGCGACACGTCGAACGTCCGACTCCGGACGACGGCCCGCTGCTGTATTCCGACGAGCAGCTGTCGGCACCACGCCCGGCACGGCTGCGGGGGCACGTTCCGCGCGCCGTGGGCGATCTGCTGGGCGCAGCGGACGCGCACGAAAGGCGCAGCCTGCTGCGCGGCATGCTGCATGCCATAGGTTTCGAATGGCTCGGCTACGGAACGATCAGCTCACAGCCCGGCGCTGCGGTGCCGCGGAGCTTCTTCACCAGCTACGCGCATCCGGACTGGGTGCATCGCTATTTTTCGCGGCGCCACTACGAGGTGGACACGCGGCAGCGCGAGCTGCCGAGTTCCAGCGTGCCGCTGATCTGGGAGACGGGCGAGCTGACGCCCGCGCACGCCGGCGCCGATCCGGGCGGTAGGCATCGCCGCTTTCTCGAGGACCTGGGTGCATGCGGCATTCGCAGCGGCCTCATGTTCCGTCTAGCTTCGCCGACGCAACCCGGCGAGCACACGGTGATCAGCCTGATGTCCAGCGTCGCCCATCGGCGTTGGATCACCGAAGGCGTGGCCGGCCGGGCGCTGATGCTGGGTCTCTGCGTGCACGACTACCTGTCGCGCCACGCGCGGGTCTCGGCCCCGTCGCTGGCGCCGCGCAGCGACATGTCGGCCACTCAGCTGTGCATCCTCGAGCACCTGCGGCAGGGCCGCAGCGACAAGGAGATCGCCTACCTGATGCATCTGTCGCCGCACGCGGTGGACTATCACATGCGGCAGCTGCGTCGCCGTTTCGCAGTGCGCAACCGCGTGCAGCTCATGAACGCCGCGAGCCAGTGGCAGCAGGGCGAAGGCTGATTCCGGCGCAGCCAATGCCGGCGTCGACGATGCCGTTCCTGGCCGAGGGCGGCTGCAGAGCATCGTGCACCGAGAGCCTGCGGTACTCGCCGGGCGTCACTGCGTAGGTGCTGAGGAAGGTCTTGTGCAGGTGGCTCTGGTCGCTGAAGCCGGCCGCGTGCGCCGCGTAGATCACGCGCGCGCCGCCGGCGATCAGGTCGCGCGCGTACTCGATGCGATGGCCCACCAGCAGCTCGTGCGGCGTGAAGCCCAGCGCAATCCTGAAGCGGCGCTGCAGGTGCACCGGATGCCAGCCGATTTCGCCCGCCAGGCCGTCCAGCGTGATGCGCTGATGGAAACCCGAGGCGATCATCCGGTAGAGGCGATCCACACGATCGTCGCCCGCGTCGGCGAGCGCGAGCGGTGCGGCGCCCTCTTCAGCCAGCGGTGGGTGAAGCGGGATCCACTGCGCGAGCCGGTCGCGCACGAGCTGGCGGCCGGACGCTGCGGCATCGTCGCTCCCGCTGCGCAGCGCTTCGCGCAACAGCGCATGGCACTCGATGAAGTCGCGCGCGGCCGAAGCCTGCGGAAAGAGCGCAATCTCCGCATCGCCTTCGACCGGCAGCGGCTCGCGCGACGTGTCCGGTGCATTGACGCAGCGCGCCACCGCGAAGCTGCAGTACATCGCATCTTCGCGCCATGGTGTCGTGCGTGCCTCGACCGAGTGCCACACCTGCGGTGCGATACGCACCAGCGTGCCCGGCGGCACGACCGTCACGCCCCGGCTGGTGCGCAGATGCAGCTCGGTGTCCGAAACCGAGAGCGCGAAGCCGAAGTGCCGGTGCGGCCGGACCTGGCCCTGGCGAAAGCGATTCGCAGTGAATTGCAGGCCCGCGAGCTCAGCGTCGCGCCAGTAGCAGGAGTCAACGAGGTCCATCGAAGGGCAAGTGCGTTGAGCACTAAGAATTTACAAGGCGGGAAAGCCGCCACTTGATAACTTCACTGGCGTCGATTGCGATGCAGCCGACACGCCGATTCGAGTGCACGGAGCATGCCAGCGCCGGACGAATCTGTGAAGCCGCGATGTCCAAAGCCCCAGGTCTGCGAGCCGGGCGCCGAGGCTCGTGCGAACTGATCTTTTTTGAGGATGGAGCAACAAGCCCGGCTGATCCCCGCTTTGGCAGCCTCGTGGCGCACGCTCGACGACACGACCTGGGAGTTCAAGCTGCGCGATGGCGTGAAGTTCCACGACGGAAGTGCACTGACGGCGGAAGACGTGATCTTCTCGCTCGACCGGCCCGCGACCATCGCCAACAGCCCGAGCTCCTTCGCGACCTACACGCGCAGCGTCACAGGCAAGAAGGCCATCGATCGGCTGACGGTGCAGCTGAGGACGGCGACGCCGTCGCCGCTGCTGCTCCTGACCGAAGCCATGCACACGGTCGACGACGAGAGGCGCGAGCAGCTGCTGCAGCAAGCCGCCGAGCTCGCGCTGAAGAAGGACCACGCGATCATCCCGCTCTACAACCAGGTGGCGACCTGGGCCGCGCGCAAGGGCATCGCTTTCGTGCCGCGCGTCGACGAGTTCACGCTCGCGTCGCAGTCCGGCCGGACTGAGGCGGCCACGCGATGCTTCAGCAACTCCATCATCTGCCTTCCGGCTTCGCCACCACCTCGTCGCGCGACCTGCATCGCGTACTGCCGGGGCCGACGCTGATCCACCCGCCGGGTGAAGCGCAGCCGCCGCTCTTCGTCTCGATCCTGCTGCACGGGAACCAGGACGTGGGGCTGCATGCGCTGCAGTCGGTGCTGGCGAAGCATGCGGCGAAGCCGCTGCCGCGCGCCTTGTCGATCTCGTCGGCAACGTGGAGGCGGCCAAGGAAGGCGTGGGCCGGCTCGACCACCAGCCTGACTTCAACCGCATCTGGACCTCTGCCCCACCCGTAACGGAGTTCGAGCACATGGCCGCGGCAGAGGATCTGTTCGATGAGCCGTTGCACCCTTACACGCAGGGTCTGCTGGAAGAGGCGCCGCGGCTGGAGGCGCGCAGGAAGACCTATGTCGCGATCCGGGGAGAGATCCCGTCCCCGATGAACCCGCCCCGGGACTGCCATTTCCATCCGCGCTGCCCGCAAGCCCTGCCGTGCTGCGCGGAAGAAGTGCCGGCGTTGCGCAATGTGACGGCAGGCCGATGGGTGGCCTGCCATCGCGTGCAAGCCGACGAAGGCTGGCATGCCGCCACTCCCCGGAGGGCTGTGACCGAGAGCGCGTCTTGAAAGTCGTCCCGTCGCGCAGCCGGTCGCGTGCGTACGAAAGCATTCAGATCGCCATCGACGAGCTGCTTTCGAGGCAGCCCGCACCCCGTGGAAGGCGCCTCGCTAAGCGTCGAAAGCTAAGAATTTACAAGGCGGTGTCACGGGCGTTTGGTAATTTGCGTCGAGGAGAAGAGTTCCGGTCTCGACACGATATCTGGAAGCCCCAGCGGGCTGGATCACCATGAAAACCATTCACGCCAAACGCACCTCGAGGTGCCACCGATGATTCTTTCGTCGTTGCTGCAGCGCGCCGCCGCTTCCTCGCTCGATCCGGG
The DNA here is from genome assembly GCF_051400855.1 of Variovorax stachyos. Lineage (NCBI taxonomy): Bacteria > Pseudomonadati > Pseudomonadota > Betaproteobacteria > Burkholderiales > Comamonadaceae > Variovorax > Variovorax stachyos. The sequence continues at coordinate 232,529 of NZ_JBLFFN010000007.1, read as the reverse complement.
TGCGGATCTCGCAAAGTCCGGGCGCGATCCGCGGCCCGACCTCGAGGGACCACCGCCGCATCTCTACGCGGACGAGGACCTGTCGGCGATGCCGTCCATGGCCAGGGGCCGCGCGGAGCCATCGGGCATCGTCGGCGAGCTGGTCGATGCGGGCGATGTGGAGGCACGCGCGCGCCTCGTGCGCGGCCTGCTGCACCAGCTCGGCTTCGAGTGGCTGGGCTATGGCGCCGTCACTTTCATGGCCGGGCGCCTGTGGCCGCTGAGTTTCTTCACCAGCTATGCCAACGCAGGATGGATGCGGCGCTATTTCGCGCACCAACACCACGAGGTCGACACGCGGCACCAGGATGCACCGGCCTCGAGCATGCCGCTGGCCTGGGATGTCGACCAGCTGGAGGCGCAGTACGACCGCTCCGATCGTCCGGCCCAGTGCCGGCAGTTCATCGAGGACTTGCATGAGAGCGGCATCCGCAGCGGGCTGTTCCTTCGCCTCCCTTCGCCCACTCACGTCAACGAGCACACGCTGATCAGCCTCCTGTCCAACGCACCCGGACGCGATTGGATCGATGGTGGCGTGACGGGCCGTGCGCTGCTGCTCAGCCTGAGCGTGCACGAGTACCTGTCGCGCCATGCGCGCCTGCCGGCGGCGCCGGCGGCGGCACGCATCGACCTGTCGCAGCTCTCGCCCACGCAGCAGTACATCCTCGAACACCTGCTGCAGGGGCGCAGCGACAAGGAGATCGCCTACCGCCTTCAGCTGTCGGCGCACACGGTGGACTACCACATGCGCCAATTGCGTCGGCGCTTCTCGGCACGCAACAGGGTTCAGCTGGTGAAGGCCGCGACGCAATCGCAGTTCGGCGAGAGCAACTTCGGCATGGCCGGATAAGCCTCCCGCCCGTCGACGTCGAGGACCCCCTAGACCGGTGTCGGACTGCACTCCGAGAACTGCCCGTTCCAGTGATAGCAGGCGTAGGGCGGCGTGACGGCGCTAGCCGGGCCTCCGGTTAAGGCGCCTTAGAAGGCATCTTCCGGTCGGGGCACGGGCGAACTGAGCGGGCGGCCTTTCCAGTTCGACGCGCGACAGCCATACTGGCGCTGAATCCTGAATGTCGCGGCGCCCCTTCGCTTTCGCCGTTCTTGCCGTTCTCGCGCTATCGCCATGGCTCGCGAGGTCGGCTTCCTGCGCCCCTGTCGAGCCCGCGGAAGAAATCCTCGAACACGCGGCCGCGCCGGACCCCCCCATCATCGCAGGCGCGGACTGGGAAGGCCTGCGGCGCGACACCTGGTACTTCGTGGGTTACCAGGCTGCGACGGTGGCCGTGCTCTACGCGCTGCCGGCCGAGCAGACGCGTTTCGACCGAAGCGGCGCGAGCTACGGCAAGTGGCGCGACAACGTCACGAAGCCGGCGTGGGACAGGGACGATCATTTCGTCAACTACGTGCTTCATCCCTACTGGGGTGCTGCGTACTACATTCGGGCCCGGGAGCGCGGCCTGGACCGCTGGCAGTCCCTGGGCTACTCCGCCTTCCTCTCGGCGGTCTACGAATTCGGCGCTGAGGCCTTGTTCGAGCCCGTCTCCTACCAGGATCTCGTCATCACGCCCCTGGCCGGCTGGCTGCTCGGGGAGTACGTCTTCTCGCCCATCCGCGAGTCGATCAAGGCGAAGCCGGGAGAGCCCGATGCCATGGACAAGGTCGCACTGGTCCTCACCGACCCCTTGGGCGCGCTCAATGGCCTGACCGATCGAATCTTCGGCGTCGAAACCCAGGTCAGCTTGGCGCCGATCCGACCGATCAGCCCGTCCGGACCCGCGGCAGTGGCCGCGCTTGGCGAGGGCGGGGGCAGGTGGCCGGGGCCGCATCGCACCAGCCCCAGAACGGTGAGCTGGGGCCTGCAACTGCAGGTGCGCTGGTAGGCGATCGACATGTCCCTGACACATTAGTTGGATCGCTGTAATGAGCCCCCCGAAGAGCGCTGGGGATCAAACGGACGTCTCGCGATCCTGCTTGTGCTGTTCTGCTCTAGGCGGGTGCACAGCGCTGCACGTCTCACGGAGTTGATATGCTGTCATATTGGTATGGCTGGGGTTGCGGCAGCGCAACATTTCCTATTTTGCCGGTATTTTTGTCGGTATCTCGGCAGGGCTGAAGTCGCCAATCCAGGATTCATGCGGGTTTCTGCGCGGTTTTTGGTTCCTGGCGGCGACCAGATACAAATCCGGATGAGTCAAGACTCTTCCGGATTTTTTTATTGCCTTTCTGAGAACCGTCGCAGAGCTCCCGGGCGTCGTGCGCCTAAGGGGCAATGCCCTCGCCGTCGCGGAACGGGATACCTACAGCGCGCGGAATCGTGTTCGCGCCCCTGTACCTTCGCCAACACCTCCGGACGCTATCGCATGCAAAACACCGCCACCCCGCCCGCCTCCAGGTTCTCAGGCGCGCAAGCTCTCACAATCTTCCTCTCGCTCTCTTCAGTCGCGGTCGTCGTGCTTGCGCTGCTTGGCTACGGCGTGGCCCTCTCGGCCGAGGTGCGCTTCGGTATCCCGCATGCCGTGATCTTCAGTTCCACATCTGACCTGCTCACGCTTGGCGGATGGGCAGTGCTGCACATGCTGAACTATCTCGGCAGATTGTCTGAATGGGAGCTCTATGTCGGTCTTTGGGAAAGGACCTGGCCAGTCACCAGGTTGGCGCTCATCCTGGCGGGAGCAGCGTTTGCGCTCGGGCTCGCGGCGTTCGGTGTGCAGCATCTCGCAGGTCGTTGGCAGTGGTTGAAGATCCGAACCGCGCAATCAAGGGCTTTTATCGCAGCCCATGGTAGCCTCGCCCGCATCGCCGCGTTCCCGGTCGTCATGCTGACGTGCATATTCCTCGCCGTCCCGCTGATGGCAGTCGTCAGCCTCTTCGGACTTACGCTGCTCGCCTGCTTCTTGAGCATCCTCCCTATTGCGGGCCTCGAGGCCGGCACTGGGCACATCGACAAATGGGTGATAGGCCCGGAAATTTGCGTTCCTGTGAGGTCGCGCGACACACGCCTGCAAGTGCAGCCGCAGCAGCAAACGGACGAGAGCAAGAAGCCCAAGGCGGCGACCTGCGTCACGGTGAAGAAGACTGGAGGCGAAGAGCATCGCGGCCGGGTGGTTTTTGCGACGTTCAATGCGGTGGTGCTCTACGACCCGGGAGCGGGTTCTGTATGGCGCGTATCGACTGATGGGGCAAGCGTCGAGGTGATTGACACGGTCCATGCTTCAAGGGATTCCTCGCTCAGCCGGTGACTCACAAGATGGCCAAACTACGGCCAGAAGGTGCTCAAACCAATTGCAGCCCCACTCACCAATGCCGCGGCACCGGATCATGCGAAACACAACGCCCCGCACTATGCCTCGGCTGCTCCCTCAACAGCGCGCTCGTGACCCCATTGGTCCACCCGAACCCATCCTGCAGCGGATACTCCCCGCCACCCCCACCCGCGGAGTGTTCGCGCTTCACGGACCGCAGCGCGTATTTCTCGACCAACTTCCCCTCTCGTTCGTACACCGCCGCGACGGTGGCGAGCCAGCGGTTGGCGATCGTGCTCGAGAGCGACTGGCATCCGTAGGCGGCGAATCCCTGAATCCCCATCCACTGGAGCGGCGCCCAGCCATTGGGCCGGTCCCACTGCTGGTCGCTCCAGCACTCGGTGGTCGACAGTCCGCCCGGCGCGAGCATCCGTGCCGACACGGTGTCGGCCAGCGCTCGCGCATGCGCCGGCTCGGCAAGCCCGATGAAAAGAGGCACGACGCACGCGGCTGTCAGGCAGGTCCGCCGCCCCTCGGTGCGCCAGTCGTAGTCGAAGAAGGCCGCTTGCCGGGCTTCCCAGCAAAGTTCGATGACCGCGTTGCGGCGCTCACCGGCGCGGTCCGCAAACTCCCGGGCAGTCGCGGTGTCGCCGGTGCGCTTCGCAAGTTCGGCGATCTTTGCCTCCAGCTTGTGGAGGAAGGCGTTGAGGTCGACCGGCAGCACGTCGGTGGTGCAGATGCTGGTGAGCGAGGGTGCCGTCGCGGCGCGCGCGTGCACCGGCACCGGACCATTGCCGCGCGGTGGCGTCTCCCGAAGCCAGCGCGTGCTGAAGTCCCACCCCGATTCGCAGGCCGCTCGCAGATCGCGGTAGACCTCGGCGGGCTCGCGCCGGCAGGCCTGCACGGTGGACACGTCCTCGAGCCATGACTCCTCGCGCGGCGTGTCCCGGTCGTCCCAGTAGCGATTGAGCAGCCTGCCGTCGCGCAGGCGAACGACGCGGCGCCGCGCCTGGCCGGGTGCCAGCCCGTCGCTGCCGGCCATCCAGTAGGCGTGCTCCTGGCGCAGCTGCGGCAGGAAATCCGCCTCTTCGATGGCACCGTGCCGCTGCGCGAGCTCGACCATCAGCGCAAACACCGGTGGCTGCGAGCGGCTCAGGTAGTACGTGCGCGTGCCGTTCGGGATGTGCCCGTAGGTGTCGATCAGGTAGGCGAAGTTCTGGACCATGTCGCCCAGCTGCTCCTGGTGGCCGCCGCAGGCCAGCCCCAGCATGGTGAAGTACGAATCCCAGTAGTAGAGCTCGCCGAAGCGCCCGCCCGGGACCACGTAGGGATGCGGCAGCTGCAGCAGCGAGGCATGCGGCGGATGCACGCGGGGATGTCGGGTCAGGACTTTCCAGAGGCTCTCGATGTGGTCGCCGATGGGCTGGCCCGGCACCGAGACGTACTCGCTGGGCGCTGGGAGTACGGGCCTGAAGTTCGCATGCACGAAGGCCGACAGGTCGAAGCCCGGTTCCCGGCATCGGGCGCGATAGGCCTCGAGGATGGCTGCCGGCTCGCCCCGAGGCGCGCAGTCCACGAAGGTCTTGCTGTCGGAGAAGATGCCCGATTGCTGGACCGCGGTGAAGAGCTCCTGGTAGCGGTCCGCCGGGGTGAGGATATCCGGCGCAGGCCCCTGGGCCGCCCTCTTCGAACGATGCGCGCCACCCTGCGTGCCGAGCGCCTTGGCATCATTGCTCGGCATAGTTCCAGAGCAGGCCGCCATCCACCACCATCGTCGTGCCCGTGATGTAGTCGGCGTCCGCGGAGGCCAGGAAAGCCGCCATGCCCGCGACATCGCCGGGCCGGCCCAAGCGCTTGAGCGGAATGTTCGCGAGCAAGGCATCGCGCAGGGCGGGGTCGCTCAGCACGCGCGCATTGATGGGTGTCTCGATGGCGCCCGGCGCGATGTTGTTGACGGTGATTCCGAGCGGCGCGAGTTCGATGGCCAGGTTGCGCGTCATCATCCTCATGCCGCCCTTGCTGATGCAGTAGGCGGTGAAATGAGGAAAGGGCAGGTCCTCGTGAACAGAGCTGATGTTGATGATCCTGCCGCCGCGCCCGGCCGCCTTGCACCGTGCGGCAAACATCTGCGCGAGGAAGAACGCACCCTTGAGGTTCACGTTCATCACCTGGTCGTAGTCGGCTTCGGTCACGTCGAGGAAGTCCGCCCGCTTCTCGATGCCTGCGTTGTTGACCAGGACATCGACGCCGCCGACCTGGTCGGCAGCCGCTGCAAAGGCCGCGCGCATGGGCTCGATCTGCGATACGTCGCACGGCATCACCGCACAGCGGCGCCCCAGGGCTTCGATCTGGACGCGCAGCGCTTCCGAGCGCTCGTCAGCCCGGCGAACGTTGAGGACGATGTCGGCGCCCGATTCTGCAAGCCGCAGCGCGATGGCCTTGCCGATCCCCTGCGAGGCGCCTGTGACCAGGGCAGTCTTCTTGTGCAGATCCATTGAACAGGCCTCCGGAAAGATGCTCGCACGCGGCAACTCTTCCAAACCGGTGCTGGTGGACCGTAGGCCTTCGCCAGGGCGGGTGCGTGTAGGAGCGGGCCGCGCGAGAATCACCGCGGAACGCACTTGCGCCATGCCCCGTTTTGCGGAAGTGTTTTCTGCAAGTTTGGGGAATGCCCGCCGACCCGCGGGTGACGACGTGGCTTCGCGTTGTGCTGCTTGCACGGCGGGAGCGGAGAGAAAGGGTCGGTGGGCGGCAGGCCTTCAGCAGCCCGGGCATCCGCCTTGCTCTGACCTGTGGCATGAACGAAGCTCATTCGTGCCTCGGGTATGCATCAGGACGCCCGGAAAGCGAAGGTCCCCATGATCTGCGCGCAGGCGCAGCAACGCCGCACAGCCTGGAGGCCAGAAAGATGAAGGAAAGCAGAGCACGGTCGGAACACTTCGGGCCGCCGAGTCTCCCAGTCGGGTCGAGGCCGGAACCGGCCCTGTCGGAAGCGGGCGTTGCCCGCGCCTACAAGCGCCTCGCGCCTGTGTACGACGTGCTTTTCGGGCAAGTGCTCGAGCCCGGGCGAAGGCGGATGGCGGAGGTCGTGCGCACGCTGCAGCCCGCGTCGCTCCTCGAGGTCGGTGTCGGGACCGGGCTGGCCCTGGCGCACTACCCGGCCACCTCGAAGATCGTGGGCATCGACCTGTCCCACGAGATGCTCGAGCGGGCACGCGAACGGGCGCGCGCTCTGCCGGACCACCAGATCACCGTCGAGTACATGAACGCGGAGCGCACGAGCTTCGCGGATGGGACGTTCGACTGCATCACGCTGCCTTATGTGCTCTCGGTCACGCCCCGCCCGGCCGAGCTGGTGCGGGAGATCCGCCGGATATGCAAGCCGGACGGGACCATCGTCGTGCTCAACCACTTCAGTGGAAGCAGGTTCTGGTGGCTCATGGAGCGGGCCTTTCGTGCTGCGGCCGAGCACATCGGCTTTCGTTCCGACTTCCGCTACGAGGAGCAGATCCTCTCTCACGATTGGCAAGTGGTGAGCGTCGAGCCGGTCAATCTGCTCGGCCTCTCCAAGCTCGTCGTGCTGAAGAACCGCAGGACGTAGACGAGTGCGCCATTCTTCGCACACGCAGGTGCTGGGTGTTCCTACAGGCCTGGAAAGCCCCGCCACGAGACTCACCGAAATTGTCGCAACCACTTTTTTCAGGAGCTTTCCATGCCAGTCAAGTCCGTCTCCGAGCTTTTCATCCACGAGCTCTCCGACACCTACAACGCGGAAAAGCAGATGACGCGTTCCCTTCCGAAGCTCGCCCGCGCCGCGACCGATCCCGAACTCGCCGCTGCGTTCGAGACGCACCTCGAGGAGACCCGTGGCCAGGTGGAGCGGATCGAGGAGGTTGCCGAGACGTGCGGCATCAAGCTCAAGCGCATCAAATGCGAGGGCATGGAAGGCCTGGTCGAAGAAACGATGTCGCTGGTCGACCAGGTCGAGGCAGGGCCTGTTCTCGATGCAGCATTGATCGGTTCGGCGCAGAAGGCCGAGCACTACGAGATCGCGAGCTACACCTCCTTGTGCCTGCTCGCCACCAAGCTGGGCTTCAAGCAGGCGGTGCCGCTCCTGGAGGCCAGCCTGGCTGAAGAGAAGGCCACCGACCAGAAGCTCGGCGTGCTGGCCGAGGCCGCGCAGATCGAGGAAGCGCAGCAAGCCTGACAACCCGCGGCACGCAAGGCGATGTTCCGGCCGCCGAGTCGTGCCGGGACTGGCCTGTGCTGCACGCAAGAGCCCGCGTCGATCGACTTGCGGCAAACACCATGCTGATCCCTTCGTCGACGATGCGCTACCGGGAGCCCGGCGCCGAATTCGCCACCTCCCGCCTGAAGCTGCCGCACATCGAGCGGGTCGCCGGCGTGCCGTACTTCGTCACCTCGACCGGACAGCCATGGACGCCGATCGGGCATAACGACGCCATCAGCTGGCCCGAGCTCGCCGGCTTGTTCCGCCGGCGCCAGGTCGACGCGGTACGGCGCCACCTGCACTGGCTCAAGGACCACGGCGTCACCTGCCTGAGGGTGATGCTCGAGTACGCGCAAGGCCGCCACCGCTACATCGAGCGACCGGTCGGCCGCTTCGTCGACAACGTCGTCAGGCTCTGGGACGATCTCTTCGCGCTGTGCGAGGAGGTCGGCCTGTACCTCCTGCTCACACCCTTCGACACTTTCTTCACCTGGCGCCACTGGCGGCACCACCCCTACAACCGTGCCAATGGCGGGCCCACCGAGGACCGCAGCCGGCTGATCACCTGTGCCGCGACACGGGAGGCCATCAAGCGCAGATTCGAATTCGCGACCCGTCGATGGGGCGGCAGCCCGGCGCTCTTTGCCTGGGATCTGTGGAACGAGCTGCATCCTGCGCACGGCAAGGACGATCCCGTCGCGTGCGGGGCCTTCGTGTCCGACATCTCGCAGTTCCTGCGCAGCCTGGAGCAGCGCGTGCACGGCCGCGCGAACCTGCAGACCGTGTCGGTCTTCGGTCCCGAACTGGTGCGCTCGCCGGCGCTTTGCGATCCGGTCTACCGGCATCCAGGGCTCGACTTCGTCAACACCCATCTCTACGAATCCGGAACGATCGACGACCCTCGCGACACCGTTGCACCGGCGCTGGCAGTCGGGCGGCTGATGCGTGCGGCAATCCTCGAGGTGGCGGACATGCGCCCGGTATTCGACTCCGAACACGGGCCGATCCATGCGTTCATCGACAAGCATCATGTGCTGCCCGAAGCGTTCGACGACGAGTACTTCCGCCACATGCAATGGGCCCACCTGGCAAGCGGCGGCGCGGGTGGCGGCATGCGCTGGCCGAACCGGCATCCGCACGTGCTCACGCCCGGAATGCGGCAGGCGCAGCGCGCTCTCGCCAACTTCCTTCCGCTGGTGGACTGGACGCAGTTCAGGCGCCGCAATCTCGGCAACGTGGCCGTTCGTCCGGGCGGCTTCGCGGCGTTCGCGTGCGGCGACGACCGCCAGGCCATTGCCTGGCTGCTGCGCACGGACACGCTCGGCCCATCCGGCATGCTGCGTACCGACGTGCCGCCGTCGGCTGCGCACATCGCCGTTCCCGGCCTGTGCGCAGGCGACTACCGGGTCGTGCTGTTCGACACACGGCTAGGTGAAGTCATGCAGGCGTGCGAGACCGCCCATGGCGGCGGCGAGTTCGGGTTCGATGTCCAGCCCATCGCACGCGATGTGGCCATCGCCATCGCACGCCGGTAGCAAGGAGCGAGGCTCATCGGCCTTCGAGCACGCCGCATGTCGGCAAGCGGCGTGCCCGGAGTCAGCGCAGGCAGCTGGGGCAGACGGCACGGAGGAAAGCGCGCCGAATCTCCGACGCGCCCAGCAGGCTGGGCTCGATCGTGCGCGTGAACCAGGCCGGCTCGCCGCGCAAGAAGTGCGCGTGCAGGTCCACCAGCCGTCCGTGGCGCTGCGCCAGGCGTGCGATGACCTCGTTCACGCGGCGGTGGTTGGCGCGCGCGATGCTCGCCGGCACCCCGAGGAAGTTGCGGCTGTCATCGCCGAAGGTCGGGTCGTACACCGTCCCGAGATAGACAGGCCGCACGCGCAGCGACATCAGGAAGGCGTCGAGCTTATTTTCGAAAGCGCGAACGCCGGGCCCGGAATCGGAGGCCAGTCCCCGCAGCAGGTCGTTGCCGCCGACGGTGAGCAGCGCGACGCCGCGCGCGGGCGGCGCGCCGCGCGGCAGCTGTGCCGGGAGGCTGTCCACCGTCGCGCCGTCCTGTGCGCAGTGCAGGAGCCGCGTTGGTCCGAGCGTCTGCAGGTCGCGTCCCTTGAACTCGGGGAAGAGCGCATCGTCGTTGCGCACCAGCAGCGCGCCCGGCGTGATGCCGCGGTCGTTGTAGTGCCCGCAGTCCAGCACGGAGTCGCCGAAGGTATGGACGGTGAGCGGTTCGGGATCGCCCGCCGCCTTGCCCTCGGCTTGCGCACCGGGCACCAGGTCGTGCACTGCCATGGCGGCCAGCGAGGCAGCGGTAGCGAGCATCCAGCACCTGCGCGTGCCAGGGTCAGCCGTCGCAGCGTCGGATCCGCAGGGGATGATGCGCATGGCGGACTACGAACCCGGCGCCTTCTCCGTCGCCGGTCGCGGGTCCTGGACGGTCGGGGCGGAAGCCGGCAGGGCGGCCGCATCGGGCGGTGGCTTCCTGAGCCAGAGCAGCCCGAGCACGACCGCGACCACGATCAGGAGCGCCGCGACGACCGCGGCCAACCGGAACACCCGCTTGTCGCTCCGGCCTGCAGAAGGATCGGGCATGTTCATGGCAGTGCACTCCGGCAGTTGCGATGGTGCGCCCGGGAGAAGTCGAATCTCCGGCCTCTGCCTTCGGAGGGCAGCACTCTGTCCGCTGAGCTACGGGCGCATGGGGTGGAGCGATGCGGGCAGCGCATGGGGGATCTCCCGCTCCAGGAACTGGAGCCCCGTCAGGCTAGGACCGAAGGATGGCCTCCAATGTCGGACGGCGGCTCGGCCCCTTGAAGCACCAGGCTGGCGTGAACCCGGTAGGAAAGTACCGACCCCGAATGGCGGCGGCAGCCCGCGCGGGCGCGCAGCACTTGCGCCTCACATGGCGCCACTGCATTGAGCAGAGCAACGGAGGTGATTCCATGCGCGCAAGAGTCCGTCTCCTCGGCCACCCGGTGCACCAGATGCTGGTGGTCTTTCCGCTCGGGCTGCTGGCCACGGCGGTGGTGTTCGACATCATCTACCTGGCCGGCGGCAGCCAGATCATGGCGGCCGTTTCCTACTGGATGATCGCGGCAGGCCTCGTGGGCGGGTTGCTTGCGGCGCCCTTCGGCTTCATCGACTGGCTGGGCATTCCGGAAGGTACGCGGGCCAAGCGCATCGGTGCGATGCACGGGGGCGGCAACGTCATCGTCATGCTCCTGTTCGTCGTGAGCTTCCTGCTGCGCGACACGAACTACGCGCCGCAACTGGGCCAGATCGTCTGGGCTTTCGCGGGTGCCGCGCTTGCCCTGGTGACGGCCTGGCTCGGCGGCGAACTGGTGGACCGGCTTTCGATCGGCGTCGACGAGGATGCCGGCGTGAACGCTCCCAGCTCGCTGCACCGGGAGCACGCAGCGCTCGGCAAGTAGCGCTGCCCAAATACCGCTGCGTCACTCCTTCTTGCCCGGAAGGATGTGACTCAGCACTTGCCTTGCCGTATTCGCGATGATCGAGCCGGCCTCGGCATCGCCCTTGGCGAGCATTGCTACGAAGTTGCGCGCCTGCTTCAGGTTGATGTGCGGCGGCAGCGGCGGCACCTCCGGATCGGTCTTGAACTCGAGCAGCACCGGCCGGGTCGCTGCAAGCGCCCTGTCCCATGCGGGGCCGACGGCCTCGGGCTCGTCCACGTAGATGCCTTCGAAGCCGATGAGCTCGGCGAACTTGTGATACGGCACGTTGGGCAGCGTCTGCGTGGCCTCGAACTTCGGGTCGCCTTCCATGACGCGTTGCTCCCAGGTGACCTGATTCAGATCCTCGTTGTTGAGGACCATGACCACCCAGCGCGGATCGCTCCACCGGCGCCAGTATTTCGCCACCGTGATCAGCTCGGCCATGTTGCTCATCTGCATGGCACCGTCTCCCACCATCGCGAACACCGGGCGATCGGGGTGTGCGAACTTCGCGGCAATGGCGTAGGGCACGGCCGCCCCCATGGAGGCGAGCCCGCCCGAAAGCGAGCACATCATCCCGCGGCGTACCTTGATGTCGCGCGCATACCAGTTGGCACACGAGCCGGAGTCGCAGGTCAGGATGGCACCCTCGGGCAGCCGCTGCGACAGCTCGGTGAAGGGCCGCTGCGGATTGACCGGCGAGGCCGCCGCCATGGCCCGCTCGTGAAGCGTCTTTGCCCACGCGTCGTTCCAGCCGGCGATGTCGTCGCGCCACCCGGTTTCGGTCTTCTGATGCAGCAGCGGGAGCAATGCCTCCAGGGTGGCCTTGACGTCGCCCTCCAGGTTGACCTCCATCGGGTAGCGAACGGAAAGCATTCCAGGGTCGAGGTCGACCTGGACGCCGCGCGCCTGGCCTTCCTTCGGCAGGAACTCCGAATACGGAAAGCCTGAACCCAGCATCAGGAGGGTGTCGCACCCGGTCATGAGTTCGTCGCTGGGCTTGGTGCCGAGCAGGCCGATGGAGCCCGTGACCCACGGCAGATCGTCAGGCAGCGCCTGCTTGCCCAGCAGCGCCTTGGCCGCACCGGCACCGAGCTTGTCGGCGACGGCGATGATCTCGTCGGTTGCCGCATTGCCGCCCGCTCCAACGAGAAGCGCCACCTTCTTGCCGGCATTGAGCACATCCGCCGCGCGGGCCAGCTCTGCCGCGGCGGGCACCACGCGTGGCGCCGACCAGCCGACGCCGGAGAAGACGGAGCCGTGCGCACGAGGCGGTTGCTCCATCGGCATGTCCTGCAGGTCGTTCGGAATGACGAGTGCGGTGACGCGCCGGCGCCCGAGCGCAATGCGAACGGCTCGGTCGATCAGGTGACGAATCTGCGCGGGCACGCTGGCGGTGGCGACGAAATCGCCCGCGACATCCTTGAACATCGAATGCAGGTCGAGTTCCTGTTGATAGTGGGAGCCGATCGCCGTTCTCGCTTGCTGCCCCACGATCGCCAGCACCGGCACGTGGTCGAGGCGCGCGTCATACAGGCCCGTGATCAGGTGCGAAGCGCCGGGGCCGGAGGTTGCCAGGCACACGCCGAGTTCGCCGGTGAACTTGGCATGCGCCGAGGCCATGAACGCAGCCATTTCCTCGTGCCTGGCCTGCACGAACTCGAACTTGTCGCCTGCTCGCGCGAGCCCGCCCAACAATCCGTTGATGCCATCGCCCGGGTACCCGAAGATCCGTCGGATGCCCCACTGGTGCAGGCGCTGCCAGAAGAAATCGGAGACTTTTTCAGCCATGTTGCGTGGTCATACATGGCAGTGATGCCCGCGGTCTGTCGGACATCCTCGACGGATTGCGCGGCTAGAGAGGCCCGAAGCGATCTGCGTACACCTGCGTCACCCAGTCGATGAACACCCGGACCCGAGGCGAGAGCTGCCGGTGGTGCGGGTAGAGCACGGAATACACCATCGGCGGGCACGGCCACTGCGCCAGGATCTCGACCAGCGTGCCTTCGCGCAACTGCCGCTCGACGTGAAAGCGCGGCAGCTGGATGATCCCGCAGCCCTGCTCGACGCAGGTGACATAGGTGTCTGCGTTGTTGACGGAGATCCAGTCCTTCAACTGGTACTCCTCGACCTTGCTGTCCACGAGGAAGGTGAAGGGAAAAGGCTCGGCGCGCTGTGCAGAGAAGAAGTTGACCGCGCGATGCTGCGCGAGGTCGGCGAGCGTCAGCGGGGTGCCCTGGGCAGCCAGGTAGGCCGGGCTGGCGCAGGTGAGCTGCGGCAAGAGCGCGAGCCTGCGCGTCACGAGCGATGAATCCTGCGGCTCGCCCGCACGCACCACGCAGTCCACGCCCTCGCTGACCAGGTCCACCAGGCGGTCGCCGCTGCCGATCATGAGCTCGATGTCCGGATAGCGTTCGTGAAACTCGTTGATGCGCGGCAGCACGATCTCGGTCGCGGCAGCGCCGTGGATGTCCAGGCGCAGGCGCCCGCGCGGATGCACCGCCAGGTGGGCCAGCGAGGACTCCGCGTCCTCCAGTTCGTGCAGCAGATGGCGGCAGCGCTCGTAGAAGGCCTGGCCGTCCACCGTGGTTCGCACGCGTCGCGTGGTGCGTTCGAGCAGCCGCACGCGAAGCCGCGCTTCCAGCTCCTTGATGGCGTGGGTGGCGGTGGCGCGCGGCATGCCCAGGGCCGTGGCGGCCTGCGTGAAGCTGCCGAGCTCGACGATGCGGACGAAGAGCTGCAAGGCGTCGAAACGATCCATCGGCGATTGATTGTTGATTCAGGCTGAATAGTCTTGGCAATCTTTGCACATTTATCGCCCGCCGACGAACAGCCAGACTCCGTCGACATGCATCGCCGCCTCCTGCGGCATTGCCAAACCGAAGGAGTCTTTTCATGGAATCGCCTGCACCGCGCCTGATCGTGCCCCCCTTGCGTGGGCTCTACGACCGGCTGGAGCCCCTGTCCTGGCTGCTGCTGCGTGCGGGCTTCGGCCTGATCATGGTGACCCATGGACTGCCGAAGGTCCTCGGCACCAGCCACGGCTCGATGGCCGACCCGATGGCGGCCTCGACCAACCTGATTGCCAACGTCCTGCACCTGCCCGCAGCGCCGCTGTTCGCCTGGTTCGTCGCCTTGCTCGAGAGCCTGGGCGGCTTGCTGCTCGCGCTCGGATTCCTCACCCGCCCCATCGCCGCCATGATGGCCGTGCAGACCGCCGCCATCTGCTACGTGCTCGCGCCCCGCTTCCCGTGGATCGACCGCGGCTTCGAGTACCCGCTGCTGATGTGCCTCGTCTGCATCTGCCTGGCCCTTCGCGGCGGCGGCCGCGCCTCCGTGGACTGGCGCCTCGGGCGCGAGTTCTGATCCGCGGCGCCTCGGTCCATCGACAGCCCCCCGGAAGAAAGCACCACACGATGAACAAGACCCAGCCCTGTCCTGGCGATATGCCGGCCCTCAACCGCCGGACCTTCATGGCGAGCACCGCGACCGTGAGCGTCGCAGCGGCCGGTGCCGGCTGCGCCGCCATGAACGATGCCGTGCAGCCGCCCGCTGCACGGCACACACGGATGACCGTCAACGGCCAGTCGCACGTACTGAAAGTGCAGCCGCGCTCGTCGCTGCTGGACGTGCTGCGCGAGCAGCTTGCCCTGACCGGCGCCAAGAAAGGTTGCGACCACGGCCAGTGCGGCGCCTGCACGGTGCACGTGGACGGCCGGCGCGTCGCGTCCTGCCTGACGCTGGCAGTGAAGGCCGACGGGCGCGCCGTGACCACCATCGAGGGCATCGAATCGCCCGACGGCACGCTGCACCCGATGCAGCAGGCCTTCATCGACCACGACGCGCTGCAGTGCGGCTATTGCACGCCGGGCCAGATCATGGCGGCCATCGCGTGCGTGCGCGAAGGCCATGCGACGAGCGATGCGCAGATCCGGGAGTTCATGAGCGGCAATCTCTGCCGCTGCGGCGCCTACGCGGGCATCCTGGCGGCGATCCGCGACGCGGCCCCGCGCATGAAGAAGGACGCAACGCATGCGTGACTTCACCTACCTGCGTCCCCGCAGCGCGGACGAGGCCGTGCACCAGCTCGAGCGTCACCAGCCCGGCGCGCGCTACTTCGCCGGCGGCACCACGCTCTACGACCTGATGAAGCTCGGCGTGGAAGCCCCGGCCGCGGTCGTCGACATCACCGCCATCGAAGGCCTCCGCGGCATCGATGGCAGCGAGGGCCATGAACTGCGGATCGGCGCGCTCACCCCGATGAGCGAGGCGGCCGAGGACCCGATGCTGCTGCGCGACTTTCCGGCGCTCGCCGAGTCGCTCTCGAAGGCCGCCTCCCAGCAGCTGCGCAACATGGCGACCGTGGGCGGCAACCTGCTGCAGCGCACGCGTTGCGCCTACTTCCGCGGCGGCGCCGAGTTCGCCTGCAACAAGCGCACGCCGGGCCGCGGCTGCGATGCCATCGCCGGGCAGAACCGCGGCCATGCCGTGCTCGGCGGCAGCGAGGCCTGCGTGGCGGTCTACCCCGGCGACTGGGCGGTGGCGCTCGTTGCCTTCGATGCACTGGTCGACACGCTCGGCCCACGCGGCACGCGCACGGTCCCCGTGCGCGAGCTCCACCTGCTGCCGGGCCGCACGCCGCATCTGGAGACGGTGCTGGCCGCGGACGAGCTCATCGTGCGCATCCGCGTGCCGCGCACGCCGGCCGGGCGTGCCTCCACGTACCACAAGATCCGCGACCGCGAGTCCTACGCCTTCGCCCTTGCCTCGGCGGCGGTCGGGCTGCAGATCGAAGCCAATCGCGTGGTCGATGCGCGCATCGCGCTCGGCGGCGTCGCGACGCGGCCCTGGCGCGCCACGGAAGCCGAGCGCAGCCTGCTCGGACAGCCGCTCACGCGCTCGACCGCCCGGCGCGCGGCGGAGCTGGCTTTCGTGGGCGCGAAGCCGCTGGAGCACAACGCCTTCAAGGTCGCGCTCGGCATCGAGACCGTGACCGACGCCCTGATGCTGGCCAAGGACAGGAGCTGATCGATGACCACGACCTCACAAGCCCCGAGCGCAGCCGGCCCCGAGCGCGTCGACGCCCGCGACAAGGTGCGCGGCGCCACCCGCTATGCGGCCGACGACGCGCGTGCCGGGCTCCTGCATGCACTGCCCGTGCCCGCGACCATCGCGCGCGGGCGCGTGCTGCGCATCGACACGGCAGCCGCGCAGCGCGTGCGCGGCGTGCGGCTGGTGCTCACGCACGAGAACGTCGGCGCGCTGGAGGGCGCAGGCTTCCTGATGGGCGGTGGCTTCGGCTTCCAGAGCGTCTATCCACTGCGCTCGTCGGAGATCGCGCACCGCGGCCAGACGGTCGCGCTGGTGGTGGCCGACACGCTCGAGGCGGCACGCGAGGCAGCGGCATCGGTCGTCGTTGCCTACGAAGCTTCGCCCTTCATCGCCACGATGCAGTCGCAGGGTGCCCAGCCGGTGGCGCAGGCCAGCGTGCTCCCCGCACCGATGTTCTCGGACAAGCTGGCCGGCAATGCCGATGCCGCGTGGGCGCGAATGCCGGTGACGGTAGACGCCAGCTATGACCAGCCCGCGCAGCACCAGAACCCGATGGAGCTCATCGCCACGGTGGCCGAATGGCAGGATGGCGTGCTCACGGTCCATGAGCCGACCCAGAACGCCGAAGGCGTGCGCCACGGCGTGGCTCGGCAGCTGGGCATCGAGCCCGCGAAGGTTCGCGTGCTGTCGCCCAGCGTGGGCGGTGGCTTCGGGCAGAAGAACTCGCTGCAGGCGCACACGGCGCTGGTCGCCATCGCGTCGCGCATGCTCGGGCGGCCGGTCAAGCTGGTGGTCCCGCGCGCCCAGCTCTTCCATGCCGCGAGCTTCCGCCCCGCGAGCCGGCATCGCGTGCGGCTCGGCGCCGAGCGCGACGGCCGCGTGCGTGCGGCCGTTCACGAGATCGACCAGCAGACCTCGCGCCACGACCTGTTCCCGTCGGTGGGCACCGACATGAGCTCGCGGCTGTACGGCATCGAGAACTTCCGCGGCAGCGAACGCCTGGTGCGCACCGATGTGCAGACGCCCGGCTACATGCGCGCGCCGTACGAGCAGGCGGCGGGCTTCGCCTTCGAATGCGCGATGGACGAACTGGCCTACGCACTGGCCAAGGACCCGGTGGCGCTGCGGTTGGCCAACGACACGGCAAAGGACCCGATCACCGGCAAGCCCTTCACCTCGCGCCACCTGGCCGAATGCCTGCGCGAAGGCGCGCGCCGCTTCGGATGGGCGCGCCGCACGATGGCGCCGGGCTCCATGCGCGCGGAGGACGGCAGCCGCGTCGGCTGGGGCGTGGCCGCCGGCGCCTACAAGGCGGCGGTGGCGCCGGCCGTCGCCACGGTGCGGCTCGCGGACGACGGCCGCGTGCGGGTCGCGGTCGGCGGCCACGAGATGGGCCAGGGCATGCGCACCGCGATCGCGCTCACCGTGGCGCGGGCGCTCGGCGCGCCGGTGGCGGCGATCGAGATCGTGCTCGGCGACACGCAGGCCGCGCCACAGCACGTGACGGCCGGCTCCTGGGGCACGGCCACGGTCCTTCCGCCGGTGCAGGACGCTGCCGCGCAATTGATGGAGGACCTGCGCCGCCACGCCGGCAATGCCAGCGGCACGGCGCTTTCGCTGCTGCGCGCCTCGGGCCGCCCGTTCGCGCAAGCCGAAAGCCGCCGGCGCGCGCCCGGCCAGCCGGAGCAGGTCTATGGCCGGCTCGCCGGTGGCCTCCCCGCCGCAGGCGGCCCCGTGTACCCGGACTTCGTCGCCTTCAGCTTCATCGCGCATTTCGTGGAAGTGCGGGTCGAGCCCGGCACGTGCCGCATCCGCGTGCCGCGCGTGGTGAGCGTGGTCGACTGCGGCACGGTGGCCAGCCCGCGAACCGCGCGCAGCCAGGTGGAGGGCGGCGTGGTGTGGGGCATCGGTGCCGCGCTGCGCGAGCAGAGCGAGATCGATCCTCGCTACGGCGGCTTTCTCAACACCGACCTGGCGGAGTACGTGCTGCCGGTGGCTGCGGACATCGGCCGCATCGAGGTCGAGTTCGTCGGCGCGCCGGATCCGCTGCTCAACCCGCTCGGCGTCAAGGGCCTGGGCGAGGTCGCGATGGTGGGCGTGGCGCCGGCCATCGCCAACGCGGTGTTCCATGCGACCGGCCGACGCTTGCGCAGCCTGCCGATGCGGGCCGAGCATCTGCTGGGCCCTGCCGCGTGAGCGAGGTGTTCAGACGGCTGCCGCCATCCGCGGGTCACCCGCCGGTCGCCTCGCCACCGAGGGGCTCGATGCGCCATTGGATGCGCATCGTCAGCGTCTCGCCCGACTGCAGTGTGCGCAGGCCCGGCCGGCCTTCCAGGTGAAAGGCATCGATGGGCTGCGTGATCGGCTCGAAGCAGAAGGCCGGGCCTTCGGGCGGCCGGTACATCAGGCAGTAGTGATGCTCCGCACCGCCGTCCTCGACGAAGTCCGGCATCGTCAGGGCGAGCTGCAGCTGGTGCTCCGGCCACTCGATGCGCGCGTGGCCGCCCCAGCCTGTGTAGGCGTTGTCGACGAAGCTGCCGAAGGCGGGTGCACCTTGCCCCAGGTCCCAGTCCTGCGGGATCTCCCGCGTGTGCCGGGTCGGCAGCGGGTCGCTGCCGCAAAGCCACACGCCTTGCACGGGCGCGACGATGCGCGTGCCCGCCGTTCGGATGAACCAGGGATGCACGCCCAGGCCGTAGGGCAGCGGTGCGTGGCCCAGGTGGCGGACCTCGAGCGTCTGGTCCAGCCCGTCGTCGACCAGGCGAAAGTGCTGGCTCGCCTGGTATTCGTAGGGGTTGTCGTCGAAGCGCCGCGAATGCAGCGTCATCGTCGCGGCGTCCTCGGCCAGGCTGTCGAGCTCCCAGCCCTGCAGCCAGCCGTCGCCATGAATCGGATAGGGCTCGCCCGCGCGGTTGGGACGCACCGGATGGAATTCGCCCGCCGCCTCGAAACCGCCGCCGCTGATGCGGTTGGACCACGGCACCATCGGGAAGGAGGCCATGCGGTAGAGGTCGAGCGTGACGCCGTCCCAGGGCCGCCACAGGTCGAAGGGGCCGTCCGCACGCTCGATCTGCCAGGCGGCGACGCTGCCGCCGAGCGATGGCACCAGGCCCAGGCGTTGGCGGCCGTGGCGCAGCCAGACGACGGGATGCGAAGGGTTTGCAGTCATGGGCTCAGCCTCCGAAGCGAAAGGCCGGCAGCCCGGGGCTGTCCACCTCGACCGCGAACAGCCCTCCGGCCAGCGGCTCGACGGCGAGGCGGGCTTCGTCCAGGCCGGTCCTGGCCGACGTGATGTACAGCGTGCGCAAGTCGGGTCCTCCGAAGGTGCAGTTGGTGACCTGGCTCACCGGCAGCGCGATGCGCCCCAGCTCCTCGCCGCTCAGCGGGTGGTGGCAGCTCACGCAGCTCCCCGCCCAGTGGGCGATCCAGAGACGGCCCGCCGCGTCGGTCGTCATGCCGTCGGGCAGGCCGTCGCGGCGCGCGAAGCGCAGCCAGAGCCGGCGGTGGGCGAGGGTGCCCTGATCCGGATCGAAGTCGTAGGCGTGGATGCCGCCCTCCGCGGTGTCGTTGAAGTACATCGTGCGGCCGTCCAGCGACCAGGTCGGCCCGTTGGTGACCGCGAAGCCGCTGTCGTGCTGGGTGCACCGCCCGTCGGGGTCGAAGCGGTACAGCGCGCCGCTCGGGGCCACGCAGTCGAAGTCCATGGTGCCGCCCCAGAAGCGGCCGCGGGCGTCGCACTTGCCATCGTTGAAGCGATTGGTGAGGAGTGCCGGCTCGGGCCTGTGCAGCCATTGCGGCCCTGCTTCGGCTTTCGCCGGATCGAAGAAGGCGAAGCCGCGCCGCAGCGTGACGACCAGGCCCGGCGCGTTCTCGCGTTCCGCCAGTGCCGAGATCTCTTCGTCGAAGCCCCACTGGTCCCGCTCGCCCGTCGCAGGATCGAGCCGGAACAGGCGCTTCTCGAGGATGTCGACCCAGTACAGCGCCTGTTCCCGTCCCGACCACATCAGGCCTTCGCCGAGGCTCGCGCCCGCGGCCTGGATGCAGCGCAACGTGCCTTCGAAGCGCGGGGCGGGAAAGGTGGGGGAAGGGCTCACGGGTGGTCTCCGGTGCAAAGCGGGCCGCTGCGGGCCCTTGACGCGCCGCATCGTAGCAAGGCATATTGATAAGAGAAAGTAGGCAAACGCGTATAGACCGATACACGATTTGCAATGTCAATCAACTGGAGACCCTCTTTGACCGCCACCGCCGCGCGAGCGCCCGCATCCCCCGTTTCCACCTATCCCAGCCTGCGCGACAAGACCGTCTTCGTGACCGGCGGCGGCAGCGGCATCGGCGCCGCGATGGTCGCCGCCTTCGCCGAACAAGGCGCGCGGGTCGCCTTCGTCGACATCGCGGAAGAGGCCAGTGCGGCACTCGCGGCGCAGGTCGCCGAAGCCGGCCATCGCGCCCCCTGGTGGCGGCGCTGCGACGTGCGCGACATCGCCGCATTGCAGGCCGCGATTGCCGACGCGGCAGGCGAGCTCGGCGATTTCGCCGTGCTGGTCAACAACGTCGCCAGCGACGACCGCCACACGCTCGAGTCCGTCACGCCCGACTACTACGACGAGCGCATGGCCATCAACGAGCGCCCGGCCTTCTTCGCCATCCAGTCCGTCGTGCCCGGCATGAAGCGGCTGGGCGGCGGGGCGATCGTCAATCTCGGCTCCACGGGCTGGCAAGGCAAGGGCGGGGCCTACCCGTGCTACGCCGTCGCCAAGTCCTCGGTCAACGGCCTCACGCGGGGCCTGGCCGTGAACCTCGGGCGCGATCGCATCCGCATCAACACCGTGTCGCCCGGCTGGGTGATGACGGAGCGCCAGGTCCGGCTCTGGCTGGACGCCGAAGGCGAGCAGGCCCTCGCGCGCAACCAGTGCCTGCCCGACCGTCTGCAGCCGCACGACATCGCCCGCATGGTGCTGTTCCTGGCTTCGGACGACGGCGCGATGTGCACCGCGCAGGAGTTCAAGGTCGACGCCGGCTGGGTTTGAGGGCGCCAGGACTCGCGAACAACCGAGCTTCAGGCCTCGACCTCCAGCCGCCTTCCATAGACGGTCAGGCTTGCCGCCTTGAGCGCGCGCATCATCACCTTCGCGGCCGGCGAGAGCAGGCGGTCGGTGTGCGTGATGATGCCGAAGGCGTCCATGTGGCAGGGCACCGCCACCGGCAGGACCGCGCCCATGCCGTGCGCGGCGTAGTAGCGCGCCACGTCCGTCGCCAGCACCGCGAGCATGTCCGACTGCTGCAGCATGCGGGTGATGAAGAGCAGCGCCGAGCTCTCGATCACGTTCATCGGCGGTGCCAGCCCTTCCTCCCTGAACATCAGCTCGAAGCGGTGCCGCAGCACGCTGCCCGCCGGCGGCACGATCCAGCCGGCGC
The DNA here is from genome assembly GCF_051400855.1 of Variovorax stachyos. Taxonomy (NCBI): domain Bacteria; kingdom Pseudomonadati; phylum Pseudomonadota; class Betaproteobacteria; order Burkholderiales; family Comamonadaceae; genus Variovorax; species Variovorax stachyos. The sequence continues at coordinate 211,101 of NZ_JBLFFN010000007.1, read as the reverse complement.
TCACCAGGTCGCGCAGCGTGAGGCCGGTCATCCCCAGCAGCGGATGGCCGGTCCGCACCAGCGCCGACACCGGCTCCTCGGTCAGCGGCTCGTAGTGCAGCTTGGCCTTGTCGTGCTCGGCCGACAGCCGCGCCACCAGGATGTCGAGCTTGCCCTGCTCGAAGCGCTCCATCAGCACCCGGCTGGTCTCGATCTCCAGGGCGACGCGCAGGTTCGGCTGGTCGCGCTTGACCAGCGCGATCGCCGGCGGCATCAGGGTCAGGCCCGGCGCGGTGATGGTGCCCACGCTCACCTGGCCGAAGCGCCCGGCCTTGAGCGCCATGAGCTCGTCGTGCGCCTCGTTGAGGCTGGCCAGCGCCATGCGGGCGTGGCGGATCATGCTCTCGCCGTACCAGGTGGGCCGCATGCCGCGCGGCAGGCGCTCGAAAAGCGGCACCTCCAGCACGTCCTCCAGGTCCTTGAGCAGCTTCGAGGCGGCCGGCTGCGTCATGTTCAGCACCTGTGCGGCGCGGTGGATGTTGCCTTCCTCCGCCAGCGCGACCAGCAGCAGCAGCTGCCGGGTCTTGAGCCGGGCGCGGATGAACCAGTGGGTGTAGTTCGTCATGGGGTTTTCCTGAATCCTGTTTCGAGTATCGATTCGATCCAAATCTCTATTGGAAAGATATCAGTGCGATTCCTACACTCCGCCCCACTCATCCATAGGAGTTTCGACGTTGAAGCGCAGTCCCGAGGTCCAGCTCAGTGCCCGCCATTACATCAATGGCCGCTGGGAGACTGGCGTGACCAGCGGGCAGAGCATCAACCCCTCGGACCTGCGCGAGACCGTGGCCGAGTACGCCCGCGCCGACCGCAGCCAGACCGAGCTGGCCGTGCGGGCCGCGGCCGACGCCTTCCGAGCCTGGAGCATGACGACGCCGCAGCGCCGCGCCGATGCGCTGGACCTGATCGGCAGCGAAATCCTTGCGCGCAAGGACGAGCTGGGCCTGCTGCTGGCGCGCGAGGAAGGCAAGACGCTGCCGGAGGCCGTTGCCGAGGCCGCGCGGGCGGGGCAGATCTTCAAGTTCTTCGCGGGCGAGGCCCTGCGCGTGGGCGGCGAGAGCGTCGCCTCGCTGCGGCCCGGCGTGCACGTGGACATCACCCGCGAGCCAGTGGGCGTGGTGGGCCTGATCACGCCCTGGAACTTCCCGCTTGCCATTCCCGCCTGGAAGATCGCGCCGGCACTGGCCTGCGGCAACGCGGTGGTGTTCAAGCCCTCCGAGCTGGTGCCCGCCTGCGGCTGGGCGCTGGCCGAGATCATCAGCCGTGCCGCGTTGCCGGCGGGCACCTTCAACCTGGTGATGGGCAGCGGGCGCGAGGTCGGCCAGGCGCTGGTCGAGCATCCGCTGGTCGATGCGATCAGCTTCACCGGCTCGGCTGCCACCGGCGAACGCGTGCTGCAGGCCGCCGCCGCGCGGCGCGCCAAGGTGCAGCTCGAGATGGGCGGCAAGAACCCGCTGGTGGTGCTGGCCGACGCCGACCTGGAACTGGCCGTCGACTGCGCGGTGCAGGGCGCCTACTTCTCGACCGGCCAGCGCTGCACGGCCTCGAGCCGCCTCATCGTCGAGGCGCCGGTGCACGATGCCTTCGTCGCGCGGCTCAAGCAGCGCATCGCCGCGCTGAAGGTCGGCCATGCGCTGGAGCCCGGCGTGGACATCGGACCCGTGGTCGATCGCGCACAGCTCGAACAGAACCTTGCCGCCATCGCGAGTGCCCGCGAGGAAGGCGCCGAGCACGTCTGTGGCGGCGACCTGCTGCAGCGGCCGAGCGAAGGCCACTACATGAGCCCCGCGCTGTTCCTCGCCCGGCCCACGCACCGGATCGCCCGCGAGGAGGTCTTCGGCCCGGTGGCCTGCGTGCTGCGGGCCGACGATGCCGAGCACGCCCTCGTGCTGGCCAACGACACGCCCTTCGGCCTGTGCGCCGGCATCTGCACCAACTCGCTGCGCCATGCAATGCACTTCCGCCGCCATGCGCGCGTGGGCATGACCATGGTCAACCTGCCGACGGCCGGCGTCGACTACCACGTGCCCTTCGGCGGGCGCAAGGCGTCGAGCTATGGCGCACGGGAGCAGGGCCGCCACGCCGCCGAGTTCTACACCACGGTGAAGACCGGCTACATGCGCGCTTGAAGCATCTTTTCAGCCATACCCATACCAACCAGGAGACGACAGCATGAAACTCAACCGCCGCACATTGACCACCGCCATCGCCGCTGCCTCGCTGGCCGCGCTTCTGCCGGCCACCGCGCTCGCGCAGAAGAAAATCGTCCTGGGCTTCAGCCAGGTCGGCGCCGAAAGCGAATGGCGCACCGCCAACACCGAGTCGATCAAGTCGGCCGCCAAGGAGGCCGGCATCGAGCTCAAGTTCTCCGACGCCCAGCAGAAGCAGGAGAACCAGATCAAGGCCATCCGCTCCTTCATCGCGCAGAAGGTGGACGTGATCGCGTTCTCGCCGGTGGTCGAGTCGGGCTGGGAGACGGTGCTGCGCGAGGCCAAGGCCGCCAACATCCCGGTGGTGCTGACGGACCGCTCGGTCAACACCAAGGACGACTCGCTCTACGTGAGCTTCATGGGTTCGGACTTCGTCGAGGAAGGCCGCAAGGCCGGGCGCTGGCTCGTGGAGAAGATGAAGGACCAGAAGGGCGAGGTCAACATCGTCGAGCTGCAGGGCACCGTGGGCTCGGCGCCCGCGATCGACCGCAAGAAGGGCTTCGAGGAGATCATCAAGGCCGACCCCAAGTTCAAGATCATCCGCTCGCAGACCGGCGACTTCACGCGCGCCAAGGGCAAGGAGGTGATGGAGGCCTTCCTCAAGGCCGACGGCAAGAAGATCAATGTGCTCTACGCGCACAACGACGACATGGCCATCGGCGCCATCCAGGCGATCGAGGAGGCGGGGCTGAAGCCTGCCAAGGACATCACCATCATCTCCATCGACGCGGTGAAGGGCGCCTTCGAAGCCATGATCGCCGGCAAGCTGAACGTCTCGGTCGAGTGCAGCCCGCTGCTGGGCCCGCAATTGATGGCCGCCGTCAAGGACATCAAGGCCGGCAAGCCGGTGCCCAAGCGCATCGTGACCGAAGAGACGATCTTCCCGATGGAAGTCGCCGCCAAGGAATTCCCGAAGCGCAAGTATTGAGCTCGCCCCCAGGTTGGCCCACTTCGTGTGGCCGCCCACCCCCTCACCGGGGGCAACACCAGCGGCCCGGCAAAGCCGGTTCCGCGGTGTTCCTGGAATGAGCTCGGATCCATTTAGGAGACATAGTCCATGAAACGCAACTTCCTCAAAGCCACCTTCGCCGCCGCCGCCCTCGCCATCGCCGGCACGGCCGGCATTCCCTCGCTCGCCCAGGCGCAGGACAAGGGCCCGATCGCGATCTCGATGCCGACCAAGTCCTCGGCCCGCTGGATCTCCGACGGGTCGAACATGGTCAAGTACTTCAAGGAGAAGGGCTACAAGACCGACCTGCAGTACGCCGACGACGACATCCCCAACCAGCTCGCGCAGATCGAGAACATGGTGACCAAGGGGTCGAAGGTGCTGGTGATCGCGGCCATCGACGGCAGCACGCTTTCGGACGTGCTGCAGAAGGCTGCCGACAAGGGCGTGAAGGTCATCGCCTACGACCGGCTCATCAAGGGATCGAAGAACGTCGACTACTACGCGACCTTCGACAACTTCCAGGTCGGCGTGCTGCAGGCGCAGTCGATCGAAAAGGCGCTCGACCTGAAATCCGGCAAGGGGCCCTTCAACATCGAGCTCTTCGGCGGATCGCCCGACGACAACAACGCCTTCTTCTTCTACAACGGCGCGATGTCGGTACTGGACCCGTACATCAAGAGCGGCAAGCTGGTGGTGCGCAGCAAGCAGATGGGCATGGACAAGGTCGGCACGCTGCGCTGGGACGGCGCGGTCGCGCAGGCGCGCATGGACAACCTGCTGTCGGCCTACTACACCAAGGAGCGCGTGGACGCGGTGCTCTCGCCGTACGACGGGCTGTCGATCGGCATCATCTCCTCGCTCAAGGGCGTGGGCTACGGCACGCCGCAGCAGCCGATGCCGGTAGTGTCGGGCCAGGATGCGGAAGTGCCTTCGGTCAAGTCGATCCTGCGCAAGGAGCAGACCTCGACCGTGTTCAAGGACACGCGCGAGCTGGCCAAGGTCACGGTTGCGATGGTCGACGCCATGCTGGCCGGCAAGACCCCGGAAGTGAACGACACCAAGACCTACAACAACGGCGTGAAGGTGGTGCCTTCCTACCTGCTGAAGCCGGTGAGCGTGGACGCTTCGAACTGGAAGCCGGTGCTGGTCGACAGCGGCTACTACAAGGAAAGCCAGGTCAAGTGAGCGTGCGGCACGGCGGGCGGGCCGCCGGGCCCGCGGCCGCGAAGGAGGCCTCTTGAGCGAAGTGAGCGAAGTGAGCGAAGTGAGCGATGTCGGCGTGAGCGACGCAAGCGGCGAGGCCCGTGCGAAGAACGCCGTTCTTCTGGAGATGCGCGCCATCACCAAGACCTTCCCCGGCGTGAACGCGCTGGACAAGGTCAACCTCGCCGTGCGCCCGGCCGAGATCCATGCCGTGGTGGGCGAGAACGGCGCCGGCAAGTCGACGCTGATGAAGGTGCTCAGCGGCGTCTACCCCTGCGACTCCTACACCGGCGAGATCCACTTCGACGGCGAGCTGCGCCGCTTTCGCGGCATCGCCGACAGCGAGGCGCTCGGCATCATCATCATCCACCAGGAGCTGGCGCTGGTGCCGCTGCTGTCGATTGCCGAGAACATCTTCCTCGGCAACGAGACGGCGCGCGGCGGCATCATCGACTGGAGCGAGGCCTGGCGCCGCACGCACGAGCTGCTCGCCAAGGTGGGCCTGAACGAGCGGCCGACCACGCTGGTCTCCGACCTGGGCGTGGGCAAGCAGCAGCTGGTCGAGATCGCGAAGGCGCTGTCCAAGCGGGTGCGGCTGCTGATCCTCGACGAGCCCACCGCCAGCCTGAACGAGAGCGACAGCGAAGCGCTGCTCGCGCTGTTGCTGGAGCTCAAGGCGCAGGGCATCGCCTCGATCCTGATCTCGCACAAGCTGGGCGAGATCGCCAAGGTCGCCGATGCGATCACCGTGCTGCGCGACGGCAGCACGGTCGAGACTATCGACTGCCGCCGCGAGCCGATCAGCGAGGACCGCATCATCCGCGGCATGGTCGGGCGCGACATGGCGCACCGCTATCCGCAGCGCACGCCGCGCATCGGCGAGCGCATGCTCGAGGTGCGCGACTGGCGGGTGCACCATGCGCTGCACGCCGACCGCGAGCAGATCAAGGGCGTCAACCTCCACGTGTGCCGCGGAGAGATCGTCGGCATCGCGGGCCTGATGGGCGCCGGGCGCACCGAGTTCGCGATGAGCGTCTTCGGCCGCTCCTACGGCCAGCGCATCAGCGGCACGGTGCGCATGCACGGCAAGGAGGTCGACGTCGGCACCATCCGCAAGGCGATCGACCATGGCATCGCCTACGTCACCGAGGACCGCAAGGGCGCCGGGCTGGTGCTGGAGGAAGACATCCGCACCAACATCAGCCTCGCGAACCTCGAGGCCGTGTCGAGCGCGATGGTGATCGACGAGGGCCGCGAGTACAAGGTGGCGAACGACTACCGCAAGGCGCTGCGCATCCGCAGCGCCGATGTCTACCAGCAGGTGGTGAACCTCTCGGGCGGCAACCAGCAGAAGGTGGTGCTGAGCAAGTGGCTCTTCGCCAACCCGCAGCTGCTGATCCTCGACGAGCCCACGCGCGGCATCGACGTGGGGGCCAAGTACGAGATCTACAGCCTCATCGACCAGCTGGCGAGCGAGGGCAAGGGCATCCTGATGATCTCCTCGGAAATGCCCGAGCTGCTGGGGATGTGCGACCGGATCTATGTGATGAACGAAGGACGCTTCGTCGCCGAATACCCGGTGGCCGAAGCGTCGCAGGAGCGCATCATGCGCGCGATCGTGAACTCGGGAGGTGGCGTCCATGGCCAATGAAGCACAGGCGGCGAAGGCCGCAACGGGGATGGAGGGGCTGGCCGCGAAGCCCTCCATCCATCCAGGATTCCTGAAGAGCAACCTGCGCGAGTACGGCATGCTGATCTCGCTGGTCGCGATCATGGTGCTGTTCCAGGTGCTGACCGACGGCACGCTGCTGCAGCCGCTCAACCTCACCAACCTGGTGCTGCAGAACAGCTACATCGTCATCATGGCGCTGGGCATGCTGCTGGTGATCGTCGCCGGCCACATCGACCTGTCGGTGGGCTCGGTGTGCGGCTTCATCGGCGCGCTGGCCGCGGTGCTGATGGTGGAGTACGAATGGCATTTCGTTCCCACCTTCCTCGCCTGCCTGATCGCCGGCGGCGCAATCGGCGCCGCGCAAGGCTGGTTCGTGGCGTACTCCCGCATCCCTTCGTTCATCGTCACGCTGGCGGGCATGCTGGTGTTCAAGGGCCTGACGCTGGCGCTGCTGGCGGGCCAGTCGGTCGGCCCCTTCCCGGTCGCCTTCCAGCGCCTGAGCTCGGGCTTCATCCCCGAGGCCCTGGCCACCGACGGCCTGCGGCTGACCTCGCTGCTTCTGGGCGCGCTCGCTGCAGTGGCGCTGGTGTTCTTCAAGCTGCGCGGGCGCGCAAGGCTGGCGCGGCACGGCATGGAGGCGGAGCCCTTCGCCTTCTTCCTGCTGAAGAACGTGCTGTTCGCGGCCATCATCCTGTTCTTCAGCTGGCTGCTGGCCTCCTACAAGGGGCTGCCCAACGTGCTGATCGTGATGGCGGTGCTGATCGTGGCCTACGACTTCGTGACCACGCGGACCACGGTCGGGCGGCGCATCTATGCGCTGGGCGGCAACGAGAAGGCGGCGCGGCTCTCGGGCATCAAGACGCAGCGGCTGGCCTTCCTGGCCTTCGTCAACATGGGCGTGCTGGCCGCGCTGGCGGGGCTGGTGTTCGCCGCGCGCCTGAACACCGCCACCCCCAAGGCCGGGCTGGGCTTCGAGCTCGACGTGATCGCGGCCTGCTTCATCGGCGGTGCGTCGGCCTCGGGCGGCGTGGGCAAGGTGATGGGCGCGGTGATCGGCGCCTTCGTGATGGGCGTGATGAACAACGGCATGTCGATCCTCGGCATCGGCATCGACTACCAGCAGGTCATCAAGGGCCTGGTGCTGCTGGCGGCGGTGTTCGTCGACGTGTACAACAAGAACAAGTGAGATCGCGATGAGCGCAGAGATGCAGCAGCCGGTCCTGGAGCTTTCGGGCATCCACAAGCAGTTCGCCGGCGTCAGCGCGCTGCGCGACGTGCAGCTGCGGCTGTATGCGGGCGAGATCCACGCGCTGATGGGCCAGAACGGCGCGGGCAAGTCCACGCTGATCAAGGTGCTCACCGGCGCGCTGCCCTCGGGCGGCGGCACCATGCGGCTGGAAGGCCAGCCCATCCAGCCCGCCTCGCCGCTGGAGGCGCAGAAGCTGGGCATCAGCACCGTCTACCAGGAAGTCAATCTGTGTCCCAACCTCTCGGTGGCCGAGAACGTGTTTGCGGGGCGGTATCCGCGGCGCGGCGCTGTCGAGGGCTTTCGCATCGACTGGTCGGCCGTCCATCGGCGTGCGCGCGAGCTGCTGGCGCGCATCGGGCTGGAGATCGACGTCGGCCGGCTGCTGTCGAGCTACCCGGTCGCGGTGCAGCAGATGGTCGCGATCGCGCGCGCACTCGGCCTGTCCTCCAAGGTGCTGATCCTCGATGAGCCGACCTCCAGCCTGGACGAGGACGAGGTTCGCAAGCTCTTCGAGGTGCTGCGCCGGCTGCGCAGCGAAGGGCTGGCGATCGTGTTCGTCACGCACTTCCTGAACCAGGTGTACGAGGTGTCGGACCGCATCACGGTCCTGCGCAACGGCACCTGGGTCGGCGAATGGCGCGCGAGCGAGCTGGGACCGCAGGCGCTGATCGCCGCAATGCTCGGGCGCGAGCTGGCAGCGCAATCGGCGCGGCCGGCCGCGCTGCCCGTGGTCGCCATCGACACACCGGCGATGCTGGACGCGCAGGGGCTCGGCCAGTCGGGGCTGCTGCAGCCGCTGGACCTGCGCATTCGTGCCGGCGAGATCGTCGGGCTCGCCGGCCTGCTGGGCGCGGGCCGCACGGAACTCGCGCGCCTGCTCTTCGGCCTGGAGGCGCCCGATCGCGGGCAGCTGCGCATCGATGGCGAGCTGGTGCGCTTCGCCAGCCCGGCCGACGCGGTCCGCCACGGGCTGGCGCTGTGCCCCGAGGAGCGCAAGACCGACGGCATCGTGGCCGAGCTGTCGGTGCGCGAGAACATCGCGCTGGCGCTGCAGGCCAGGCTGGGCGCGCGGCGCTTCCTGTCGCGCGCGGAGCAGACGGCGCTGGCCGAGCGCTACGTGGCCGCGCTCGGCATCAAGACGGCGAGCGTGGAAACGCCGATCGGCCTGCTCTCCGGCGGCAACCAGCAAAAGGCCGTGATCGCGCGCTGGCTCGCCACCGAGCCGCGGCTGCTGATCCTCGACGAGCCGACGCGCGGCATCGACGTCGGGGCCAAGCAGGAAATCATGGACCAGATCCTGAAGCTCGCACAGGCCGGCATGGCGGTGCTCTTCATCTCGTCGGAAATGAGCGAGGTGGTGCGCGTGGCGCACCGCATCGTGGTGCTGCGAGACCGCCGCAAGGTGGGCGAACTGCCCGCCGGCAGCAGCGAGGACGAAGTATGCGAACTGATCGCGGCCACCCCATGAGCACCGCTCCCTCTCCCGGTGTTCTCGCCATGGCCCTGCGCCACCGGCTCGCCTGGCCATTGCTCACGCTGGTGCTGCTGCTCGCGCTCAACGCGGCGTTCAACCCCGGCTTCCTGCATCTGGAGTGGCGCGACGGGCATCTCTACGGCAGCCTGATCGACATCCTCAACCGCGCGGCGCCGCTGGTGCTGGTCTCGCTGGGCATGACGCTGGTGATCGCGACGCGCGGCATCGACATCTCGGTGGGCGCAGTGGTCGCCATCGCGGCGGCGCTCGCGGCCTGGATGATCGGCGGCTCGGTCTCGGGCAACGTCAGCCGCTTCCCGATGCCGGTGGCCATCGCCTCGGCCATCGGCGTGGCCCTGGTCTGCGGGCTTTGGAACGGGCTGCTGGTCGCACGCGTGGGCATGCAGCCCATCATCGCCACGCTGATCCTGATGGTGGCGGGCCGCGGCATCGCGCAGCTCATCACCGGCGGGCAGATCATCACCATCTACTACCAGCCCTTCTTCTTCCTGGGCAGCGGCTACCTGCTGGGCTTGCCCTTCTCGCTCTTCGTCGTGGCGCTGGTCTTCATCGCGCTGTACCTTGCGCTCACGCGCACGGCGCTCGGGCTGTTCATCCAGGCGGTGGGCATCAACCCGACGGCGGCCCGCGTGGCCGGCGTGAAGGCGCGCCGCCTGGTGGTGGGCGCCTACGCCTTCTGCGGCGCCTGCGCGGGCGTCGCAGGGCTGCTGATCAGCTCGAACGTGAAGAGTGCGGACGGCAACAACGCCGGCCAGCTGCTCGAGCTCGACGCGATCCTGGCCGTGACGCTGGGCGGTACCGCGCTCACCGGCGGGCGCTTCAGCCTCGTGGGCAGCGTGATCGGCGCGCTCATCATTCAGACGCTGACCTACGCCATCTACTCGCTGGGCGTGCCGCCCGAGATCAACCTGGTGGTGAAGGCGGCGGTGGTGTTCGCGGTGATGCTGCTGCAGTCGCCTGAATTCCGTGCCGCGGTCGGCAGCCTGGCGCGGCGGCCCGCACTCGAAGGAGCGGACCGATGAGCGCGGTGATGCAGGAACAGAAGACGGCCGTGGCCGGCGCCGTGACCGGCACGGCGCGGCACCCGCGCTTCAACCCCAAGTACCTGCCGCTGGCCGCCACGATCTCGCTCTTCGTCGCGATGGCCGCGCTCGGCTCGGTGCTCTACGACGGCTTCTTCTCGGCGCAGGTCTTCCTCAACCTGCTGATCGACAACGCCTTCCTGATCGTGGTGGCGGTGGGCATGAGCTTCGTGATCCTGTCGGGCGGCATCGACCTGTCGGTGGGCTCGGTGATCGCGCTCACCACCATGGTCTCGGCCTCGCTGGTGGAGAAGCATGGCTGGAACCCCGCGGTGGTCATCCCGCTGGTGCTGCTGATGGGCACGGCCTTCGGCGGCGTGATGGGCGTGCTGATCGAGCGCTTCCGGCTGCAGCCCTTCATCGTCACGCTCGCGGGCATGTTCCTGGCACGCGGGCTTTGCTACCTGATCAGCATCGATTCGATCAGCATCACGAACGAGTTCTATGCGTCGGTCTCGCAGCTGCGCATTCCGGTGGGCTTCGGGGCCTCGCTGTCGGTCAGCGCCGTGATCGCGCTGGCGGTGCTGGTGCTGGCGGTGTTCGTCGCGCACTGGACGCCCTTCGGCCGCACGGTCTACGCGATCGGCGGGAGCGAGCACTCGGCCATGCTGATGGGCTTGCCGGTGCGCTCGACGCTGGTGGGCGTGTATGCGCTCTCGGGTTTCTGCTCGGCGCTCGCGGGCGTGATCTTCACCTTCTACATGCTCTCGGGCTACGGCCTGCATGCGATGGGGCTGGAGCTCGACGCCATCGCGGCCGTGGTGATCGGCGGCACGCTGCTGACCGGCGGCGTCGGCTATGTGGCCGGCACGCTGTTCGGCGTGCTCACGCTCGGGATCATCCAGACGCTGATCGCCTTCGACGGCACGCTGAGTTCCTGGTGGACGCGCATCGTCGTGGGCGCCTTGCTCTTCTTCTTCTGCCTGCTGCAGCGCTTCTTCACGGCGCGCGCGCCGCGGCGCTGAGTCTCTTCCATCACCGTTCCCGAGAAAGCCCGCTCATGCCGGATGCCCCCAAGAAACTACGTTCCGCCCAATGGTTCGGCCCGGCCGACAAGAACGGCTTCATGTACCGCAGCTGGATGAAGAACCAGGGCATCCCCGACCACGAGTTCGATGGCCGCCCCATCGTGGGCATCTGCAACACCTGGTCGGAGCTCACGCCCTGCAACGCGCACTTCCGCAAGATCGCCGAGCATGTGAAGCGCGGCATCTCGGAGGCCGGCGGCTTCCCCGTGGAGTTCCCGGTGTTCTCCAACGGCGAGTCGAACCTGCGGCCGACCGCGATGTTCACCCGCAACCTCGCGAGCATGGACGTGGAGGAGGCGATCCGCGGCAATCCGATCGATGCGGTGGTGCTGCTCACCGGCTGCGACAAGACCACGCCTGCGCTGCTGATGGGCGCGGCAAGCTGCGACATCCCCGCCATCGTGGTGACCGGCGGGCCGATGCTCAACGGCAAGCTCGAGGGGCGCAACATCGGCTCGGGCACGGCGGTGTGGCAGCTGCACGAGTCGTTCAAGGCGGGTGAGATCGACCTGCACCACTTCCTCGCGGCCGAAGGCGGCATGTCGCGCTCGGCCGGCACCTGCAACACCATGGGCACGGCCTCGACCATGGCCTGCATGGCCGAGGCGCTGGGCACCTCGCTGCCGCACAACGCGGCGATCCCGGCGGTGGACGCGCGCCGCTACGTGCTGGCGCAGATGTCGGGCGCCCGCGCGGTCGCGATGGCACGCGAGGGCTTGACGCTGTCGAAGATCCTCACGCGCGAGGCCTTCGAGAACGCCATCCGCGTGAATGCGGCGATCGGCGGATCGACCAACGCGGTGATCCATCTCAAGGCTATTGCCGGACGCATCGGCGTCGATTTGGCGCTGGAGGACTGGACCCGCATCGGCCGCGGCACGCCCACCATCGTCGACCTGATGCCCTCGGGGCGCTTCCTCATGGAGGAGTTCTACTACGCCGGCGGCCTGCCCGCGGTGCTGCGTCGGCTGGGCGAGGCGGGGCTGCTGCCGCATCCCGGCGCGCTCACCGTCAACGGCAGCACGCTCTGGGACAACGTGCGCGAAGCGCCCAGTTACGACGACGAGGTGATCCGCCCGCTGGACCGGCCGCTGATGGACGACGGCAGCATCCGCATCCTGCGCGGCAACCTGTCGCCGCGCGGCGCGGTCCTCAAGCCCTCGGCTGCCACGCCCGAGCTGCTGCAGCATCGCGGCCGGGCGGTGGTGTTCGAGGACTTCGACCACTACAAGCGCCGCATCGTCGACGAATCGCTGGAGGTCGACGCGAGCTCGGTGCTGGTGATGAAGAACTGCGGCCCGCGCGGCTACCCCGGCATGGCGGAGGTCGGCAACATGGGCCTGCCGCCCAAGCTGCTGCGCCAGGGCGTGAAGGACATGGTGCGCATCTCCGACGCGCGCATGAGCGGCACGGCCTACGGCACGGTGGTGCTGCATGTCGCGCCCGAGGCCGCGGCGGGTGGTCCGCTTGCGGCGGTGCGCGATGGCGACTGGATCGAGCTGGACTGCGAAGGGGGCCGCCTGCACCTGGACATCAGCGACGAGGAATTGGCCGCTCGCCTCGCCGCGCTGGCTGCACTGGCCGCACCGGCCGAGGAACCGCCCGCAGCAAAGGCGCAGGGCGGCTACCGGCGCCTGTACATCGACCATGTGCTGCAGGCTGACGAGGGCTGCGATTTCGACTTCCTGGTGGGCTGCCGCGGTTCCGAGGTGCCGCGGCACTCTCACTGACCCACCTCCATTCCTTCTTCCGCGGAGCCTGCATGACCCTGGACAACCCCCGCCATCGCGGCATCTATCCCGTCGCGCCCACCACCTTCACCGAATCGGGCGAGCTCGACCTCGACAGCCAGAAGCGCTGCATCGACTTCATGATCGACGCCGGTTCCGACGGCATCTGCATCCTGGCGAACTTCTCCGAGCAGTTCCTGCTGTCGGACGAGGAGCGCGAGGTGCTCACGCGCACGGTGCTCGCGCATGTCGCGGGCCGCGTGCCGGTGATCGTCACCACCACGCACACCAGCACCCGCGTCTGCGCGGAGCGCAGCCGGCGCGCGCAGGACATGGGCGCGGCCATGGTGATGGTGATGCCGCCGTACCACGGGGCCACCTTCCGCTTCATCGAGCCGCAGATCCAGGCCTTCTATGCGCGCGTGTCGGACGCCATCGACATTCCCATCATGATCCAGGACGCGCCGGCAAGCGGCACGCCGCTGTCGGCTTCGTTCCTCGCGCGCCTGGCCATGGAGATCGAGCATGTCGCCTACTTCAAGATCGAGACCGCGGGCGCCGCATCGAAGCTGCGGGAGCTGATCCGCCTGGGAGGCCAGACGATCGAAGGGCCCTGGGATGGCGAAGAGGCGATCACCTTGCTGCCCGACCTGGACGCCGGTGCGACCGGGTCGATGACAGGCGGCGGCTATCCGGACGGCATCCGGCCCATCATCGAGGCGCATCGCAACGGCGACCGCGAGCGGGCCTATGCGCTCTACGAGCGCTGGCTGCCGCTGATCAACTACGAGAACCGGCAGGCCGGCTTCCTGGCCGCGAAGGCGCTGATGAAGGAGGGCGGGGTGATCGCCTGCGAGGCGCCGCGCCACCCGTGGCCGGCGCTGCATCCGGAGACGCGCAAGGGGCTGATCGAGACCGCCAGGCGGCTGGATCCGATGGTGCTGCGCTGGGGGCGTTGACGAGGGAGCGTGTCGCGGTAGCATGCGCGCGAAAGGGCGCGACGTGACCTACCAGCTCCACTACTGGCCCACCATCCAGGGCCGCGGCGAATTCGTGCGGCTCGCACTCGAGGCGGCCGGTGCCGACTATGTCGATGTGGCGCGCGAGCCGCCGGCCCGCGGTGGCGGCGAGGCCGCGCTGGTGCGGCGGCTGAGCGATCCTGACAATCCGCGCGCCTCCTTTGCGCCGCCCTTCCTGGTCGATGGCGACATCGTGGTCGGCCAGACGGCTGCGATCCTGCTGTACCTGGGCCCGCGCCTGGGCTTGGCCGGCATCGGCGAGCGCGATGCGCTCTGGACGCACCAGCTGCAGCTCACCATTGCCGACGTGGTGGCGGAAGCCCACGACACGCACCACCCGATCTCCAGCGGGGCCTACTACGAGGAGCAGCGCGAGGCCGCGCAGGCGCGCGCCAGGTGCTTCCGCGAGGAGCGCATCCCGAAGTACCTCGATTGGTTCGAGCGCGTGCTGCAACGCAATCCGGCGGGCGACCAGCATCTCGTGGGCGAGGGCCTGACGTACGCGGACCTCTCGCTGTTCCAGCTGGTGGCGGGACTGCGCTATGCCTTCCCGAAGGCGACGGCACGTGCGCTGGGCCGCACCCCGGCCGTGGTCAAGCTGCATGCCAACGTGGCACGCCGGCAGCGCGTGCACGAGTACCTGCAGAGCCCGCGGCGCATTCCGTTCAACGAAGAAGGCATCTTCAGGCGCTATCCCGAGCTCGACGGCTGATCGGCACCGCGGCTACCGGAAGCGGACATGGCTCCGCGCGCAACCCTTCGATCCTTCGCGCTGGAATGCAAGCCGCTAGTCGCTGGGCTCTTCGCGCAGGCGCAGCGCCAGCTCGTAGAGCGCATTGCGCGGTGCGCCGCTGATCTCGGCCGCCAGGCGCACTGCGCTCTTGAGCGGCAGCTCGGCCAGCAGCAGCTGCAGGACGCGCCGGGCTTCGGCGTCGTCGTCCGCAGCCGCCGGCGCGGGATGCAGCGCCAGCGCGAACTCGCCGCGGGTGCGGTCGCGGCTGGCCGCAAGCCAGGCGGGCAGCTCGGCCGCGGGCAGGGTGGCGATCTCCTCGAACTGCTTGGTGAGCTCGCGCCCCACCGTCACGCGCCGCCCGCCCAGCAGGGCCAGGGAACGCGCCAGCGCCTCGATGCGATGCGGCGCCTCGAGCAGCACCACGCTGCGCCGCTCGGCGGCGAGCGCCTGCACGGCGGCATCGCGCTCGCCGGGCTTGGCGGGCAGGAAGCCGGCGAAGACGAAGGCACTCCCGGCATCGCCGTCCGCAACCAGCCCTGCGGCCGACACCAGCGTGGTCACGCTGCTCGCGCCCGGCAGCGGCAGCACGCGCAGGCCCGCTGCACGCACCGCAGTGGCCAAGCGCGCGCCGGGATCGCTGACGCCGGGCGTGCCGGCATCGCTGACATAGGCGATGCGCTCGCCGGCCGCGAGGCGCGCGATCACGGCCTGTGCCGCCTCGGCCTCGTTGTGCTGGTGCAGCGCGAGCAGCCTGGCCGCGGGCCGCTCGATGCCGTAGGCGCGCAACAGGCCTTGCGTGTGGCGCGTGTCCTCGCAGGCCACGGCATCGACCAGCTGCAGCACGTGGAGGGCGCGCAGCGTGATGTCCGCCAGGTTGCCGATCGGGGTGGCGACGACGTAGAGCGCGCCTTCGGGATAATGCTGCGCGCCCGCGGCATCGCGCGCGGCCTGAAGGGCTGCGCCGAAGGAAGCAGGGGCGAGGGAGGTCAAGCGTGTTTCTCCAGAACAAGAAGGCGGCCGAGGCCACCACCAAGCAGCGCGGCGATGCAGCCGAGGCGGCCGCGCTCGCGCATCTGCAGTCGGCCGGCCTGGTGCTGGTCGCGCGCAATTATCGAACCCGGGCCGGGGCGGCGGCGAGATCGACCTGATCATGCGCGATCCGGGTGACGGCACGCTGGTCTTCGTCGAGGTGCGCCACCGCGCCGGCGCGAGCCATGGCGGCGCGGGCTCCAGCATCACCGGCGCGAAGCGGCGGCGCATCGTCTTCGCGGCGCGGCACTACCTGAGCCGCCTGCGCACGTTGCCGCCCTGCCGCTTCGACGTGGTGCTGCTGGAGGCGCAGATCGAATGGATCCGCGCCGCCTTCGATGCCGATTGATGTTTTTCCGGCGCGGGAACCCGGCCTCTGCGCCGCACTCAAGTGAGGCAATAACCTTTTGTTGCCCGACCCGCAGTTATCATCCCGCCCCATGCTCGAGCAACGGATCCAGCAGCACTTCATCGACAGCGCGGACCTCAAGTACCAGGCCGGCCCGCTTCTCGGCAAACCGATCTCCCAGGCCATGCAGGCACTGCTTGCGTGCGTGACCAGCGGCGGCAAGGTCCTGGCGTGCGGCGCGGGGGTCTCGGGCCTGCTGGCGGCGCAGTTCGCCGCCCAGTTCGTCGGCCGCTTCGAACGAGATCGTCCCGGCCTCGGCGCCATCGCGCTGCCATTCGACGCCGTCGACCCCGCCGCCGACACGCCCGAGGCCGGCGACCCGGACCGCTTCGCGCGCCAGGTGCGCGCACTCGGGCAGGGTGGCGACGTGCTGCTGGCCCTCAGCGCCAGCGGCCAATCGGCCGCCGTGCTGGCCGCGCTCGAGGCAGCGCATGCGCGCGACATGACCGTGGTGGCCCTGCTGGGCAACGGCGCGGGCAGCGGCGCCAGCAGCAGCAATCCCGGCGGCGCCGTCGGGCGCGCCTTGCGCGAAACCGATGTCCAGATCTGCGTGCCGCACGAGCGCGCGGCGCGCATCCACGAAGTCCACCTGCTCGTGCTGCACTGCCTGTGCGACGGCGTGGATGCCCAGTTACTCGGAGAACAGGAAGGTTCCATATGACGACGACATCTCTCCAGCGCCTTGCGTTGGCCTTGACCGCGGGCGCTGCACTGGCTGCCAGCCTCTCCGCCTGCGTGCCGCTGGTGGTCGGCGGCGCGGCGGTGGTGGGCGCGGGCATGGTGGCGACCGACCGCCGCAGCTCGGGCGCACAGCTCGACGACCAGGGCATCGAGCTGCGCGCAAGCGCGCGGGTGCGCGAGATCGCCAACGACCAGATGTACGTCAGCGTCACCAGCTACAACCGCCAGGTGCTGCTGACCGGTGCGGTGGGCAGCGAGGCCGATCGCCGCCGCGTCGAGGACGTGGTGCGCCGCGTCGACAACGTGCGCTCGGTGGTCAACGAGCTGACGATCGGCGCGCCGAGCACCTTCCAGGAGCGCTCCAGCGACACCCTGATTGCCGGCAAGATCAAGGCGTCGCTGCTCGACGCCAAGGACATCTTCGCCAACTCCTTCAAGGTCGTCGTGGAGCGCGGCACGGTCTACCTGATGGGACTGGCCACGCGGCGCGAGACCGATCGCGCCACGGAAATCGCCCGCGGCATCTCCGGCGTGCAGAAGGTGGTGCGCGTGGTCGAGATCGTCAGCGAGTCGGAGCTGGCCGGCCAGCCGCAGCAGGGCGGCACCGGTGCCGCGCCGGCCGGCTCGCGCTCCAACGTGCCGCTGCCACCCATGGAGCCGCTGCCTCCCGCCGGCTCTTCGCAGCCCTCCGGCGGTGCGATCGCCACCCCCGTCCGATAGGGGATTCCAGGAACACCGCGGAACCGGCTTTGCCGGGCCGCTGGTGTTGCCCCCGGTAGGGGGTGGGCGGCTACACGAAGTGAGCCAACCTGGGGGCGAGCCTATTTCAATCGCGTGATCAGGCTCGACGTATCCCAGCGTCGGCCGCCGGCCTGCTGCACGTCGGCATAGAACTGATCCACCAGCGCGGTCACCGGCAGCCGCGCGCCGTTGCGCTTGGCCTCGTCGAGCACCAGGCCGAGGTCCTTGCGCATCCAGTCGACCGCGAAGCCGAAGTCGAACTTGCCCTCGACCATGGTCTTGCCGCGGTTGTCCATCTGCCAGCTCTGCGCGGCGCCCTTGCCGATCACGGCCAGCACCTCGTTCATGTCGAGCCCGGCGCGCTGGCCGAAGGCGATGGCTTCCGACAGGCCCTGCACCAGGCCCGCGATCGCGATCTGGTTGACCATTTTCGCGAGCTGGCCCGCGCCGCTGTCGCCGAGCCGCGTGACGGCGCGAGCGAAGGCGGCGATGACCGGCTTCACGCGCTCGAAGGCGGTTGCGTCGCCGCCGCACATCACCGTCAGCGCGCCGTTCTGCGCGCCGGCCTGGCCACCGGAAACCGGGGCATCGATGAACTGCACGCCGCGTTCCAGCGCGGTCTTCGACAGCTCGCGCGCCACGTCGGCCGAGGCGGTGGTGTGGTCGACGAAGACCGCGCCCTTTGCCATGCCGGCCAGGGCGCCGTGCTCGCCCAGCACCACCGAGCGCAGGTCGTCGTCGTTGCCGACGCAGCAGAACACGATGTCGGCGCCGGCTGCGGCTTCGCGCGGCGTGGGGGCGTGGCGCAGGCTGCCCTTGGCCTGGGAGCCGAACTCCTGTTGCCAAGCGGCGGACTTCGCTGCGGTGCGGTTGTAGACCGCGACGCTGTGGCCGGCCAGGGCGAGGTGCCCGGCCATCGGGTAGCCCATCACGCCGAGGCCGAGGAAGGCGACCTTGTGCGCCGGGATGGGGTCGTAGGTTTTGGGGTTGAGGCTGCTCATGAGGGCGAGCTTATCGCCCTTGCCGCCTCGCGGGTTCGTTCACACCTTCTCAGACGATCGCGAAGTGCTCGGTGCCGGCGGAGAGGTCGGTCGTGCGCGCGCGCTGACTGTTGAGCTTGATCTGCAGCCGAAGGTCATTGGCCGAGTCGGCGTTGCGCAGCGCGTCCTCGAAGGAAATCATGTTGGTCTCGAACAGGTCGAACAGCGCCTGGTCGAAGGTCTGCATGCCGAGGTTGCGGCTCTTCTTCATGACCTCCTTGATCTCGCCGACCTCGCCCTTGTAGATCAGGTCGGTGATCAGCGGGGTGTTCAGCAGGATCTCCACCGCGGCGACGCGGCCGCGTCCGTCCTCGGTCGGGATCAGGCGCTGCGAGATCAGCGAGCGCAGGTTGAGCGACAGGTCCATCAGCAGCTGGGCGCGGCGCTCCTCGGGGAAGAAGTTGATGATGCGGTCGAGCGCCTGGTTGGCACTGTTGGCGTGCAGCGTGGCCATGCACAGGTGGCCGGTCTCGGCGAAGGCCACCGCATGCTCCATGGTCTCGCGGTCGCGGATCTCGCCCATCAGGATCACGTCGGGGGCCTGGCGCAGCGTGTTCTTGAGCGCGGCCTCCCAGCTGTCGGTGTCGATGCCCACCTCGCGCTGCGTCACCACGCAGTTCTTGTGCGGATGCACGAACTCCACCGGGTCCTCCACCGTCACGATGTGGCCGAAGGAATTCTCGTTGCGCCAGTCGATCATCGCGGCCAGCGTGGTCGACTTGCCCGAGCCGGTGGCGCCCACCAGGATGCACAGGCCGCGCTTGGTCATCGTCACATCCTTCAGCACCTGCGGCATGCCCAGCCCGTCGATGGTGGGGAGCTTGGCCGGAATGGTCCGCAGCACCATGCCGACCTTGCCCTGCTGCACGAATGCGTTGACGCGGAAGCGGCCGATGCCGGTGGGCGAGATCGCGAAGTTGCACTCCTTGGTGCGCTCGAACTCGGCCGTCTGGCGGTCGTTCATGATCGATCGCGTGAGCGCCAGCGTGTGCTGCGAGCCCAGGGCCTGCTGCGACACCTTGGTGACCTTGCCGTCGACCTTGATGGCGGGCGGGAAGTCGGCGGTGATGAACAGGTCGCTGCCGTTGCGGCTCACCATGAGCTTGAGCAGTTCGTTGATGAACTGGCTGGCTTGATCGCGTTCCATCTGACGACTCCTAGGTCAATTTGGCCGGCGTCGCTGGACGAGCGCGGCATTCAAGGTTATCCCCATTCCGGGAACACCGCGGAACCGGCTTTGCCGGGCCGCTGGTGTTGCCCCCGGTAGGGGGTGGGCGGCTACACGAAGTGAGCCAACCTGGGGGTGAGCCATGTTCAGCCCGGGAAATTCTCGGGGATCTTCGCTTTGCCGCGGGCTTCTGCGGCGGAAATGACGTTGCGCCGCACCAGGTCCGTCAGGCATTGGTCCAGCGTCTGCATGCCCTGGCCGCTGCCGGTCTGGATCGAGGAATACATCTGCGCCACCTTGCCCTCGCGGATCAGGTTGCGGATGGCCGAGGTGCCCAGCATGATCTCGTGCGCCGCCACCCGGCCCTGGCCGTCCTTGGTCTTGCACAGGGTCTGCGAGACCACGGCCTGCAGCGACTCCGACAGCATGGCGCGGATCATTTCCTTCTCCTCGCCCGGGAACACGTCGATGATCCGGTCGATCGTCTTGGCGGCCGAGGAGGTGTGCAGGGTGCCGAACACCAGGTGGCCCGTCTCGGCAGCGGTCATCGCCAGGCGGATGGTTTCCAGGTCGCGCATTTCGCCGACCAGGATCGCGTCGGGGTCCTCGCGCAGCGCCGAGCGCAGGGCGTTGGCGAAGGACAGCGTCATCGGCCCGACCTCGCGCTGGTTGATCAGGCACTTCTTGGACTCGTGCACGAACTCGATCGGGTCTTCCACCGTCAGGATGTGGCCGTATTCGGTCTCGTTGAGATAGTTGATCATCGCGGCCAGCGTGGTGGACTTGCCCGAGCCCGTCGGGCCGGTCACCAGCACCAGGCCACGAGGCTTGAGCGCGAGGTCGCCGAAAATCTTGGGCGCGTTGAGCTGCTCCAGCGTGAGGATCTTCGAGGGAATGGTCCGGAACACCGCCGCCGCGCCGCGGGCCTGGTTGAAGGCGTTCACGCGGAAGCGCGCGAGGCCGTCGATCTCGAAGGAGAAGTCGACCTCCAGGAATTCTTCGTAGTGCTTGCGGTGCGTGTCGCTCATGATGTCGTACACCATGGCGTGCACGGCCTTGTGGTCGAGCGCGTCGACATTGATGCGCCGCACGTCGCCGTGCACGCGGATCATGGGGGGCAGGCCGGATGAAAGATGCAAGTCCGAGGCCTTGTTCTTCACGCTGAAGGCCAGCAGTTGGGTGATGTCCACGAAGCTCCTCGGTGACGTTTTGATACGTTTGACGATTATGACGATGATTGGTGACAAGCTCCAGCAAGTTCGGACCCGGATCGTGACCGCATGCACGGCGGCCGGCCGCGACCCGGCGAGCGTGCGCTTGCTTGCGGTGTCCAAGACCTTCCCCGCCGAGGCGGTGCGCGAGGCCCGCGCCGCCGGCCAGATTGCCTTCGGCGAGAACTACGTGCAAGAGGGCGTGGCCAAGATCGAGGCCCTATCCGACCTGCGCGCCGAGCTCGAATGGCACTGCATCGGCCCCCTGCAGAGCAACAAGACGCGGCCCGTGGCGGCACATTTCGATTGGGTGCACAGCATCGACCGGCTCAAGATCGCCGAGCGGCTCGCCGAGCAGCGGCCGGCGGAACTGCCGCCCTTGCAGGTCTGCCTGCAGGTCAATGTGGATGGCGGCGCCAACAAGTCCGGCGTCGTGCCGCAAGAGGCGCTGGCCTTGGCGCGAGCTGTTGCGGCCTTGCCACGTTTGCGCCTGCGCGGGCTGATGGCCATCCCGGAGCCCGCGCCCGATTTCGAAACACAGCGGGCGCTGTTCCTGCGCGCCGCAGGCATCTTCGAGGAGATGCGAAGCGCCGGCCTCGAGGTCGACACGCTCTCGCTGGGCATGTCGGCGGATCTCGAGGCGGCGATCGCGGCGGGCAGCACGCTGGTGCGCATCGGCACCGCGATCTTCGGCGCGCGCTGAGCGCTCTCAAGCGTGCAGCGGAATGCGTGCGCTGCTCTTGACCTCCTCCATCACCGCGTAGGTGCGCGTCTCCCGCACGCCCGGCAGTTGCCACAGCACCGTGCCGGCGAATTCGCGGTACGCCGCCATGTCTGCCATTCGGGTCTTGAGCAGGTAGTCGAAGCCGCCGGCCACCATGTGGCATTCCATGATCTCGTCGCGCACCTGCACCGCGGCCTTGAACTGGTCGAAGACATTGGCCGCGGTGCGGTCCAGCAGCACCTCGACGAAGACCGTGAAGCCGCGGCCCAGCTTGTGCGGGTCCAGCCGCGCCTCGTAGCCCTGGATGAAGCCTTCGCGCGTGAGCCGCTGCACGCGGGCCAGCACGGCGGTGGGCGAGAGCGACACCGCCTCGGCAAGCTTGAGGTTGGAGATCCGCCCGTCCTCCTGAAGAATCTTCAGAAGTTTGAGGTCGATGCGGTCCAGGTTGATGGCTTCTGCAGTCATGCTTGGCGAATTATCCAGTCGACTGTCGATTTTTAGTGAATAACTCGGCGAAGAAAGGCGGACCATCGGTACATCGCCACCGGAGTTTTCGCCATGCGCCTGCCCACCCCCTACCGGCCCGAAGCCGAGATCGTTTCCCACCGCCTGGCTTCCTTGAAAGGCGCGCTCGACTGGCCTTCGGCAGCATCCGCGGCGGCGCCGTGGGTGCGGGCCGTGCGCGAGCATCCACCGCATTTCTGGGCGATGGAAAGCCTGCTGCGCGAGTACCCGATCTCCAGCGCCGAGGGCCTCGCGCTGATGCGCCTGGCCGAGGCGCTGCTGCGCGTGCCCGATGCCGAGACCGCCATCGCGCTGACCGCCGACCAGCTGGGCCGCGCCGACTTCGAAGGCGCCGCCGACTCCAGGCTGGCGCGCCTGTCCGGCTCTGCCATCGCGCTGTCGAAGAAGTTCCTGCCGGCGCCCGGCGGGACCGACGCCGAACCCGGCCTGATGGCCCGCGTCGGCGCCCGCACCGTGGTGGCCGCCACCTTGCGCGCGGTGCAGCTGCTGGGGCGGCAGTTCGTGCTGGGCCAGACCATCGAGGAGGCGATGGGCGAGGCGCGCTCGGCGCACCAGAAGCACCGGGCCCTGCGTTTCAGCTACGACATGCTGGGCGAAGGCGCGCGCACCGAGGCCGATGCGCGGCGCTACCTCGACAGCTATGCCAACGCCATCCGATCGATCGCCGCGCGCGCCGACCGTGAGGGCGCGCCCGAGCACAACGACGGCATCTCCATCAAGCTCAGCGCGCTCCATCCGCGCTACGAGGACGCGCAGCGCGAGCGCGTGCTGCGCGAGCTGGTGCCGCGTGTGTGGCAGCTGTGCGAGCTGGCCGCCGAGGCGCGCCTCAACCTCACCATCGACGCGGAGGAGGTCGACCGGCTCGAGCTTTCGCTGGATGTCTTCGAGGCGCTGGCCGCGCGGGTGGCGGCCGAACGGCCGCAATGGCGCGGCTTCGGCCTGGCGATTCAGGCCTACCAGACGCGCGCGCTGGAACTGGTCGAGCATCTGGTCGCCCTTGCGCGCCGCTACGAGCTGCGCCTGATGTGCCGGTTGGTGAAGGGCGCCTACTGGGACGCCGAGATCAAGCGCGCGCAGGAGCTGGGGCTGCCGCACTACCCGGTGTTCACGCACAAGCACCATAGCGACATCAGCTATCTCGCCTGCGCCCGCGCGCTGCTGGCCGCCCCCGACGCCATCTATCCGCAGTTCGCGACGCACAACGCGGGCACCATCGCAGCCATTCTCCAGATGGCTGGGGACACGCCCCTGGAGCTGCAGCGGCTGCATGGCATGGGCGAGGGCATCTACCGCGAGGTGATGAAGCGCACCAGCGCGCCGGTGCGCATCTACGCCCCGGTGGGCCGCCACAAGGACCTGCTGGCCTACCTGGTGCGCCGGCTGCTGGAGAACGGCGCCAACTCCTCGTTCGTCAACCAGTTGGGCGACGAAAGCGTCGGCCTCGACGAGCTGCTGGTGTCGCCCCTGTGGCTGGACAGCCGCGCCCCGCTGCCCTTGCCGGCCGATCTCTACGGCCCGCCGCCGGCAAGGCGCAACAGCCGCGGCCTGGACCTGGCCGATGCCTCGATGCGTGCGCCGCTGCTGGCGGCTCATGCCGATTGCATCGTGCCCACCGTCGCCGAGTTCGATCCCGCGCAGACGGCCCAGGCCCTGGCGAAATCGATGGCGGCCTACCCCGCCTGGCGCAAGGCGCCGGTCGCGCAGCGCGCCGACATCCTGCGCCGCGCGTCCGACGCGCTGCAGGCCGAGCTGCCGCGCTTCTGCGCGCTGCTGGTCGAGGAAGCCTTCAAGACCTGGGGCGATGCGGTGGCCGAGGTGCGCGAGGCCATCGACTTCCTGCGCTACTACGCCGACGAGGCCGAGCGGGTGATGCAGCCGGCGACGCTGCCCGGCCCCACCGGCGAGAGCAACGAGCTGCGGCTGACCGGACGCGGACCCTGGGTCTGCATCAGCCCCTGGAACTTCCCGCTCGCAATCTTCCTGGGCCAGGTGGCGGCTGCGCTCGCCACCGGCAACACGGTGCTGGCCAAGCCGGCCGAGCAGACCCCGGCCGTTGCATCCGAAGCCGTCCGCCTGCTGCACGCGGCCGGCGTGCCCGCCGATGCGCTGCAACTGCTGCACGGCCCCGGCGAGACCGTCGGTGCGGCGCTGGTGGCGGCGCCGGACGTCGCGGGCGTGGTGTTCACCGGCTCGACGCAGGTCGCGAAGACCATCCACCGCGCGCTGGCCGGCAAGGACGGGCCCATCGTGCCGCTGATCGCCGAGACCGGCGGCATCAACGCGATGCTGGTCGATTCCAGCGCGCTGCCCGAGCAGGTGGTCGATGCGGTGGTCCAGAGCGCCTTCCGCTCGGCCGGGCAACGCTGCTCGGCGCTGCGCCTGCTGATCCTGCACGAGAGCATCGCCGACGAGGTGATCCGCATGATCCAGGGCGCCGCGGCCGAGCTGGTGACCGGCGACCCTGCCCTGCTCTCGACCGATGTCGGCCCGGTGATCGACCGCGATGCCTTCGACGGCATCCGGCAGCACCTGAAGCGCCTGGATTCGGAAGCCCGCGTGCTGGTGGCCGGCAGTGCTCCCGCCGACGGCATGCCCCATCTGATTGCGCCGCATGCCTACGAGCTGCCTTCGATCGAGCGCGTGCAATGCGAGATCTTCGGCCCCGTGCTGCACGTGGCGCGCTGGTCGGGCGAGCCGCAGGCAGTCATCGACCGCATCAACACGCTGGGCTTCGGCCTCACGCTGGGCATCCAGACGCGCATCGACAGCCGCGCCCAGGCGCTGGCCGCGCGCGCCCATGTGGGCAACGTGTACGTCAACCGCAACATCATCGGCGCGGTGGTCGGCGTGCAGCCCTTCGGCGGCGAAGGCCTGAGCGGCACCGGCCCGAAGGCCGGCGGGCCCCACTACCTGCCGCGCTTCTGCGCCGAGCAGACGCTCACCATCAACACCACCGCCGCCGGCGGCAACGCGGCCCTGCTTGCCGCAAGCGCATAAGGCGCAACGCATCGCGCATAGGCCATGGCGCGGGGCCGCGCGCGAGACTATCGTGCATGGCTTCGCAACAATGCCTGGAGTGCCATGTCCGCCGCCGATCTGTCCTACGTCCAACCGACCCCCAACAGCCCCTGGGGCACCTACCTCTCGCAGGTGGACCGCGTGGTGCCCTACCTGGGCGAGCTGTCCCGCTGGGTCGAGACGCTCAAGCGCCCGAAGCGCGCGCTGATCGTCGACGTCCCGATCGAGATGGACGACGGCAGCATCGCCCACTTCGAGGGCTACCGCGTGCAGCACAACATGTCGCGCGGCCCGGGCAAGGGCGGCGTGCGCTTCCACCCTGACGTCACGCTGGAAGAGGTGATGGCTCTGTCCGCCTGGATGACGGTCAAGACCGCCGCGGTGAACCTGCCCTACGGCGGCGCCAAGGGCGGCATCCGCGTCGACCCGAAGAAGCTCACGCACAAGGAACTCGAGCGGGTGACGCGCCGCTACACCAGCGAGATCGGCATCATCATCGGCCCGCAGCAGGACATCCCGGCGCCCGACGTCAACACCAACGCCCAGATCATGGCCTGGATGATGGACACCTACTCGATGAACGTCGGCGGCACCGCCACCGGCGTCGTCACGGGCAAGCCGCTGCACCTGGGCGGCTCGCTGGGCCGGGTGAAGGCGACCGGCCGCGGCGTGTTCGTCACCGGCCGCGAGGCGGCGCGCCGGCTGGGCCTGGACCTGCGCGGCGCGCGCATCGCGGTGCAGGGCTTTGGCAACGTCGGCTCGGTGGCGGCGGAGCTGTTCGCCGAGGCCGGCGCAAAGATCGTGGCGGTGCAGGACCACACCGGCACCATCATCAACGCCAACGGGCTCGACCTCAAGACGCTGATGCCACTGGCGCGCACCGAAGGGGTGGTGGGCTTCAAGGGCGGCGATGTGATCGACAACGAGTCCTTCTGGGACGTGGCCTGCGACATCCTCATCCCCGCCGCCCTCGAAGGCCAGCTGACCGCCGAACGCGCGCAGAAGACCCAGGCCAGGCTCGTGCTCGAAGGCGCCAACGGTCCGACCGTGCCGACGGCCGACGACATCCTGGCCGAGCGCGGCGTGCTGGTGGTGCCCGACGTGATCTGCAACGCCGGCGGCGTGACGGTCAGCTATTTCGAATGGGTGCAGGACTTCTCGTCCTTCTTCTGGGACGAGGACGAAATCAACCAGCGGCTGGACCGCATCATGATGAACGCGCTCAACCAGATCTGGGACACCGCCGACAGGCACCGGATCACGTTGCGCACCGCGACCTTCGCGGTGGCCTGCGAGCGCATCCTGATGGCGCGGCAGGAGCGCGGGCTCTACCCATGAACCTGGCGCCCGAGCTGGCCCGTCTCGAGTCTTTGCTGGCGGATGGCCGGCGCAAGCTGCTCGGCCTGGTGGGCGCGCCCGGCTCGGGCAAGTCCACCCTCGCTCGCGCGCTGGAGCAGGCCTTGCCCGGGCGCGCGCAGGTGGTGCCGATGGACGGCTTTCATCTCGCGCAGGTGGAGCTGCGGCGGCTGGGCCGGGCCGAGCGCAAGGGCGCGCCCGACACCTTCGACAGCGCGGGCTACGTGGCGCTGCTGCGGCGCCTGCACGACCAGCGCGCGGACGAGATCGTCTACGCGCCCGAGTTCCGGCGCGAGATCGAGGAACCCGTCGCCGGCGCCATCGCCGTGCTGCCCGGGACGCAGCTCGTTATCACCGAGGGCAATTACCTGCTGCTGCAGGAAGGCGCATGGGGCGACGTCGCGCCGCTGCTGGACGAGGTCTGGTACGTGGAGGTCGACGACGCGCTGCGCGTGGAGCGCCTGGTAAGGCGCCACCAGCAGTTCGGCCGGAGCTTCGAGGAAGCGCGGGCGTGGGTCGAGCAGACCGACGAGCCCAATGCGCGCCGCATCGCCGCCACGCGCGAGCGGGCGCATCGCGTGGTCCGCGTCGCGAGCCCCGCCTGAAGAGGATGAAAATCCGCTCGATCAGTCGCAGCACGTCGGCCGCGCCACGCGGGTTCGGGCTAGCATTTCGCATCTCCGATCTCGGCTTCTGCTCTCCATGCGTCCTCCCTTTCCGCGTGCAGCCCTGGCGCTGCTGTTCACGCTCCTTCTCGCGGGCTGCGGCATCAGTTCGCCCAAGCAGGTCTCCTACGACCCCGAGGAATTCGACTCGACCACCACCCACACGCGCAGCTTTCGCGCGCCCCAGGCCGAGACCTGCGAGGCCGCCCGGCGCGCGCTGCTGAGCCAGGGCTACCTGGTGACGGCGGCCAACGCCGACCTGGTGGCGGGCCGCAAGAGCTTCCAGCCTGCCAGCGAGGTCCATGTGGAGGTCGAACTGCGCGTGGTCTGCGCGCGCGACAGCGGCGGTGCGAGCACCATCGCCTTCGCCAGTGCGCTGCAGGACCGCTACAGCCTCAAGAAAGTCAACAACTCGGCCAGCGTCGGCGTCGGCGCGCTCGGTTCGCTGTCGCTGCCTTTTTCATCGAGCGATGACGCGCTGGTCAAGGTGGCCAGCGAGACGCTCACCGACGAACGTTTCTACGATCGCTTCTTCGCCCTGATCGACCGCTTCCTCGTGCCCGAGGCGGTGCAGAGCACGCCGGTGGCACCGCCCGCGCTGCCTGCGCCAAGCACCGATGCGCCGCTGCGTCCGGTGCCGCTGTCGCCTTCGCGCGGCTGATCCCGGTCAGATCGAGATCGAGCGTGCCGCGTAGGCCGGCAGGCCGGTGAGGCCGCAGAGGCGCTGCAGCACGCCATAGCCTTGCGCGAGCGCGGCGGCGTAGGTCGCGAAGGGGCGCTCGGCGCGCTGCAGCGCCTCGAAGCGGCCGTCGTGGCGCACATCCTCGTGGATCACCCAGTAATAGGAACCATCGAACGGTTGTTCCACCAGCAACCCGATCTTTCGCACGTCCATGCCTTGTCCTCGCTCAGAATCTCAAAATGAATACTTAAGAATGTAGTCCGTTGTGATTAATAGCCGGCACTGAAAAGTTCACGCTTCGCCGCGTTTTGTGGTGCGGCTCCTCGCCTTCGCTGATTGATTTCACGCCGGTGCTGTGCAACGGTGTTCCGATGGGATCGACAGTCAACCCTCGCTGAAGGAGCAAGGCCATGCTGGGAAACAAGGAAGCGGTTGCGAACCTCGCGGTCAAGGACCTTGATCGGGCGAAGCAGTTCTACGAGGAAATGTTGGGACTGACGCCGATCGAGGCGGAGGGCGATGACTTGATCGTGTTCCAGAGCGGCATCTCGACGCTCAATGTCTACCGCTCCCAATACGCCGGCACCAACCAGGCGACCGCGGTCACCTGGGCCGTCGGCGAGGAGATCGAGGCGCTGGTCAGCGCGCTCAAGGCCAAGGGCGTGCGCTTCGAGCATTACGACATGCCTGACACGCGGCTCGAAGGCGACATTCACGTCACGGGCGAGATGAAGGTCGCGTGGTTCAAGGACCCGGATGGCAACATCCTCAACCTCATCAACCAGTAAAAGAATTCAAGGTTCGAATCGCATTCGAGATCGCGGTCTCGTCCGCCGAATGGGTGCGGCTGGAGGGCGTGGCCGTGCGTCGCAGCCCGCGCATTTCGGTGCGCGTGTTCCCCAGCGTGTTCGCGCGCCTGGCCTGACGGCCCCGCTTCAGCGCACCAGCGTCGATTTGCCGAACAGGCTCTCGATCAGTTCCACCGCCACTTCCGCCGTGCGGTTGCGCACATCCAGCGCGGGATTGAGCTCGACGACATCCAGCGAGGCGAGCCGGCCGGTGTCCGCGATCATCTCCATGCACAGCTGCATCTCGCGCCAGGTCGGGCCGCCGCGCACGCCGGTGCCCACGCCCGGCGCGTAGTCGGGGTCCAGGCAGTCGAGGTCGAAGCTCACGTGCAGGTGGGTCTCCTCGTCGATGTCCTGCAGCGCCTCGGTCATGGTGGTGCGCATGCCGTGCTCGTCGATGTGGCGCATGTCGAAGACGTTGAGGCCGAGCGCGCGGATCGCCGCCTTCTCCTCCGCGTCGACGCTGCGGATGCCGATGAAGCGGATCGCATCGTGCTCCAGCGCCGCGGCCTCGCCGCTCCAGCCGCTCAGCGCCTGCGGCCCGTGGCCGAGCAGGCAGGCGACCGGCATGCCGTGGATGTTGCCGCTGGGGCTGGTGCGCTCGGTGTTGACGTCGGAATGCGCATCCAGCCACAGCACGCGCAGCTTCTTGCCGCGCCGGCGCGCGTGCCAGGCGATGGCGCTGATGGAGCCGATCGCCAGGCAGTGGTCGCCGCCCATCAGGAGCGGCAGGTGGCCGGCGCCCAACGCGCCGTCGACGGCGTCGTAGACGGCGCGGTTCCAGCTCACCACTTCGCCCAGGTGCCGCAGCCCGTTGGCCGGATCGGCCCAGGGGGTCGCGGGGCCGGCCAGGTTGCCGCGGTCCACGATCTCGTAGCCCAGGCGCGAGAGCGTGGCGGCAATGTCTGCCACCCGCAGCGCGTCCGGCCCCATGCCGGCGCCGCGCACGCTGGCGCCGACGTCGGTGGGCGCGCCGATCAGTTCGACCGTGGTGAAGGGACTCATTGGAACTCCGATGTGTTCAGTGTCGACGCCGAATGAAACGGTCGCAACCCGGCCGGGGAACACCGCGGAACCGGCTTTGCCGGGCCGCTGGTGTTGCCCCCGGTGAGGGGATTGGCGAAGCGACACGAAGTGCGCGAAGCCTGGGGGAGAACGTCATCATTTTTCATGCGTGGGCGGGTGCCAGGCCGCGCCGCAGCCGGCCGCTCGCAGTGTCCACGATGAAGACCAGCACGAACATGGCGCCGATCACGGTCGCCGATTGCGCCTGCTGGAACAGCGAGAGATGAAAGTACAGCATCTGCCCGAGCCCGCCGGCACCGACGAAGCCGAGCACGGCGGCCATGCGGATATTCATCTCCCAACGGTACAGCGCATAGGCGAGCCATTGGGGCCAGGCGAGCGGCAAGCTGCCGTAGGCGAAGGCCGCGACCGCGCCGCTGCCGGCTTCGCGCAAGGCGCGCTCGGGCGTGGGCGGCACGTTCTCCAGCGTCTCGCCGAACAGGCGGCCGAACACGCCGCTGGTGTGCAGTGCCAGTGCGAGCACGCCGGCGAAGGGGCCGAGCCCGGCCGCGAGCACCATCAGCGCGGCCCACACCAGCTCGGGCACGCTGCGCAGCAGGTTCAGCACGAAGCGCGAGGCCTGGCGCAGCGCCGGCCCGAAGCGGCCGGAGGCGGGCAGTGCCAGCGCGGCGCCGCCCAGCATCGCGAGCAGGGTGCCGAGCGCCGAGACCGCCAGCGTCTGCAGCGCGCCCCAGGCGGTCTTGGCGAGGAAGCCGGGCGACAGGTCGGGTGGAAAGAACTCGGCCACGAACTTCGCCATCGAGGCCAGCGACTCGCGTGCCACGAGCGCGCGAAAGTCGATGCCGAGATAGAGGAAGCTGGCGATCACCGCCGCCAGGATCGCGCCGGTGGCCAGCACGCAGCCAAGGCAGGGCGCGGCGGCGCGCGCGCGTTCGGTGGCGGTTGGGCGCATCGAATTCACTGGAGTACCCCTTCGCCTCCGGCTGCGGTGCTATTCGCCTTCGGAGGGGCCGTGCGGCTCACTGGAGTACCTTCGCCTTCGGCTGCGGTGCTATGAGCCTTCGGAACGGCCGTGCGGCTCATGCGAGCCACTTTCGCAGGGCCGCGCTCAAGGCATCGGCCATCAGCACCAGCAGCAGGAACACGATCAGGATGCTGCAGGCCTCGCCGCCGTTGAGCATCTTCATCGATTGGTCCATCAGCTGGCCCAGCCCGCCGGCGCCGACGAAGCCCATCACCACCGAGGCGCGCACCGCGCATTCCCAACGGTAGACGGTGTAGGAGGCCAGCTCCTGTGCCGCGCCCGGCAGCAGGCCGTAGCACAGCGCGGCGATGCGCCCGCTGCCGGCCTCGAGCAGTGCGCGCGCGGGCCGCGTGTCGCCCGATTCGAGGATCTCCGCGTACACCTTGCCGAGCATGCCGCCGTAGGTGATCGCCAGCGCCAGTACGCCAGCCGCCGGGCCCAGGCCGAAGGCCCGCACCAGCAGCAGCGCCCACACCAGTTCGGGGATCGCGCGCAGGACGGTGAGCAGGCCGCGCGCCGCCGTCCGGATGGCCGCGCCGCGCCATCGCCCGGGGCCGGGCCCGATGCGCGAGATCGACAGCGACCGCGTCACCACGAAGGCCAGCGGCACCGCGAGCACGAAGGCGAGTGCGACGCCGGCGGTCGCCATCGCGAGGGTTTCCAGCGTCGCGCGCGCCAGCAGGCCGAGAAAATCGGCGTTCAGGGCGGGCGGCAGGAAGCCCGCCAGGAAGCCGCCCATCACGCGCAGGCTGCCGGGCGCCAGCAGCGCCTGGGGCTTGAACTCGGCGACCACCAGCATCGGCCACAGCACCACCAGCGCGAGCAGCAGCGCGCCCAGGCGCCGGCGCGCGAGCGGGTCGCGCAAGGGCGGCGGGTGCTGCAGTGCGCTCATCGGCAGGCGACCGGCAGCAGAGGCGCGCGACGCTCTTCGAGCACGAAGTCCGGCGCCTGGGTCGGCAGCGCGCCGCCCTCGGTCGCATAGAGCTCCTGCAGCATCGCGCGGCTGACGGCGGCGGGCGGCGCATCGAAGGCCACCACGCCGGCACGCAGGCCGACGATGCGGTCGAACCACTTCAGCGCCAGGTCCACCGCGTGCAGGGAGGCGACCAGCGTGGCCCCGGTGGACCGGCTCTGCGCGATCAGCTCGCCCACCGCCAGGTCGGCCAGCGCGGGGTCGAGCGCCGACACCGGCTCGTCGGCCAGCAGCAGCTCGGGCGCCTGGTAGAGCACGCGCGCCATGCCGACGCGCTGCAGCTGGCCGCCGGAGAGCCGGTCGCAGCGGTCGAACAGCCGGTCGGCCAGGTCCAGCCGGGCCAGCACGGCCTGGGCCCCCGCGATATCGGCCGGCACCAGCAGCGAGGCGAGGGCGTGGGCGCCCGACCAGGCACCCAGCCGGCCGGCCAGCACCGCCGTGATGACGCGCAGGCGCGGCGGGATCGGCGGCGTTTGCTGGATCAACCCGATGCGCGCGCGCAGCGCTTTCAGCGGCCGGGCGCGCAGCTGCCAGGGCCGCGCGCCCAGCAGTTCGACACGTCCTTCGCTGGCGCGCAGTGCAGCGCCGGCGATGCGCAGCAGGCTGGTCTTGCCGGCCCCGGAGGGACCGATGATGGCCACGCGCGAGCCCGGCGCAACGCACAGCGTGACCCCTTGCAGCGCGCGCTGGCCGTTGGCATGGACCAGGCCGACATCCTCCAGCGCCAGCGCGGCTTCGGCAGTCAACGGCGAGGCCCGCCTACTTGATGAGCCCGGCCGAGCGCGCCGCCGCCTCGATGCTGTCGTAGTTCGAGGCCTTGGTCGGGATGAACTTCGAGGCGCGCTGCAGCGACAGGATCTCCTGGTGCGCCGGGTTGGCCGCGTCCAGCTTGAGGAAGGCGTCGGCGAGCTTCTTCTGGAGCGCGGGATCGAGTCCGGGCCGGGCGGTCCAGTTGTAGTCGTAGTAGGGCGCGGTGGTGGCCAGCACGCGCACCTTGGCGGCATTGGGATTCTTCGCCTCGACCAGCTTGTCCCAGACCGAGGCGTTGAGCACGCCGGCCTCGGCCCGGCCCGCGGCGACGAAGGCCACGGTGGCGTCGTGCGCGCCGGAGTAGGCGACGGTCTTGAAATCCTTGTCCGGGTCGATGCCGGCCTGCAGCAGGAAGTGGCGCGGCATCAGGCTGCCCGAGGTGGAAGAGGGTGCACCGAAAGCGAAGGTGACGCCCTTGAGATCGCCCAGCTCCTTGGCCTTGCTGTCGACAGGCACGATGAACTTGCTGGTAAAGACCTCGTCCTCGGCCCGCTGCACCAGCGGCACCACGCCGCCCTGCGTGCGCAGCCTGGCCTGCACGAAAGTGAAGCCGCCGAGCCAGGCCAGGTCGATCTTGTTGCCGGCCAGGCCTTCGACCACCGCCGCGTAGTCGGTGACGGGCGTGAACTGCACGTCGAGCCCGGTCTCCTTCTTCAGGTACTCGCCCAGCGGCTTGAACTTGCGCTGCAGCTCGGTCGGCGCCTCGTCGGGGATGGCCGAGACGCGCAGGGTGGTGGCGGTTTGCGCATGGACCGGCAGGCCGGCGGCCAGGCCGAGCAGGCAGAAGAAGGTGGTCTTGAGGAACTGGCGTTTCATGATGGCTTTGCCGAGGGGAAGAGGGCCGCAGTTTAAGGAGCCGCGGTCCTGAAGCCGGCGAACACATCGTTGCGGCCGGGTTGGAAGAAGTTGCGATAGCGCAGGTCGTGCAGGCGCGGGTGCGTGGCGAAGGCGCCGCCGCGCAGCTCCCGGTGGTCGCCGAACCAGGGGGCCGAGTAGTCGCGGTAAGGGCCGGGCGCGAAGCCCGGGTAGGGCGTGAAGGTGCTGGCGGTCCATTCCCACACGCTGCGGCCCCAGGCGAAGCCGGGCTGCGTGGCCGCCGCATGCTCCCATTCGGCGGCCGTGGGCAGGCGGCGGCCGGCCCAGCGTGCATAGGCCTCGGCCTCCCAGGCGTTGACATGGATCACGGGTTGCTCGGGGTCGAGCGGCAGCCAGCAGTCGAACCAGCGGATCTCCCATTGCTGCAAGACGCGGGAGAGGCGCCGCCAGCGCGCCGGGTGATTGCGGGCCTGCGTCGCTCGCCAGCGCCCGGCCTCGCCGGGCCAGAAGGCGGGATCGTCGTAGCCGCCGGATTCCACGAAGCGCAGGTAGCAGCCTGCCGTGACCGGCGTGGCATCGATCTCGTAGCCGGCCAGGCTGACCGGATGCCCGCCGAGCTCGTTGTCGAAGGCGAAGCCGCGGCGCGCCGCCGGCCAGCCGATGCAGGCCTGCGCGGCGGGCACTTCGATGGCGGGCCCTTCTGCCAGCCGCGGCGGCGCAGTCAGCCCGTCGGGCGCGGCGTAGCCGAGCGTCGCGCGCAGCCAGGCGAAGGCCTCGTCGTGCATATCCTCGTGGAACAGCACCAGGCGATGGAAGTAGAGGGCTTCGTCACTGTCATCGCATTGCGCGAGCGCGGCCAGGCAGGCCTCGAGCTGTGCATCGAGGCGCGCTTCGATCTCCTTTCGTGCGGGCAGGGCCACGGACCAGCGGGCGATGTGGGCCAGCCGGGCCGAGTCGAACAGGGCATCGGGCCCGGCGATGCGCGCCGGCTGGCTGGCTTGCACATGGCCATGGGCGTCGACCGCGTGCGGACCGCGCAGCACCCAGAACTCGCCGAACCAGGCGAGGTGCGACAGCTCCCAGGCGACGAGGTTCACGCCGGCCTGGCGGGGCACCTGCCATTGGGCGTCGCTCAGGTCGAAGGTCCAGGCGCGCGTGCGGGAACGGCATTCGCGCAGCGCGGCTGCGAGCGCTTCGCCGGCGAGGGTGCGCGCGTCAGCCATGGCGGCAATGCCCTGACAGAATGCGCCGATGAGCAAGAAGCCGCACGTCCTGATCGTCTCGCCCGCGCTGGCGGATGCGAACAACGGCAACTGGCGCACGGCCTCGCGCTGGGCCCGGTTTCTCTCGGGCGTGGCCGAGGTCGAGATCGCGCGCGACTGGAACGGCATGGCCTGCGACGCGATGATTGCCCTGCATGCCCGCCGCTCCGCCGAGGCGATCGCGCAGCTGCGCGCGGCGCGGCCGGCCTGCCCCATCGCGCTGGTCCTGACCGGCACCGACGTGTACCGCGACATCGAAGAGAACAAGGCTGCTCGGCATTCGCTGCAGTGTGCCAGCCAACTGGTGGTGTTGCAGCCCGATGCGCTCGATCGCCTCGGGCCGGCCGAGCGCGCAAAGACCCGGGTGATCCTGCAGTCGGCGGGCCGGCTGCGCAAAGGCGCGGCGGTCCGCAGCTTCAACCTGGTTGCGGTCGGGCATCTGCGCGACGAGAAGGACCCGCTCGCTCTCATGAACGCGGCGCGCCGCTTGCCCGCGGCAACGCCGATCCGCATCGTCCACATCGGCGACGCACTGGTGCCCGAGCTCGGCGAGGCGGCGCGCCGCACCATGGCCGAATGCCCGCACTACCGCTGGTTCGGCGGGCTCCCGCCCGACGCAACGCGGCGCTGGATCGCGCGCGGCCGCGCGCTGGTGCACATGAGCCGGATGGAGGGTGGCGCGCAAGTGGTGATCGAGGCCGTGCGCTCGGGCGTGCCGGTGTTGGCCAGCCGCATCGGCGGCAACCTGGGGCTGCTGGGTGCGGACTACGAAGGCTGCTTTCCGGCCGGCGACGACGCGGCGCTGGCGGCGCTGATGGAACGTTTTGCGGCCGAGCCGGCATTCGCCCGAAGGCTGGCGGCGCAGTGCGCGCTGCGCGAGCCCTTGTTCACCCGCAAGGCCGAACGTGAATGCGTGCGGCGCCTGCTGTGCGATCTGCTCACGCCACCATAATCGGCCAGACCTCGAAAGCGCGACACCATGAACGATCGAACCACCGCCCCGGCCATCCGTCTCACGAGCTTTTCCCACGGTGGCGGCTGCGGCTGCAAGATCGCGCCGGGCGTGCTGTCGGAGATCCTGCGAAACAGCGGCAGCGGCATCATCCCGCCCGAACTGCTGGTCGGCATCGAGACCGCGGACGATGCCGCGGTCTACCAGCTCAACGACGAGCAGGCGCTGATCGCCACCACCGACTTCTTCATGCCGATCGTCGACGACCCCTTCGACTTCGGCCGCATCGCCGCGACCAATGCCATCAGCGATGTCTACGCCATGGGCGGCACGCCGATCATGGCCCTGGCGCTGGTGGCGATGCCCGTCAACCAGCTGCCGCTGGAGGTGATCGGCGAGGTGGTGCGCGGCGGCCAGGCGGTGTGCCGCGAAGCCGGCATCCCCATCGCGGGCGGCCACACCATCGACTCGGTCGAGCCGATCTACGGGCTGGTGGTCATGGGGCTGGTGCATCCGAAGCGGCTCAAGCGCAATGCCGATGCGAAGGCCGGCGACGTGCTGGTGCTCGGCAAGCCGCTGGGCGTGGGCGTGCTGTCGGCAGCGCTCAAGAAGGAGAAGCTCGACGCCGAAGGCTATGCGCAGCTGGTTGCCAGCACCACGCGGCTCAACAAGCCCGGCATCGCATTGGCCGCGCTCGAAGGCGTGCATGCGCTGACGGATGTGACCGGCTTCGGCCTCGCCGGCCACACGCTGGAGATGGCGCGTGGCGCCGGGCTGCAGGCGGTGATCGACTGGCCGCAGGTGCCGCTGCTGCCCCGTGTCGCCGAGATGGCGGCCGAGGGCTTCGTCACCGGCGCCTCGGGCCGCAACTGGGCCGGCTATGGCGCCGAGGTGCGGCTCGATGCCGCACTGCCAGCCGTGGCCCAGGATCTGCTGAGCGACCCGCAGACCTCGGGCGGGCTGCTCGTGAGCTGCGCGCCCGACAGCGTGCCGCAAGTGCTGGCGCTGTTCCACGAACAAGGCTTCGACGCCGCCCGCGTGATCGGCCGCATGGAGGCCGGGCCGGCCGGCTTGCGCGTCAACGCGTAGCGGCAGCGGCCGCGCGGCGGCTGACGGGGCTCTTGCGCGTGGCAGCGGCTTTGGCGGGCGCGGCTTTTCGCGCCGGCGTCTTGCGCGGCTTGGGCTTCGCAGGCGCCCCCGCTTCGATAGCCGCGGCCTTGGGCGCCGGCTTGGCCGCTTCCGCAGCTTGCGCAGGCGCTTCGAGCGCCTCGACCCGCGCCTGGATGTCGCGATGCTCGTCGAGCAGGTAGTCCGCGATCACGTCCACGTCGGGCACCGCGCGGCGGCAGGCGATCAGGCCGAAGTCCAGGCTGCCGTTGTAGCTCTGCACCGTCATGTTGAGCGCCATGCCATGGGCTGGGATGGACACCGGGTAGTAGGTCAGCAGCTTCGCGCCTGCGAAGTAGAGCGCGGCCTGCGCGCCCGGCACGTTCGAGATCACCACGTTGGCCACCGGCGGCAGCCGGTCCGCCAGCCGCGAGCGGCCGTACATCGAGGCCAGGCCCGACATCAGCCACGGCGCGCCGAAGGACGGGTAGTCGGTGGGGATCGCGGCCTTGATGCTGCCCATCAGGTTCTTGGCCGCGGTGGAGGATTCGCGGATGCGCTCGATGCGCTCGATCGGGTCGGCCACGTCGGTCGCCAGCGTCATCACCGTCATCGACACCTGGTTGTTCGACGAGGTGTCGCCAGGCGCGCGCAGCGTCACCGGGATCGCCGCGGTCATCGGCTTCTTCGGCAGCTTGCCGTGGTCCGCCAGATAGCGGCGCAGCGCCCCGGCGCAAAGGCCCATCACCACGTCGTTGAGGCTGGCGCCCAGCTTCTTGCCGGCCTGCTTGACCTCGGCCAGCGGGATCGATCGCACCGCATAGGCGCGCTGGTTGGTGATGGCCACGTTCAGCGGCGTGCGCGGACCCAGCAGGTTGAGGTTCTTGGGCTGTTGCCAGAGGCTGGCGCCCTCGCTCCGGGGCTGCGGCACGACCAGGCTCTGCACCGCGCGTGCCATGTCGGGGAAGGTCTTCACCAGCTTGACGTACTGCTGCAGCGTGTTGCTGATGGCGGCACCGGCAAGCTCGGCCACGCCCAGTTGATAGCGGTTGTTGCGGCGGGCCTTCTGGCGCGGCGCCTTGATGGGCTCGGGATGCGGTTCCAGGTTCATGATGGCCTGCGCGAAGGCGCTTCCGGCCTGGCCGTCGATGCCTGCGTGGTGGACCTTCGTGTACATGGCGACGCGGCCGCCCTGCAGCCCGTCGATCACGTAGAACTCCCACAGCGGGCGGCTGCGGTCCATCAGCGTCGAGTGCAGGCGGCCCACGTACTGTTCGAGCTGGCGCAGCGTACCCGGCCGCGGCAGCGTGACGCGGCGCACGTGGTAGTCGAGGTCCACGTCGTCGTCCTCCACCCATACCGGGTTCGACAGCTCGAAGGGCATCAGCGCGAGCTTGCGCGTGAAGATCTCCGACAGGTGCATGCGGCTCGCCACATGCGCCTGCACGTCCTCGTAGAAGTCGCCCTTGTAGCCGGCCGGCAACTCCAGCAGGTGCAGGCCGCCGACATGCATCGGCGTCTCGGGTGTCTCGGTGTGCAGGAAGGTCGCATCCAGGCCGCTCAGGTGCTTCATTCGGATCGGTCCTCTTGTTGTCGTTGGTGCGAGGTGCGGGGCGCGTGGTGCGCCACGGCGCGGAGGAAAATGATCCGCAATGCGAGGGGGCGCGGATAGCGGGTAAGCCCGGGGCCCGGATGGGGCGAGCGGCGTCTCGCTCGTCGTAGCATCGCGGGGCCTTGAAGAACTTCGAAGAAATTGGGGCAGTTGGCCTAACTATCGGACGCTTCTAGTTTTCAGGGCCTAGGGCTTTGCGAAGAAGATGAGGTCATCGCGTCGGAACCATGACGCGAGCGATGGCGGGGTCGGTTCCCGGCGTCATGTCCAAATTCACTTCAAGGAAATCATCATGTCCACGCAAAACTTCTCCAGCGCCGCCGTCCACGTGGTCGGCCAGTACAACGAAGTCGGCAAGACCCTGGTCGGCGCCTACCGTGCCGGCGCCCATCGCCTGCTGAACGGCGCAGCTTCGCGCACCAGCGAGTTCCTCAATGCCCGCCAGCTGCCGCTGGTGAGCGAGACCCTCAAGGCCCGCCTGATCGGCGCGCAGGAGAAGGTCAACGGCTTCCTGGCCAACCGCCTCGACATCGACACCGGCCGTGTCGTCGCCGTGATGGACCGCATCGCCGGCACCACCACGAGCGGCATCGAATCGGTCGCCAACGTCGCCGGCCGCATCGAGTCGCCGCTGGGCAGCTCGGTGCTCCAGGCCCTGGGCAACCTGCACCAGCCGATCGCCGCCGTCTCGGTGCAGATCGCCGACCGCGTCGCCGCCGGTGCCAAGCAGATCGAAAGCCGCGTGGCGGGTACCTCTGACGAGGCAGCGCCGGTCAAGACCGTCAAGGCCAAGGCCCGCACGGCCGTGCGCCGCCCGGTGCGCACCGCGCGCAAGGCCGCCTGAGCGCAGGTGCCCTGGCCGCCCGGCCGCTTTCCCGATTGACCTGTCCTGGAGCAACGCATGGCGACTCGCCGCGATGAAACTGTCAGCGTGAAGAAGAAGGCGGCTGCGGCCGGCAAGAAGACGCTCCCGGCCAAGAAGACGGCGCTGCGCCAGAAGGCGGCCCCGGCGAAGAAGGTGGCCCCGGCGAAGAAAGTGGTCTCTGCGAAGAAGGCCGCGGCACCCGGCAAGCAGGCAGGCGCTCAGGGCCTGCTGCGTGCCGGCCTGAAGGCCTTGGGCAACGTGCGCGACGACGTCGTCAAGCGCCAGACCAATGTCATCGAAAACCTGCTGGGCCTCGGCCAGCCCAAGGGCGACGGGGCGCCGCGCGGCTTCGCGCTCGAGAGCTTCGGCATCCGCAAGTTCGAGGACGTGTTCGACCAGCGTGTCGCCACCGCCCTGCAACGCCTGGGCATGCCGACGGCGCAGGAGATCCAGGAACTGCGCGAGCAGATGAAGCGCCTGCTCGAACACCTGGAGCGCATCGAATCGGGACAGCGCAAGCGCTGATCGAACCCAGAGCCCGTGGCCAGCATCAACACGCGCGAACGCATCCTGCAGACCAGCCTGGCGCTGTTCAACGCGCAGGGGCTCGCCGCCGTGTCCACACACCGCATCGCGGCCGAGCTGGAGATGAGCCCCGGCAACCTGCACTACCACTTCAAGGCCAAGCAGTTGATCGTCGATCGCCTGTTCCGGCGCTTCGAGGAGCAGCTGGAACTGCTCAACGCCTCCTCGAATTCGGTGCGCGCGATCGACGACCTGTGGCTCGCGCTGCATCTGCGCTTCGAGGCCATCGACGCCTACCGCTTCGTCTACCGCGACATGGCCTTCCTGGCCGGCGAGTACCCGGCGCTGGGCCAGCGTGCGCAGGCCCTGACCGCGCACAACCTGCTGGCCGCGCAATCGCTGTGCGAGACCCTCCTGGCCGCGGGCGTCATCGAGGCGACGGCCGAGGAAGCTCAGATGCTGGCGCTGCAGATGGTCTTCACCACCACCTGCTGGCTCTCCTTCGAGCGGCTGGTGCCGGGGCGCGACGCGCTGCAGCAGGCCGACCCGGGGCTCGCGGCCTTCTACACGCTGACGCTGGTTTCGCCGTATGTTTCCCGCGAATCGAGGGCTTACCTCGATTACCTGCGTGGCAAATACCTCGGATAACCGGCACAGTCCCGCACACGAGGGGAACCGCGCGTACGCGCGCGATGACTCGGAACGAAGGAGAGATTCATGATGGCAGCCACCCGCGAACCGATCAAACCCCCTTCGCGCCTGCTGCTGCTGGCCGAAGGACGCGCCCTCTGGGAAGCCGGCGCGGCGCTGGCCCTATGGCCGCTGCTGCAGCTCACGCCGCGCGGCGACGGCCATCCCGTGCTGGTGCTGCCGGGCCTGGTGGCCAGCGACATGTCGACCAAGCTGCTGCGGCGCTATCTCGAGGGCCGCGGCTACGAGGCGCACGGCTGGGGCCTGGGCCGCAACCTCGGCCCGCGCGAGGGCATCGAGGACGGCATGACCGCCAAGCTCGAGGCCCTGCATGCCGAGAGCGGCCGCAAGGTCAGCCTGGTGGGCTGGAGCCTGGGCGGCGTCTATGCGCGCCTGCTCGCCGCCCGCCATCCGCAATGGGTGCGCAGCGTGGTCACGCTGGGCAGCCCCTTCACCGGCAGCGCGCGCGCCACGCATGCGTGGCGGGTCTACGAAGGCGTGAGCGGCCAGAGCGCGGAGGACCCGCGCCGCATGAAGCACGTGCGCCCCACGCCGCCGGTGCCCACCACCTCCATCTTCAGCCGCAGCGACGGCGTGGTCGCGTGGCGCTGCAGCGTGGAGGAGGCCGGGCCGCAATGCGAGAACATCGAGGTGATCGCCAGCCACCTCGGCCTGGGCGCGCATCCGGCCGTGCTCTATGCGCTGGCCGACCGGCTGGCGCAGGCCGAAGGGCAGTGGAAGCCTTTCGATCGCGGGCTGTGGGGACCGCTGGTCTACCCGGACCCGGGCCGGCCGGGGTAGGCTCGGCCTGATCCGCTCCCGAGCGCCTAGACGCACACCACACGCCGCACGACATGCCCATTGAACTGAACAAGGACGCCCGCTCGGAGGCCATCAAGTCGATCGAGCGCTATTTCCAGGAGAACATGGAAGAACGCATCGGGAACATCGCCGCCGGCGCGCTCCTGGGCTTCTTCGTCGAAGAGATCGGGCCGGTGATCTACAACCAGGCGGTCGCCGATGTTCAGGAGCGCCTGCAGGCGCGGATCTCGGAAATCGACATCGAGATCCACGAGGACGAGTTCCAGTACTGGCGAAAGTACGACAGCCAGCGCAAGCCGAAGAAGTGAGATCGCGAGCCATGCCACCCATCCGGGCCTGCGCATTGCCCGATCAGGCGCTGCTCGCAAGGTACACGCGCAGCGGCTATGCCGATTGCTACGCGACGGAAGTGGCTGGCGTCGTGTCGCAGGCGGCCTACGTCGAAGCGTTCTACACCGGTGCCGTCTTCAGGCTGGAAAGACTCCTGCTCGCGCGGCTCGCATCCAGGCCATCGACGGATGCAGAGGTGAGGCAGCTCGCTGCCGGCGTACGAGACAGCTTTTCCGCCTGGAAGGTGGAAGCGCGGACGGACGATCAACTGCTGATGTGCGATCTTGCCGGTCGCACGCGTTCGTGGCTGATGGTGGCGCAGGCGCCCGGCGGCAGCGGCGCGTCCTCCACGCGCCTGTACTTCGGCTCGGCCGTGGTGCCGGTGGTGGACAAGATGTCGGGCGAGGCCAGGATGGGCTTTCTCTTCAAGGCCCTGCTCGGCTTCCACAAGCTCTATTCCCGGGTCCTGCTGCATGCGGCACGCGCACGTCTCGCACGCGCTGCTCGCGCCGCTTGAGTGGCGCTGTCCCGCGCTGTCCGATCACGCCGGACGTTGGAGGACTGAAACGGGTGCTTGACACAGGAAACGCATGTAGATACATTGGTATCTACATCCAATTGGACGCTTGGAGTTGGCCATGCAGCAACCCACCGCAAAACTCTTCGCCACCGGCGGCAGCCAAGCCGTGCGCCTCCCCGCCGAGTTCCGCTTCGAAGGCACCAGCGAGGTCTACATCCGCCGTGATGAAAGTACCGGCGATGTCATTCTCTCCACCCGCTCGCCTGTGGACTGGGGCGCGTTCATGCGGCTGCGCGAGCAGTTGGGATCGTTGCCGCAGGACTTCCTGGCGGAACGAGAGCAGGGCGAACAGCAGCGGGATCCCTTCAAGGACTGGAAGGAATGACGCTCTACATGCTGGACACGAACGCGGCGAGTGAGGCGGTGCGCGGACATCCCGCTTTCGATTCCCGACTGCAGGCGCTGGCGCCCGGCCAATGGTGCATCTCGGCAGTGACCTGTTCCGAGATCCGCTATGGCGTGGCCAGGCGCCCCGAGGCCGTGCGCCTGCATCGCATGGTGGAAGAGTTCCTGCGCATCGTGCCCATACTGCCATGGGACGCCAAGGCGGCGAACCGGCACGGCGAACTTCGCGCGGATCTCAAAGCGCGCGGCACACCCATCGGTGACTTCGACGAGATGATTGCGGCCCATGCGCTCTCGCTCGGTGCCGTGGTGGTGACGGATAACACGCGGCACTTTGCGCGGGTGCCGAGCCTCGTGCTCGAAAACTGGCTGCGGCCATCGAGCGGCCACTAAGATTTTCTCGAACTCCGCAAGCCAGCCCATGACACGCAGACTCATCAGCTCCGGCTCGACCTTCGAGCAGGAGATCGGCTATTCCCGCGCCGTGGTGGACGACGAATGGGTGTTCGTCTCCGGCACCACCGGCTTCGACTACGCGACCATGACCATCGCCGAAGGCGTGGTCGAGCAGGCCGAGCAATGCCTGCGCAACATCGGCGCCGCGCTCGCCGAGGCCGGGGCTTCGTTCGCCGATGTGGTGCGCGTCACCTACGTGCTGCCCAAGGCGGACGACTTCCCCGCCTGCTGGCCCGTGCTGCGCAAGTACTTCGGCGAATCCAGGCCGGCCGCGATGATGATCTCGGCAGGCCTGGCAGACCCGCGCATGAAGATCGAGATCGAGGTCACCGCACGCAAGCGCGCCTGAGAGCCCTCTTCAGGCCTCAGTTGCCGGCCCACACGTCCAGCACGTAGCGCCTGTCGGCAATCATGCGTTCGAGCCAGGCATCGCCGTCCTGCCCATGCTCGCGCGCGATGTCCGACAGTGCCCTGCGCACATCAGGCTCCATGCGCGAGCCGTCACCACACACATAAATGATCGCGCCCTGCTCCAGCAGCCGCCAGACCTCGGCGCCCTGCTCGCGGATGTGATCCTGCACGTAGACCTTGCGCTCGCCGGCGCGCGAGAAGGCGGTGAAGAGCCGCACCACGCCGCGCTCGGCCCAGCCGTTCAGCTCGTCGGCATAGATGAAATCCTGCTCGGGATGGCGGCAGCCGAAGAAGAGCAGCGCCTCGCCGGGCGCCGTGCCCTTGGCGATCTGCGCCTCGCGCTCCTGCAGGAAGCCGCGAAAGGGCGCTAGGCCCGTGCCCGGCCCCACCATGATCAGCGGCCGCTGCGCGTCGTCCGGGAGCCGGAAGCCCTCCGCCGTGGTCTCGCGCACCACGCCGTGCACCAGCTCGCCGGACTCGGCGCGCGCCAGGTAGTTCGAGCACA
This sequence comes from Variovorax stachyos, assembly GCF_051400855.1. NCBI lineage: Bacteria > Pseudomonadati > Pseudomonadota > Betaproteobacteria > Burkholderiales > Comamonadaceae > Variovorax > Variovorax stachyos. The sequence goes on along the minus strand of NZ_JBLFFN010000007.1, from coordinate 167,481 downwards.
CGCCCTCGAACTTTCCCAGGCCCGAGCGCGCCGGCCCGGCCACCACGCCCACGGTGATGCTGCAACGGCCGCCATCGACCAGCGGCGAGGAGGAGATCGAGTAGTAGCGCAGCGAGAGCGGCGACAGCATTTCCAGGAAGAGCGCGAAGGGCGGCTGGCAGGCCGGGAATTCCTCCAGCAGGTCGAGCACCGACTTGCGCTTGTGCAGAACCTCGCTCCTGTAGAGCGCAGCCGAGGTCTCGTCGGCGCCCGACAGGGCCTCCATCTTGGGCCGCGTGAAGGGGCATTGCGTATGTGCCCCGAGCTGGGCGATCTGCTTGCGCGTGGCCACGTCCTGCAGCTCGACGTAGTCGCCCAGCAGCCGGTCCACCGCGATCACTTCGTCCACCGGCAGCGCGGCCTTGCGCCCCGGCGCGGCCTGCAGCCGCACATGGGCCTTGCGGTCGAAGCCGAAGCGCGCCATGGCACGCTCCACCTGCGCCGCGCCGTTGCGCGGCACCACGCTCAGGTGGTCGCCGGCGCGGTAGCTCACGCCTTCGGGCAATTGCAGCTCGAGGTGGCGCGTGGAGCGGTCCTGCGTGGGGTTGCCGCCGCTGCCTTGCAGCTCGCGGTTCTCGAGCACGCGCAAGCCCACTGCGCCCAGCGCATCGACCAGCGCGTTCTTCTGCGGCGGCGGCATCTCTTCCAGCGTGTAGAGCGGCTCGCTCTGCAAGGGCGCGGAGTCGGCGTCCTTCAGGTCGAAGACCTTCGCGAGCTGCGGCCACAGCGCATCGCTCCAGTCCTGGAAACTTCCGTCCATGTCCTCGCGCGCGTCGCCCTCGCCGCGCGCATGCACGCGCGTGGCGCCCAGCGCGGCCAGGCGCTCGTCGATGCGCCGCGGCACCGCCTGGTAGGTGGAGGCCCAGTCGGTATTGCCGCAGCCGAAGACGCTGAAGCGCACGCCATTGAGCGAATCGTCGGCGGTGTCGAGCCAGCGATGGAACTCGGCCGCGTTGTCCGGCGCCGTGCCGTTGTAGGAGGCCGAGACGATGGCGACCGCGCCGTTGGCGGGCAGCCGCTCGGCGTAGTCGTCCAGCGACGCGAGCTGGGTCGAATAGCCGCGCATCTCGCCGGCCTCGGCCAGCTGGCGCGCGAGGTCTTCCGCGGTGCCGAGGTTCGAGCCCTGCAGCACCAGCAGCGAGGTGCCGTGGCGCGCGGCCTGCGGCTTGGCCGCGAGGGGCCGCGGGGCTGCCGCCTGCACGGGTTGCGATGCGCTGAAATCGCCGCGCGCGCGCGTGGCCGGATCACGCGGCACCGCCCGGATCCTGAAGCCTTCCGGCTTGATCGTGAGCGCCTCGCGGATCTTGAGCTGGTAGCCCGTGTGGTCGACCAGGTCGAAGCGCTGCAGGATCATGCCCAGCGTGAGCACCGCTTCCTGCAGCGCGAACTGGCGCCCGATGCAGGCACGCTGCCCGTTGCCGAAGGGCTTGAAGGCGTTGAGCGGCCGCTCCCGCTCCGCCTCGCGGCTGAAATGGTCGGGGTTGAAGCGGTCGGCGTCCTCGCCCCACACCGCCTTGTCGCGGTGCAGCGCCAGCGCGTGCAGGATCACCATGTTGCGCCGCTTGATCGTGTACTGGCCGCCGATGGTCGTGTCTTCCTTCGCCGCCATCGCGACCGCCGGCGCCGTCGGGAACAGGCGCAGCGATTCCTTGAGCACCTGCAGCACGTACACCAGGCGGTTGACCTGCGCGTAGGTCGGCTTCACAGAGGGGTCGGGGCCGAACACCTGGTCGACCTCGGCCCGCGCCCTGGCCATCGCCTCGGGGTTGTTGAGCAGGAAGTAGATCGCGAAGGACAGCAGCCCGCTGGTGGTCTCGTGGCCCGCGATCAGGAACTCGATGCACTCGTCGCGGATCTGCCGGTCGTCCAGCCGCTCGCCGGTCTTCTTGTCGACGCCGGCGATCATGTAGCTCAGCAGGTCGGGCTTGGTCGCGATGTCGGCCCCGCTCTGGCGCCGCTCCTGGATGATGTCCTCCACCATCTTGTGCATGAAGCGGATGTCGTTGCGCTGCTGCGTCAGCTGCTTCTTCAGCATCAGCTCCTCGAGCGGGATGCCGCGCCGGTTCTGCACCGTCTCCAGCGTGCGCACCATCGCGTCGACGAAGGGATGGAAGCCTTCGCGGTAGAAGGAGTTGAAGCGGTAGCCGAAGCCGCACAGGCCGATGGTGTCGAGCGTGAGCGCGGTCATGTCGCGCACCACGTCGACCTCCTCGTCGAAGTTCAGGCGCTCCCACTTGGTCACCAGCTGCTCGGCGATGTCCAGCATCATCGGGTGATAGGCCTGCATCGCACGCTGGCTGAAGTTGGCCAGCAGGATGTTGTGCGGCTTGGACCAGGTCGACTCGTGGGTGTCGGAGGTGAAGAGCCCATGCGAGAGCGCGCGCAGCCGGCGCAGCGTGCCCTTGGTGCTCTTGTCGAAGCGCTTCTCGTCGCACAGCTCGTCGACCAGCGCGGCCGAGGACACCACGATCACGGGCATGCCCGGCATGTCCAGCCAGTAGATCGGGCCCAGCTCCTGCGCGATCCTCCACATGTCGAGCACCGGAGACTCGGAGCCGATCGACAGGATGTTGCCGACGAAAGGCTTCCTCGCGGGGTGCGGGATCGGATAGAGCGGGTTCTTGCCTGCCATGGTGTTCCTCGACCTCCTGGTCAGCCCTTTGCGAGCGACATCGCAGTATCTCGATGCCGCTGCGCGCGGCAGGCAGGGCTATCCCTTAGCGCAAAGGGATCAGGCGATCAGGACGCGGGCCGGACCATCTTGCACTCCGTGCCCTGTGCCAGCTCGTTGCCGGTATAGACGGCGTCGGTGCGAAAGCCGTAGTTCGTGCCTTCCCAGCCCACCTTCACCGCCTTGCCGTCCACCGGCGCGATGGTGTTGACCACCTGGGGCAGCAACAGCTGGTGGTCCTCGGCGCGCATGCGCACGGGGCCGACCACCGAATCGAAGCTCATGTCTTCCATCGCGCGCGCCACCTTCGTGGTGTCGGTGCTGCCGGCCTTGTTGATGGCGGCAGCCAGCAGCCGCGGTGTGAGCTCGATGCGCGGCGCCAGGAAATCCTTGCTCGTCTTGGCCTTGTAGGCCTTGGCCAGCGCATCGGCCTTCGGCCGGTCGGCCTGGCCCGGATGCCATTCGGCCACCCAGGTGAGCTTGCCCAGCTTGGCCTGCGACACCGCCAGCACCGTGCCGGGCACCGAGCCCGCGCTGTGGTTGAAGTAGTGCAGGTCGTAGCCCGCATCGCCCGCGGCCTTGAGCAGCAGCGTCATGTCCTGCCCCCAGTTGCCGGTGATCACCGAATCGGCGCCGGACTGGCGCACGTTCGCGAGGTAAGGCGCGAAGTCCTTCACGCGCCCGATGGGGTGCAGCGTTTCGCCCACGAACTGGATGTCGGGCCGCGCCAGCCCGACCATCTGCCGGCCGTAGCCGGCCCATTGCTTGCCATGTGCGTAGTCCTGGTTGAGCAGGTAGACCTTCTTGATCTCGGGCGTCTTCTTGATGTAGTTGGCCAGCGCCTTCATCTTCATCGCGGTGTTGGCCTCGGTCTGGAAATGCCAGAAGCTGCAGGCCTTGCCCGTCATCTCGGGATCGATCGAGGAGTGGTTGAGCACGATCAGCTCCTTGCCCGGGTTGCGCTGGTTCCAGCGGTTGACCGACTGCACCAGCGCCGTCACCACCGAGGAGCCCGAGCCGCCGGTCACGATGGCCTGGGCACCCTGGTCGATCGCGGCCTGCAGCGCGCTCTGGCTTTCCTGCGCCGAGAGCTTGCTGTCGAACTGCAGCAGCTGCAGCTTGGTGCCGCCGAGCACGCCGCCCTTGGCGTTGATGTCCTCGATCGCGTACTGCGTGTGCGTGAGCATCAGCTCGCCGACGTTCGCGAAGGGCCCCGAGAGCGGGTCGATGTAGGCGATCTTGTAGGTCTGCTGGGCTTGTGCGGCGCCGGCGGCGAGCACCGCGGCGGCGGCCAGCGGCGCGAACGCGAAAGTGGACTTCATGGCTTGTCTCTGGAAGTTGGAGAAGGAACGAAAGGGAAGGGCGCGAGGACCGGTCAGCCGCCGCGCTCGCGCAGGCCCAGCACGCGCCACGAGAGCTGCACCAGCTCGGCCACCACCTCGTCGGGCGAGAGCCGGCCCTCGGGCCGGTACCAGCTGTAGAGGAAGCCGGGCAGGCTGAGCGCGGCCAGCGCGGTGATCTTGGTTTCGCGGAAGTCCAGGTCGCCATCGCGCCGCGCTTCCTCGAGCAGAGGGCAGAGCCGGTCGTAGAAGTGATGCGCCAGCTTCTTCTGCGCCGCGATGTACTCGGGGCGGTAGACCTGGGGTTCGCGGTACGGAAAGAAGGCGCAGGGATGATGGGCCACCGTGGCGCGGATCAGGCGCTCGATGCCTTCCTTCACCTTCTCGACCGCAGGCCGCGGATCGCCCTCGGCGAAATCCAGCGCGGTGAAGCAGTCGACCGCCGGCTGCCACGAGAGCGTCTCGAAGATCTCCTGCTTGTCGCGGAAGTAGTAGTAGACGAAGGGCTTGGTGACGTCGAGCGCGCGCACGATCTGCGCCATGGTGGTGTTGGCATAGCCCTGCGCGGCGAAGAGCTGCGCGGCGGCCTGCAGGATGCGCTCGCGTTGGACGTCGGTGCCCGCGGTGGCCGCGCGCTGGCGGCCGGTGCCTTGCGGCAGGTCGGTGCGCCCAGAGGGTTTGTGCGGTGTCGCCGAAGTTATACCCATGGGTAGGATTGTTGGAGCACCATGGGGGCTTGGCAAGCGGCCAGTCCTATCGATAACCCTGTGAGAGTGACGCCATGGAGACAATGACCCAGCTCCCCGATCGCCCCGAGCAGCCCCTGCACGAGTACCTGCGCGCACATGCGCGCGAGCGCGGCAACCATCCTGCCTGCATCTGGTACGGCCATGCGATGAGCTATGCCGAGCTCGATGCCGCGAGCGATGCCTTCGCGGCGCGGCTGCAGGCGATCGGCGTGGAGAAGGGCGACCCGGTCGTGCTCTTCCTCAACAACTGCCCGCAGTACCTGGCGGCGCACTACGGCATTCAGAAGATCGGCGCGATCGTGTGCCCCAGCGGCCCGCTCAACAAGGAGCACGAGCTGGCCTACCAGGTCAACGACCTGAGCGCGCGGGTGATCGTCGCGGCCTCCTCGCTGCTGCCGGTGGTGGACAAGGTGCGTGCCCGGAGTGCGCTGGCGCACGTGTTCGTCGTGCACTACGCCGACCTGCTGCCGCAGGCGCCCACGCTCGACATCCCGGCCGACCTGGGCGCGGCACAGCGCGAGCCGCGTGTGGTGCCCGAGGGCTGCGAAGACTTCCTGGCCGTCATGAAGAGCGGCGCTTGCCCCGCGCCTGTCGCCTTGTCGATGGACGACGTGGCGCTGATGACCTACACCTCCGGCACCACCGGCCTGCCCAAGGGCGCGATGCTGAGCTACGGCAATGCGCTCTTCAAGACACGCGCCGCGGCCGACTGCAACGGCGTGGCTGCGAGCGACGTGCTGCTGTCCATCGCGCCGCTCTATCACATCGCGGGCATGCTGATGGGCGTCAACGTGCCGGTACTCACCGGCGCCACCTCGGTGCTGCTGCACCGCTTCGAGCCGCGCGCGGTGCTCCAGGCCATCGAGCGCTATCGCGTCAGCTGGTGGTACAGCATTGCGCCGATGAACGTGGCCTGCATGCAGGTGGAGGGCATCGGCGGCTTCGACCTGTCCAGCCTGCGAATGAACCCGGTCACCAGCTTCGGCATCACCTTCACCGAGCCCTTGGCCGCACAGTGGCGCGGCTTTGCGAAGAACTGCGTGTCCTTCGAGGCGGCCTATGGCTTGTCGGAGACCCACACCTGCGACACCTACACGCCGCACCATGCGCCGCGCTGGGGCACCCAGGGGATCGCGGTGCCGGGCGTCACCATCCGGATCATCGACCCCGACACCGGCGCGGACCGGCCCGTGGGCGAGATCGGCGAGATCGTGCTCACCAGCCCCGGCAGCTTCAAGGGCTACTGGAACAAGCCGGAAGCGACCGCCGCGACGCTGCGCAACGGCTGGGTGCACACCGGCGACATGGGCAAGCTCGACACCGACGGCTACCTGACCTTCATCGGCCGCTTCAAGGAAATGATCAAGGTCTCCGGCTACAGCGTCTTCCCCGAGGAGGTCGAGACCATCCTCATCAAGCACCCTGCCGTGGCGCAGGCGGCGGTGATCGCCGAGCCCGACGCGGAGAAGGGCGAGGTGGTCAAGGCCTTCATCGTGCGCAAGCCCGGCGCCGCGCTCGAGGCCGACGCGCTGGTGGCCTGGGCGCGCGAGAACATGGCGCCCTACAAGGCGCCGCGCACGGTGCGCTTCATCGATGCGCTGCCCACCACGGGCGCGGGCAAGGTGCTGCGCCGGTTGTTGAAAGACCACCCCTGAAAGGCCGCCCGTTGTTCAAGAAGATCCTTGTGGCCAACCGCGGCGAGATCGCGGTGCGGCTGGTGCGCGCGCTGCGCGATCTCGGCATCGCGAGCGTGGCGGTTCATGCGAAGGACGATGCCGCGGCCCTGCATGTGCAGCTTGCCGACACGGCGGTTCCGCTCGGCCTCACCGGGCCTGCCGCCTACCTCGACAGCGCCGCGCTGATCGAGATCGCGCGTGCCGAGGGCTGCGATGCGGTGCATCCGGGCTACGGCTTTCTCAGCGAACGCGCCGATTTCGCGCAGGCCTGTGCGGATGCCGGCTTGTGCTTCATCGGCCCCACGCCGGAGCAGCTCGCGCTCTTCGGCGACAAGGCGCGCGCCCGCGCGCTGGCGCAGCAATGCGACGTGCCCGTCATGCCGGGCAGCGCCGGGGCCGTGACGCTCGCCCAGGCGCAGGCGTTCTTCGCCACGCAGCAGGCGGACGCGGCAGGAATCATGGTCAAGGCCATCGGCGGCGGCGGAGGCCGCGGCATGCGCGCCGTGCTGAGTGCGTCCGATCTGCCGGAAGCGCATGCGCGCTGCATGTCCGAGGCCAAGGCGGCCTTCGGCGTCGACGGCGTGTACGTCGAGCGGCTGATGCGCCATGCGCGCCACATCGAGATCCAGGTGCTGGGCGATGGCCGCGCGGTCGCGAGCCTGGGCGAGCGCGAATGCACGCTGCAGCGGCGCTTCCAGAAGCTGGTCGAGATCGCGCCCAGCCCCTCGCTGCCGCCGGCCTTGCGCGAGCGCCTGACGCAGGCCGCGCTGCGGATGGCGAAGGCCGTGGGCTACCGCGGCCTGGGCACCTTCGAATTCCTGGTGGATGAAAAATCGACGAGCCTGCCCTTCGTCTTCATCGAGGCCAATGCGCGGCTGCAGGTCGAGCACACGGTGACGGAGGCGGTCACCGGGCTCGACCTGGTGCAGCTGCAGATCGGCGTCGCTGCGGGACGGCGGCTGGACGAACTGGGCATCGAAGCCGATCGCAGTGCGGTGCAACGCGGCTTTGCGGTGCAGTGGCGTCTCAACGCCGAGACGCTCGATACGCAGGGCCAGGCGCGCCCGGCCGGCGGCGCGCTGTCGCGCTTCGACCTGCCGGCCGGCCCCGGCGTGCGCGTCGACACCCACGGCTACACGGGCCTCGCGCCCTCGCCGCACTACGACACGCTGCTGGCCAAGCTGATCGTGCATGCCGCCTCGCCTCGCTTCGACGACGTGCTGCGACGTTCGTTGCGAGCGCTGGAGGAATGCCGCATCGAGGGCATCGCGACCAACCTTGCGCTGTTGCGCGCCATCGGCGAGCGGCCCGAGTTCGCGACGCAGAAGCTGCATACCCGCTTCGTCGAGGAGCATCTGTCGGACCTGCTGGCCGCGGCCTCGCGCATCGATGCCACCGCTGCCGACGCGGCCCATCCGCACGCGGTCGAGCCGAAGGCCATGCCGCCGGAGGAGGACGAGGGCGGCCTGGTGGTCAAGGCCCCGATGCCGGCGCGCCTGGTGCAGTTCGAAGTCGAGGTGGGCGACGTGCTGCCGGCCGGTGCACAGCTGGGCGTGCTCGAGGCGATGAAGATGGAGCATCTGCTGCATGCGCCCGCTGCCGGCCGCGTGGTCGCGCTGCTGGCCGCGCCCGGCGACTACCTGGTCGAAGGCCAATCGCTGCTGCGGCTCGAGCCGGTGGACGCGCAGGCCGCCGAGGCCGAGGCGCACGCCGAACAGGACCTCGATGCGATCCGGCCGGACCTGCAGAAGGTGATCGATCGCCATGCCTCCACGCTCGACGCCAACCGCGGCGCAGCGGTCGCAAAGCGCCAGGCCCAGGGCGGCCGCACAGCGCGCGCCAATATCGCCGACCTCTGCAATCTGGCCGAGGAGCCGGGCAACTTCAACGAGTACGGTGCGCTCGCGATCGCGGCGCAGACGCGGCGCCGCACGCTCGAGGACCTGATCGCCAACACGCCGGCCGACGGCATGGTGACCGGCATCGGCAGCATCAACGCGAAGCAGTTCGGCCCCGAGAAGTCGCGCTGCGTGGTCATGGCCTACGACTACACCGTGCTGGCCGGCACGCAGGGCCTGCGCAACCACCAGAAGACCGATCGCATGCTCGGCATCGCGCACCGGCTGAAGCTGCCCGTGGTGCTGTTCGCCGAAGGCGGGGGCGGGCGGCCGGGCGACACCGACATGCCGATCGTCGCGGGGCTCAACAACCACACCTTCACGCAGTTCGCGGCGCTTTCGGGCCATGTGCCGGTGGTCGGCATCGTGCATGGGCGCTGCTTTGCGGGCAACGCAGCGCTGCTGGGCTGCGCCGACGTGATCATCGCCACCGAGGCCAGCAACATCGGCATGAGCGGGCCGGCCATGATCGAGGGTGGCGGGCTCGGCACCTATTCGCCGGAGCAGATCGGACCCAGCGGCGTGCAGTCGCGCAATGGCGTGATCGACATCCTCGTGAAGGACGAGGCTGCGGCGGTGGCGGCGGCGAAGCAGTACCTCTCGTACTTCCAGGGCCCGACGCCCGGCTGGCAGTGCGCCGATCCGCGCGCACTGCGCCATGTGGTGCCCGAGAACCGGCTGCGCGTGTACGACGTGCGCGCTGCAATGCGCGGCGTGGCCGATAGCGGCTCGCTGCTGGAGCTGCGCGCCGGCTTCGGCGCCGGCATCGTCACCGCATTGGCGCGGATCGAAGGCAGGCCGGTCGGCCTGCTTGCGAACAACCCGCACCACCTCGGCGGCGCGATCGATGCCGAGGCCGCCGACAAGGCCGCGCGCTTCATGCAGCTGTGCAACGCGCACGGGCTGCCGCTGATCGCGCTGTGCGACACGCCGGGCTTCATGGTGGGCCCGGAGATCGAGGCGCAGGCTCAGGTGCGCCATGTGTGCCGCATGTTCATGGTGGCCTCGCACCTGCGCGTGCCCTACTTCGCAGTGGTGCTGCGCAAGGGCTACGGACTGGGCGCGCAGGCGATGACGGCCGGCGGCTTCGACGCGCCGGTCTTCACCGTGGCCTGGCCCACCGGCGAGTTCGGTGCGATGGGGCTGGAAGGCGCGGTGCGGCTGGGCTTTCGCAAGGAGCTCGAGGCCGCGGCCGAGGGACCCGAGCGCGATGCCTTGTTCAAGAAGCTGGTGGCGCAACAGTATGCGAACGGCGAGGCGATCCACATGGCGCAGACGCTCGAGATCGACGCGGTGATCGACCCGGCCGACACGCGCGCCTGGCTGGTGCGCGGGCTGGCCTCCGCGACGGTGACGCCGCGGCCGGCCGCGCCATTCGTCGATACCTGGTAGTCCTCACGGGTCTGCGTCCGACACGCCGGTGCGCGGGGGCGTGCGTAAACTGCCCCGCTTGCGCACGGACCTGTTGACACGACGACGATTCGCCCAGGCCGGGCTCGCGGGCTGCGCGGGCCTGGCGCTGCCGGGCATCCTTGCGCTACCCCTCCACGCGCAGCCGAAACCGGCGCAGGCACCGCGCTGGGCCGCGAGCTGGGCCGCTGCGCCGCTCGACTACGTGCCGGCGCCCCTGTTTCCCGGCTTGCCGGCACTGCCCTTCAGGCCGCAGCGCTTCGAGGGGCAGAGCCTGCGCCAGCTGATGGCATCGGCCCTGGCCGGCGACCGCGTGCGTGTGCGCTTCTCGAATCTGTTCGGACGCCAGCCGCTGCGCATCATGGAGGCCAGCGTGGGGCTGGCCGCCGGTGCCGACGCGGTGGCGCCGGCCACGCTGCAGCGGCTGCGGTTCGCCGGACGGCCCGGCATCACGATCGCGCCCGGCCGTGAGGTCTGGAGCGATGGTGCACCGCTTGCCATCCCTTCGGGCCAGACGGTGGCCGTCAGCTACCTGGTGGAGGCCGGCACCCCCTTCGGCACCGTGCATCCGCTGGGCGCGACGGTGATGACGCCAGGCGCTGCGGTCATGCGTGCGAACTGGCGCGGAGCCACCCCTTCGCCCGTCGCACACATCGTGACCGGTCTCGATGTCGCCGTGCAGGCCACGCCGCGCGTGGTGGTGGCCTTCGGCGATTCGATCACGCAGGGCACCGGCAACGGCGAGGTCTTGCCGGCGAGCTACCCGGACCGGCTGACCCAGCGCCTGCGCGAGCAGACGGGCCTGCAGGGCGGCTTCGCGGTGATCAATGCCGGCATCGGCGGCAACCGGCTGCTCGTGGACGGAACCGGCCCTCGCGGCGTCGATCGCTTCCGGCGCGATGCGCTGGGGCAGAGCGGCGTGACGCATGTGCTGATCCTGATCGGCATCAACGACCTCGGCGTCAGCCTGCCGGCCGCAATGCAGGGGCTGTCGCCGGCCTTCAGGCCGCCGAGTGCCGAGCAGCTGGCGGCCGGATTGCAGCAGCTGACAGGGCAGGCACGCGAGCGGCGTGTGAAGGTGCTGCTGGGCACGATCACGCCCTTCAAGGGCGCTGGCTATTGGAGCGAGGAGAAGGAACTTCGCCGGCAGGCCCTGAACCGCTGGATCCGCGGCCGCCAGGACGTCGATGCGGTGGTGGATTTCGACCAGGCGCTGCGCAATCCCGCCGATGCGGCCGCCATGAACCCGCTGTACGACAGCGGCGACCATCTGCATCCGGGTCCTGCGGGCTATGCAGCCATGGGCGATGCCATCGACCTGCGCGAGCTGACCGAATAGCGCTGTGGGGTTGCAACAAAAAGCGACAGGCGTTTACAAAAGTGTGCGGGCGGGGCTTACACGCGCTTCACCTTGCGCGGGGAGGATGAAGGCTCCAACAACTCATGAGGGCTTCCCCATGAAAAAACTCGCGATTTCTCTTGCCGTAGGCGCCGCCTCGATGCTTTCACTGGGCACTGCGGTGATGGTGCCCACGACCGCGCAGGCTCAGCCTGCGGTCATCATCCAGAGCCCACCGCCGCCGCCGCGCTCCGAGCGCATGCCGCCGCCCCGCCGGGGCTATGTGTGGGTGCCGGGCCACTACGAGTGGCAACGCGGGCGCCATGTCTGGGTGCGCGGCACCTGGGTCCGCGCCCGGCCGGGCTATGCCTACCGTGCGCCGGAATGGCGTGAGCGCGACGGGCGCTGGGAATACAACCGTGGTCGCTGGGACCGCGATCGCGACGGCGTGCCGAACCGCTACGACCGTGACCGCGACAACGACGGCGTGCCCAACCGCCGCGACGATCGGCCCAACAATCCGAACCGCAGCTGATGCAACTCACAAGGAAACGCCCGCGACGCGGGCGTTTTTTCTTCCGGCGAAGCATTCAGCGAAGCATCATCGAAGCATTCAGCGAAGGATGCTGAAGACCAGCGGCATCAGCAGCGCTGCCAGCACCACCTGCATCCCCAACGCGAGTCCCGCGTAGGCCCCCGCGTCCGCATCGACGTGCAGGGCGCGCGCGGCGCCGATGCCGTGGGCGGTGGTGCCGAGCGCGAAGCCGCGCGCCGCAAAGCCGGTGGGGCCGGTGCCGATGCGCAGGGCATCGAACAGGTACTTGCCCGAGAGCGCGCCGATCATGCCGGTCAGCACCGCGAACACCGCCGACAGCGCCGGGATGCCGCCGATCTTCTCGGAGATGCCCATCGCCACCGGGGCGGTGACCGACTTGGGCGCCAGCGAAAGCACCACGTCGTGCGGCAGCGCCACGGCCCAGGCCAGGACCACGGCCGATGCGCTCGCGGCAACGCCGCCCAGCAGCGCCGCCAGCAGCAGCCGGCCGAAGCGCGCCTTGAGCTCGGCGCGCCGCTGCCACAGCGGCCAGGCCAGCGCGACCACCGCGGGGCCGAGCAGGAAATGGATGAACTGGGCGCCTGCGAAATAGCTCGGGTAGTCCACGCCGGTCGCCAGCAGGCCGCCGGCCAGCGCGACCACCGACCACAGCACCGGATTGGCCCAGGGCGCGCTGCCCAGCCGCGCGTAGGCAGCGTTCGCGAGCAGGTAGGTCACCAGCGTGGCCGTCAGGCCGAAGAGCGGCGTGGCCGAGAGATAGATCCACAGTTCGACGAAGCGGGGCATGGGTCAGCGCTCCTTCTCGCGCCTGCGCTTGCGATCGGGCCAGTAGAGCACCGTGGCCGTCACGGCCAGTCCGATCCAGGTGGACAGCACGATCACGAGCAGCATGCGGCCGCCATATTGCGCGAGCAGCGCGAGGTGCGTCATCACGCCCACGCCGACGGGGATGAAGAGCAGCGACAGGTGCGAGAGCAAGAAGTTGGCGCATTCCGCCACCGGCTCGCGCACGGGCTCGAAACTGAGCGCGGCGAGCAGCAGCACCAGGCCCAGCACCGGCCCGGGCAGCGGAAGAGAAAGCCCTCGCGACAGCAGCTCGCCGATCGATTGCAGGACCAGAAGCCAGGCCAGGCCGCGCAGTCCCTTCATCGTCAGAAGCGGGGCAGTTCTGCGTGCGGCATCGGCTGTCCTGCGCGGAACACCTGCTTGCCGTACTCGGCGCAGCGCTGCAGCGTCGGGATGGTCTTGCCCGGATTGAGCAGGCCCGCGGGGTCGAAGGCGCGCTTGACGCCGAACATCTGCTCGTTCTCCTCGGCCGTGAACTGCACGCACATGCTGTTGAGCTTCTCCACGCCTACGCCGTGCTCGCCCGAGACGGTCCCGCCCATGGCGACGCTGGTCTCGAGGATGTCGGCGCCGAAGAGCTCGCAGCGGTGCAGCTCGTCGGGGTCGTTGGCGTCGAAGAGCACCAGCGGATGCAGGTTGCCGTCCCCCGCGTGGAACACGTTGCAGCAGCGCAGGCCGTACTTCTTCTCCATCTGCTGGATCGCCAGCAGGATGTCGGCCAGGCGCTTGCGCGGAATGGTCGAGTCGAGGCACATGTAGTCGGGGCTGATGCGGCCCGAGGCCGGGAAGGCGTTCTTGCGGCCGCTCCAGAATTTCAGGCGCTCCTCCTCGCTGGTGCTCACCGAGATTGCGGTCGCGCCCGCGGCCCGCAGCACCTCGCTCATGCGGCCGATCTCTTCCTCCACCTCTTCCGGCGTGCCGTCGGATTCGCACAGCAGGATGGCTGCGGCCTCCAGGTCGTAGCCGGCGCGCACGAAGTCCTCGACCGCGGCCGTCATGGGCTTGTCCATCATCTCGAGGCCGGCCGGGATGATGCCTGCCGCGATCACCGCGGCCACCGCGTCGCCGGCTTTGCGCACGTCGTCGAAGCTGGCCATGATGCAGCGCGCCAATTGCGGCTTGGGCACCAGCTTGACGGTCACTTCGGTGGTGACGGCCAGCATGCCTTCGCTGCCGACCACCAGGGCCAGCAGGTCGAGCCCGGCGCAGTCCAGCGCCTCGCTGCCGAACTCGACTGCCTCGCCCTCGGCAGTGAAGCCCCGCACGCGCAGCACGTTGTGCAGGGTCAGGCCGTACTTGAGGCAGTGCACGCCGCCCGAGTTCTCGGCCACGTTGCCGCCGATGGTGCAGGCGATCTGGCTCGAGGGGTCCGGGGCGTAATAGAGATTGAAAGGCGCGGCCGCTTCGCTGATCGCCAGGTTGCGCACGCCGCACTGGACCACCGCGGTGCGGCTGACCGGATCGACCTTCAGGATGTTGTTGAACTTGGCGAGCGACAGCGTGACGCCCATCGCATGCGGCATCGCGCCGCCCGAGAGCCCGGTGCCGGCGCCGCGCGCCACCACCGGCACGCCGAGCGCGTGGCAGGTCTGGAGCACCGCCTGCACCTGCGCCTCGGTCTCGGGCAGGGCCACCGCCAGTGGGCGCTGGCGATAGGCAGTGAGGCCGTCGCATTCGTAGGGCGTGGTGTCCTCGGGCTGCCAGATCAGCGCATGGGCGGGCAGGCGGGCCTGCAGCGCCCGGACCACCTCGGCCTGGCGTTCGGAAGCCTGCAGCAGCTCGCGCTGGGTCGTCGTCGTGGGCGCGTTCATGGACCCGACTCTACGGCAAGGGCCGCGCCGCGCGCTACCTGAAGACGACCGTGCGGTGCCCGTTGAGCAGCACCCGGTGTTCGCTGTGCCACTTCACGGCGCGGGCCAGCACCTGCGTCTCGGTGTCGCGGCCGCGGGCGGTGAGGTCCTCGACGGTGTCGGTGTGGTCGGAGCGCTCCACGTCCTGCTCGATGATCGGGCCCTCGTCGAGGTCGGCCGTCACGTAGTGGGCGGTGGCGCCGATCAGCTTCACGCCGCGGTCGTGCGCCTGGTAGTAGGGCTTGGCGCCCTTGAAGCTGGGCAGGAAGGAGTGGTGGATGTTGATCGCGCGGCCGGCGAGCTGCGTGCACAGCTCGTTGCTGAGGATCTGCATGTAGCGCGCCAGCACCACCAGCTCGGCGCCCTCGGCCTCGATGATCTCCAACTGCTTGGCCTCGGCCTGGGCCTTGGTGGCGGCCGTCACCGGGATGTGGTGGAAAGGCACGTTGTAGCTGGCGGCCAGCTGGTAGAAGTCGCGGTGGTTCGAGATGATGGCGCGCACGTCGATCGAGAGCAGGCCGCTCTTCCAGCGGAACAGCAGGTCGTTGAGGCAGTGGCCTTCCTTGCTGACGAGGATCACCGTCTTCATCGGCTCGGCCGCCACGTGCAGCTTCCAGCGCATGCCGAAGCTCGTAGCCAGGCCGCCGATCTGCTCGCGCAGCGCCGCTTCGCCATGGTCGGCGCAGGCGAAGCGCACGCGCATGAAGAACAGGCCCGTGCCGTGGTCGTTGTACTGCGCCGCTTCTTCGATGTTGCCGCCGCGCTCGAGCAGGAAGCCGGACACGGCGTGGACGATGCCGGTGCGGTCGGGGCAGGAAAGGGTGAGGATGTACGCGGGGGTCATAAGGGCCAGGATTGTCGCAGGGCTGCCGAAGATCGCCGCCGGTGCCAAAATGCCCTTCCCCCAGCGTCCACCCTGCAGGAGCGAACAAGATGGCCTACAACGACTTCAGCATGGACAACCAGTGGTTGCCCTTCACCCCCAACCGCCATTTCCGCAAGGATCCGCGCGTGTTCGTGGCCGCCGACGGCATGGAGTTCACCACGCACGACGGGCGCAAGGTGATCGACGGGATCTCCTCGCTCTGGTGCGTGGGCGCGGGCCACAACCGCAAGCCCATCAACGAGGCGATCAAGAAGCAACTGGACACGCTCGACTACGCAACGGCGTTCCAGGTCAGCAACGACAAGGCCTTCAAGGCGGCCGAGATGATCGCCGCGCTGGCGCCCGGCGACCTCAACAAGGTGCTGTTCTGCAACTCGGGCAGCGAGGCGGCGGACACCTCGCTGAAGGTGGCGCTGGCCTACCACCGCGCGCGCGGCGAAGGGCACCGCAACGTCTTCATCGGCCGCGAGAAGGGCTACCACGGCGTGGGCTTCGGCGGCATGTCGGTGGGCGGCATCCCGGGCAACCGCAAGGTGTTCGGCTCGGCCTTCCTGCCGCGGGTGGACCACATGCGCTTCATCCACGATCCGGTGAACCACGCCTACATCCACAACGAGGAGCCGGTCTGGGCCGACGATGCATTGGCCGACCTGGAACAGCGCATCCTGCCGCTGCACGACCCGAGCAACGTGGCCGCGATCATCGTGGAGCCGGTGGCGGGCTCGGCGGGCTGGTACGTGCCGCCGAAGGGCTATCTGCAGAAGCTGCGCGAGATCTGCGACAGGCACGGCATCCTGCTGATCTTCGACGAGGTCATCACCGGCTTCGGCCGCATGGGCACCAACTTCGCGTCGGACTTCTACGGCGTGGTGCCCGACATGCTGAACTTCGCCAAGTGCGTGACCAACGGGGTGATCCCGCTGGGCGGCGTGATCTGCCGCGACAAGCTTTACGACGCGATGATGAACACCTCGGCGCCCGAGCACGTGGTGGAGTTCTTCCACGGCTATACCTACTCGGGCCATCCGGTGGCCTGCGCCGCGGCAATCGCAACGCTCGAGCTGCTGCAGCAGGAAAAGCTCTTCGCGCGTGCCGGCGAGATGGGCAAGGTGCTCGGCGATGCCTTCCACGGCACCCTCAAGGGCCTGCCCAACGTGATCAGCATCCGCAGCCTCGGGCTGGCCGCTGCGGTGGAGTTCGCGCCGATCGCCGGCGCGCCGGGCAAGCGTGCCTACGACATCTTCCTGGACTGTTTCCACAAGGGCTCGCTGGTGCGCCCGGCCGGCGACGTGATCGTGATCGCGCCGCCTTTCGTGGTGGAGAAGTCGCACATCGACACGCTCGTCAACACGCTGGCGGATTCGATCCGGAAGAACGCCTGAACCTGAACCGGCGCGCCTTTCAGCTCCTGGGCCCCGCCTGCGCCCGGAGGGCTGCGCAATAGTCCTTCTCGGGCAAGGCGGGCGTCTGCCAAACGGCGTCGAAGGCGCCCGCCTCGCGCCGCGGGTCGGGCGTGCCGCCGGCCTGCAGCTGCACCGTCTTCACCGCGAGATCGCTGGGCAGGTGTTGCGGCACGCCGAGCGCCTTGGCCGCATGGCCGGCACCGCTCAGCAACAGCACCGTCTTGCCCGGCACACGTGCCTTGACGATGGTCTGCGCCATCGCGCGGTCGCGCGCGATCTGGACGCGCGTCATGGGTCCGATCTGCGACTCCGGCAGCAGGTTGCAGTGGCCGCTGCGCACGGCCTCCTGCTGGGCCTTGTGTGCCTCGGCCCCGAGCTGCGCGTCGAGCGACACGTCGGCCATGGCGTCCTTCATGCGCGAGCGCGGCAGGTTGGCGCCGAGCACCGGCACGCCGGCACGCACCGCGGCCATCACGGTGGGGCCATAGGCGCTCCAGGGCCAGGCCTTCTCGTTCCAGCCGAGAGCGGTCTGCACCTGGGCTTCGGTCGCGGTGCGATCGAGGTGGGCCGTGCTGCTGCCTTCCTCGGCCATCTCGATCGCCAGCGCGGCCAGGCGCCCGCGCGCCGCCAGCGCCTCCACCGTCTCGCGCTCGATCGCGTGGTGCTCGGGTGCGTCGTGCTGTTCGCCCAGCAGCAGCGCATCGGCCGGCAGCAGCGCCATGGCCCGGCGGGCGACGGGCGCATCGCCCGACCCCAGTGCAGAGCAGCCGGCGAGCAGCGCCGCGGCCAGCAGGGACGACAGCCAACCGGGCGTGAGCAGGGAGCGATGCGGCATCGGGCCATACTACGCGAGGGCGGCCGCGCCGCGTCGCCATCCATCGTCCCTTCCTCCTGTCCGTGCCTCCGCTTCGACTGACGCTGCGCATCCTCGCCACCCTGTTGCTCGCGCTCGCGGCCGCAGGCGCCTGCCTCGCACTGCACACCCCGCTGCCCTGGATGATCGGACCGCTGCTGGCGGTCTCGCTGGCCTCCATCGCCGGGGCGCCGACTGCCAGCTACACGCCGCTGCGCAATGCGGGGCAATGGGCGATCGGGCTGGCGCTGGGGCTCTACTTCACGCCGCAGATGGTGGGGCTGGTGGCCGGGCTCTGGTGGGCGATCGTGCTGGCGATCGCCTGGGCACTCGGCCTGGGCTGGCTGTTCGGCCGCTGGTTGCAGACCGTGCATGCCAAGCGCATGCCGCATGTGCCGGGGCGTTCCATGAGAGCCACGACTTACTTCTCAGGCGCGATCGGCGGCGCCTCCGAGATGACCCTGCTGGCCGAGCGGGCGGGTGCGCGCACCGACCTGGTGGCCGCGGCGCACAGCCTGCGGCTGGTGCTGGTCACGGTGGCGATTCCCTTTGCGATGCAATGGAGCGGGCTGCACGGGCTCGAGCTTCATGCGGCCGGGCCGCGCGAGGTGCGCTGGGGCGGGCTCGGCCTGCTGGTGATGGCGACCGGCGTGGGCGGGCTGGCGATGCGGCTCGCGGGGCGCACCAATCCGTGGTTCATCGGGCCGCTGCTGGTGTCCATGGGCTTCGCCGTGGCGGGGGAGTCGCTCTCGGCCGTGCCGGCCTGGCTGTCGAACGCGGCCCAACTGGTGATCGCGGTCAGCCTGGGCGTGCGCTTCAGCCGCGAGTTCCTGCACACGGCGCCGCACTGGCTGGCGACGGTGGCGCTGGGAACATTGGGGATGATCGTGCTGTGCGCCGGCTTCGCGTGGCTGCTGGCCTGGGGCACGGGGCTGCATCCGGCCACCTTGATTCTCGGGAGCTCGCCGGGCGGCATCGCCGAGATGGCGATCACCGCCAAGGTGCTTCAGTTGGGGGTCCCCGTCGTGACGGCGTTTCAGGTGTGCCGGCTGGTGGCCGTGCTGCTGATCGTCGGGCCGATGTACGGCCACTTGTACGGAGCGAAAAAAAGGCCCGGCGCGTAGCGCTCAATGGACCAGCACGGGCGTGTGGGCCAGCTCGGCGTAACCCTCGAGCGTGTCTTCGACCTCTTCCTGGGTCGGCGTGTTGAGCTGCCATGCGACGATTTGCTGCTGGAACAGCTCGGCCCACGAACCGTCGAGGTAGACCTCCTTGCCGGAGCGCTTGTCCACGATCTCGAAGCCGTGGCGTGCGAGTACGGGAACGTTCGGCGCCAACGGCGTGTCGCCTTCGGTCGGCTGCACGTGCACGACGACGAAGGACTCGGAGTCGTAAAGCATTTGCATGGCGGGTCCAGTCAGGATGTCTATAGCCTTCATGGTGGTTAGATAGCAATCAACGCGCCAGTTTCAATAAGCGCTGTTGTTTTGTAGGCACCAGCCGTTATTTTTTGTGCTCCCGCTTCAGGGCCGCGCGCCTTGGGCATCGCGCAACTGGAAATCCGCGAAATCTCCGTTGTCCTGGGTCTGCCGGATCCGCACCGGCAGATAGCCGAGCTCGGGCGCGAGCCAGAGCTCCACCTTGTCGTCGTACGGCTTGCGCGGGTTGCGCGTGAGCTTGCGGGCGTTGTATTGCCCGGCGGGGAGCGTCAGGTGCTCGTCGTCCTCGACCTTGAAGATCCAGAGGTCGGCATCGCGCGGGCCGACGGTCTGGATCGCGAAAGCCGCGCCGGGCGAATAGCGCGCCGGGTCGCCAGCCATGAGGGCACCGAGCTGCAGCATGACGCTGAGCCGGTCCTGCGCGCCGGGCAGGAGCGGCACGCTGGGCGCGTTGTTGCTGAACACCACCTGGCCCTGCTCGCGCATGAAATGCGCGGCCACCTCGCTGCGGCGCTTGTCGGAGAAGCGCGCGGGTTCTATGCCGCCGGCACCGATCACGCCGCTGCTGTGCTGGCTGCGGATGGTCTTGAAGAGAAAGCGAAGCGACAGCTGGGCATCGTAGTGTTGGCCGTCCTGCTGCCAGACCAGCGTGCCGAACACCCCTTGCATCGGCGCGCTGCCCATCTGGCCCGTGACCGCAAAGGCGAGTTGGACCGAGCCCGGCACATTCGTCGGGGGCGGGGCCTCGGCCTGGCCTTGGGCAGCGCCAGCGCCGGCACCGGCACCGTTGGATGCCGCGCCGGCAGGAGCGCCCGCAGCCGCGTCGCGCGCCGCCTCTGCGCCGGCCGGCTCCGACGGCACCGTGGCCTCGGCGGGGGCCGCCGGTTCGGGCGCCGGGCTGTCGGAAGACGGCGGACTTGGCGCCGCTGGCGCTACCGGCTGGGGCGCTGGCCGCGGCCGCGCGGGCTTGGGCGCGGGTGGCTTGGAGGCGGCCGGTGGCGCTGGCGCCGACGCCGCTGCCGGCTCCGGCTTCGGGTTCGGCTCCGGCTCCGGCGGCGGGGGGATCACGATGGTTCGTGCGACGAACTTGCCCGCCAGCGGAGAGGGATGCGGCCCTCCCGCCAGCGGCGCCAGGCCGAGCAGGCCCAGGTGCGCGAGCAGCACGGCGGCGGCCAGCAGCGCCAGCGCGCGCCAGGGCGGGCGCGGGACGCCGGGGAGGTCAGGAGCGGCGGGGCGCAGGTGCATCGAGAGTGGATCGGAGGCTGCTGCCAAGGTTCAGCTCGGTACACTGCCGCCCGTCCAATCAGTTTAGTAGCAGCGATGCCGCGCCGGCATCCGCACCCCGCCTCATCCATGAAACTCGCCACTCTCAAAGACGGCTCGCGCGACGGCCAGCTCGTCGTCGTTTCGCGCGACCTGGCCAGCGCCCACTACGCCACCGGCATCGCCAACCGGCTGCAGCAGGCGCTCGACGATTGGGGCTTCATCAGCCCGCAGCTGCAGGACCTGTCGGATGCCCTCAACGGCGGCCGGGCCCGCCACGCCTTCCCCTTCGATCCTGCGCAATGCATGGCGCCGCTGCCGCGTGCCTACCAGTGGGCCGACGGCTCGGCCTATCTCAACCACGTGGAGCTGGTGCGCAAGGCGCGCAACGCCGAAGTGCCGGAGAGCTTCTACACCGATCCGCTGATGTACCAGGGCGGCAGCGACGACTTCATCGGTCCGTGCGACCGGATCGTGGTCCCCAACGAGGCCTTCGGCATCGACTTCGAGGCCGAGGTGGCCGTCGTCACCGGCGACGTGAAGATGGGTGCCACCCCCGAACAGGCGCTCGACGGCATCCGCCTGCTGATGCTGGCCAACGACGTGAGCCTGCGCAACCTGATCCCGGCCGAGCTGGCCAAGGGCTTCGGCTTCTTCCAGAGCAAGCCCGCCACCGCTTTCAGCCCGGTGGCCGTGACGCCTGACGAGCTGGGCGAGGCCTGGCAGGGCGGCCGCGTGCACCTCACGCTGCAGAGCAGCTGGAACGGCCGCAAGGTCGGCATGTGCGACGCCGGCGAGGAGATGACCTTCCACTTCGGCCAGCTGATCGCGCACATCGCCAAGACGCGCAACGTGCGCGCCGGCAGCATCGTGGGCAGCGGCACCGTCAGCAACAAGGGCGTCGAGAAGAACGGACGGATGGAATGGCCCAAGGGCTACAGCTGCATTGCAGAGAAGCGCTGCATCGAGACCATCCAGGACGGGCAGCCCTCCACCGATTTCATGAAGTGCGGAGACACGATCCGCATCGAGATGAAGGGGCGGGACGGGCAGTCGGTGTTCGGGGCGATCGATCAGGAAGTGGCGGCGCCCTGATCGGGCGGCGTCGCTCGGGCACAGGGCGCGACATGAGGTCGGCACACGCCGATGGCGGCGCCACGTCCGCGCTTGCGTGTCGTTGTTTCTCGGTTTTGGCGACATGACCGCCGGCTCATGTCGTTTGCAGCGACATGAAGTTCCGATATGTCGCGCATTTTGGTTGCGAAGACACATCAAGCCGAAGCACCGCGCAGCAGGTCCTTCAAGCCCCGAATCCCCAACCTCCGAAACGCTCGGTACTGGTGGGTCCGTACCGTGCTCAGCTCCACGCCGATTTCACGCGCCGTCTCCTTGGCTGTCCTGCCGGCCAGCAAGTGGCCGACGACCTCGCGTTCGCGCAGGCTGAGCGCGAGCAGCCGGGTGCTCAGCGTGGGTTCGGCCGCCTCGCGAGCCGCCATCGCGCTGCGGCCGTGCGCGAGGGTGGCATCGGCCAGCAGCGTGGCGTGAAGCTCCAGCAGCGCGAAGTCCGCGTCGCCGAACTCGGGCTGCGCCAGGCTGCGATAGAAGCTCACCGCCGTGCGTTGCCCCGTCGGCAGCAGCAACAGCACCGACACGCGCTCCCGGATGCCCACGTCGCCATAGCAGGCTGCGCGGTAGGCAGGGTCCGCCACCTCCTCGGCGACCTGGTGCCCCATCCAGAGCTGCGGCCGCTTGGGAAGCTTGCGGCCCGCGAGCCACACCATGTTCGGATCGAGCCGGTCGAAGCGCTGGGCCACGTAGCGCTCGGCCGTGCGTTCGGCGGTGCTGCCGTAGCTGCTCGCGGCCGACACGGTCTCGATGCGGCCGGCGGCGCTCACGGCGAAGACGGTGCAGAAGGTCACCGGCAGCACCCGGTGCATGGCGCCCAGGTAGCTGGCCGCCAGGTGCGGCGTGCCGACGCCGGCGAGCACGCCACTGACCACGGGGGCCGCCAGCAGGCGTTCTTCCGCGCTGTCCAGAGGCCAGCGCCTCATTGAAGTCTCAGGGTTAACACTTCGTACGAAGTTAGGACATCGACGGGCGGAAGGCATCGGGACAATCCCTTCGCATGAACACCGCAGTCCTGTCCTCGCCGGCCGCGCGGCCCGGCGATGCCGCCACCGGCCCGCTGCCGCCCGCGGCCGGCGGCTTGCCGCCACCGGTCGGCGACTTCCGATACACCCGCTTCGCGCCGGTGCTGCCCCCGCTCCAGGACGGCATCGAGGCCGGTCGCCATCCGGTGGTGATCGCGGGCGGCGGCCCGGTCGGCATGGCACTCGCCCTGGGCCTGGCCAACCACGGCGTGCGCAGCGTGATCCTGGAGGCCGACGACACCGTCTGCGTCGGCAGCCGCGCCGCCTGCATCTCGCGCCGCAGCCTGGAGATCGTCGAGCGCCTGGGCGCTGCCCGGTCCTTCCTGGCCAAGGGCCTGCCCTGGAGCGGCGGGCGAAGCTTCTACAAGACCGAAGAGGTGTTCCGCTTCGAAATGCCGCACGACGAGCGGCAGAAGCTCCCGCCGATGATCAACCTCGAGCAGTACTACATCGAGCAGTACCTGCTGGACGAGATCGTGCGCCGCAACGCGGCCGAGCCGGGGCTGATCGACATCCGCTGGGGCACCGAGCTCACCGGCCTGGTGCAGGAGGCCGATGGCGTCTCGCTCCAGGCGCGCAATGCCCTGGGCAGCTATGCACTGAACGCCGCGTGGCTGGTCGGTTGCGACGGCGGCCAGAGCTTCGTGCGCAAGTCGCTGGGGCTCAACCTCGAGGGCACGGCCTATGAAGGCCGCTACGTGATCATCGACATCGAGCTGCACAGCACGCACCCGACCGAGCGCCGCGCCTGGTTCGACCCGCCGTGGAACCCCGGCTCGACGGTGCTGATGCACCGCCAGCCCGACGACATCTGGCGCATCGACTACCAGCTGCGCGCCGGCCAGAGCACGGAGGAGGCGTTGAGGCCTCATGCGGTGGCCGAGTTCGTGCAGCGCCACCTCGACGCCATCGGCGAAGGCCACCTGCCCTGGAAGACGGTCTGGACCTCGGTCTACCGGGCCGGCGCGATGACGCTGCGGAGCTATCGTCACGGCCGCGTGCTCTTCGCCGGCAACGCCGCGCATGCGATGCCCATCTTCGGCGTGCGCGGCCTCAACTCGGGCTTCGACGACGCCGACAACCTAGCCTGGAAGCTGGCGCTGGTGGCGCGCGGCGTGTCCGACGATGCACTGCTCGACAGCTATTCGCAGGAGCGCATCGCCGCCTTCCACATCAATGCCGAGAACGCGATGCGCAGCACCGAGTTCATGTCGCCGCCCTCGCGCGGCTTCGACCTGCTGCGCGAGGCGGCGCTGTCGCTCGCGGGCGCGCACCGCGGGATCGCCAACCTGATCAACCCGCGGCAGACGCAGGCGGTGCCTTACGAGAACTCCGCGCTGTCCAGCGAGAGCGAGGCGCTGCCGGCGGGGCCCCGGCCCGGCGAGACCATGCCCGAGCAGCCACTGGGGCCGGGGTTGCATCTCACCGATTGGCTGGGCCCGCGGTTTACCGTTCTCGTGCTCAACATCGAGCGCCTGGATCCGGCCTTCGAGGCCGAGCTCGCCGCCGCGCAGGCTGGTCCGTTGAAGGCCGTGCTGCGCACGCTGCCGCCTTCCGCGGCGCATGCGCCTGTGTTCGAAGCGCTGGGTGCGAAAGAGGGCGCGGTCTACCTGCTGCGCCCCGACGGCCACGTGGCCGCGCGCTGGCGCCGCGTGCCGCCGGGCGCGCTTGCGCAGGCGCTGGCTCGTGCCTCGGCGCTGGCCACGAAGGAGGCCGCATGACTGCCCTGAGCCTCGAAGCACGCGACCGGCTCTACGCCGAATGCGCCCGCGCCATCAGCGAAGCCGGTGCCGAGCGAGAATCACTTTTCCTTGCGCGACTCGTCCTGCTGCTGTTCGAGCAGCTCGGCGACGAGGCACGTTGCCGGGCCGCATTGGCGGAGGCGCTGCGCGACTTGCCGACACCCTCGCTGTCCGCTGCGCCGGACGATGCCGATACGGCTTGATTCATTCGAAAACCCAGGAGACTTCATCGATGGACCGCAGAACCCTGCTCACCACGCTCGCCGCCACCGCGGCCGCCAGCGCCGCACCCTGGGCGCGCGCGCAGAACTACCCCGAGCAGATCATCAAGTGGGTGGTGCCCTATCCGGCCGGCGGCGGCACCGACGTCATCGCGCGCACCCTGGCCGAGGCCATGCGCCAGACCCTGGGCCAGCAGATCGTGGTCGACAACCGGCCCGGTGCCTCGACCAACATCGGCGCCGACCTGGTCGCCAAGTCCAAGCCCGACGGCTACACCATCATGTCGGCCGACAACGCGGTGCTGGCCTTCAACGAGCACCTGTTCGGCAAGCTGCCCTTCAACCCCGAGAAGGACTTCAGCTACATCGGCGCCATCGGCAAGTTCCCGCTGGCGCTGGTGGTGCATCCGGATTTCCCGGCCAAGGACTTCAAGGCCTTCCTCACCTACGTCAAGGCCAATCCAGGCAAGGTCAACTACGCCTCGCCCGGCAACGGCTCGCCGCACCATCTGGCGATGGAGATGTTCAAGAACCGCACCGGCACCTTCATCACGCATATTCCCTACCGCGGCGCCGCGCCGGCGATGGCGGATGTGATGGGCGGCCAGGTGCCTTGCATGTTTCTCGACCTCGCCTCGGGCCTGCCGATCATGCAGGGCCAGAAGGTGCGGGTGCTGGCGATCGGCTCCGGCGCGCGCTCCAAGCTGCTGCCCGATGTGCCGACGCTGGCCGAGGTGGGCGTGCCCAACACCGAGGTGTTCGCCTTCCAGGGCATCCTGGGCCCGGCCGGCATGCCCGCGCCGGTGGTGAGCAGGCTCAACGCCGAACTCAACCGCGCCTTCAGCGTGCCGGCCGTGCAGAAGCGCTTCAACGACTTCGGCATGGAGGCCATGCCCGGCACGCCGCAGCAGTTCGCGGCGCTCTCGCGCGCCGAGTCGAAGCGCTGGGGGCCGATCATCAAGTCGGCCGGCATCAAGCTGGATTGAGGCCTACCTGGCGTAAGCCTTCCGGGAGCCGTCCTCGAAGACTTCGTCGTCCCGCTCCAGCTTGCCGTCGGCGTCCCAGCTGCGCTCGCGCGTGACGCGGCCCTTGTCGTCGTAGCTCGATTCGGCGCGCAGCGTTCCGTTGTCGCCGAAGCGCTGGTGCAGGCCGATGGGGATCTGGCGGAAGCGGCTCACGACGGCGAAGCGCCCCTGCGCGGCACGCTGGCCGTTGTCGTGGAACTCGGTGATCTCGACCGTGCGCGCCTCGTTGCCCTCGCCGTAGACCGCCTTGCTGCGCGGCTGGCCGTTGAGGTAATAGCTCTCGTCGGACAGCGGCTCGCCGGCCGCGCTCCAACGCTGGTCGCGCACCAGCATTCCCTTCTCGGAGAACTCCTGCTCGCGCCGTTTGATCGCGCCGCGTTCCAGCAGCAGGTAGACGATCTCCCGGCGCTTGATGCCCTCGGAGGACCAGCGCCGCTCGGTGCGCTGGTTGCCGCTGATCTCGTCCTGCATCGCCGGCTTGCCGTTGTCGTAGAGCTCCTCGCTGCGCAACCGCTTGCCGGCCAGGTAGGCGAGCCGCGTGCGCAGGATGCCCTTGGCGTCGAAAAGCTCGACCTGCGAGGGGGTGCTGCCCACGAAGCCGCACAGCCGCGCATCGTCGACCACCGGGGCGAGCAGCGGCTTGTCGCCGCAGCGCAGGGCCGACAGCTGGCCGCGTTCGGTGAACTCCGCATACGCGCGCTCGCCCGGCTCGGCGTAGAAGGTGGCGCGGCGCAGCTGGCCGCCGGGGTGGAAGCTGCGCGACAGGCCGGTCTCGTGGCCGTCGTCGTACACGGCCTCGCGCAGCACCCGGCCCGTGGCCGGCGAGAACTCGCGCGCGGGGCCTTCCAGGTTGCCGCGCGCGTTCAGGCTGTGTTCCTTCACCAGCTTGCCGCCCTCGTAGTAGCGCACCAGGCCCATGAAGACGCCGTTCTGGAGCTGCTGCTCGCGCATCAGCTCGCCGCTATCGCGGTCCTTGCAGCGCATCAGGCCGGTCTTGCCGGCGGTGGTGTGGCCGTTGGCGGGGTTCACGTGCTGGCCGTTGAGCTCGCAGTCCTGCACCGCCTGGGCCGCGAGGGGCGACAGGGCGAGCAGCGCGGCTGCAAGTCCGGCCGGGCGCGGGAACTGGGGCATGGTGGATCAGGTGGCGTAGACGGCATCCAGCGAGCGGAAGCCCTTGACCTCGATCGGGTTGCCGAAGGGGTCGCAGAAGAACATGGTCCGCTGCTCGCCGGGCTGGCCCTCGAAGCGCACCTGCGGCTTCAGCACGAACTCGGTGCCGGCAGCTTCCAGACGCTCGGCGAGCGCCTGCCAATCGGGCAGCTCCAGGATCAGGCCCAGGTGCGGCATCGGCACCATGACATCTCCGACATGGCCGGTGCGCGCCGTCGCGAAGGGCTCGCCCAGATGCAGCGATATCTGGTGACCGAAGAAGTCGAAATCGACCCAGGTGTCGGTGCTGCGGCCTTCGGTGCAGCCGAGGCGGCCGCCGTAGAAGCGACGGGCCTCGTCGAGATCCCGGACGTTGAAGGCAAGGTGAAATAGGCTGCGCATCCGAAGAGCATAGCGGCGCCGCGCCGTCTTGACACCCCTGGATACATTCCCGCTCGTGCTGCGGCCTGCGCGATCCGGTCGGCTGGCCTCGTCGATAATCGCCACCCCATGTCCTGCCTGCGTCACGCCCACCGCCTCGGCCGCCTCGTGCTGCTGTGGTTTGCGCTGTCGCTGGGCGCGGCGATCGCCTCGCCGATCGTGCACCCGCAGGCGATGGAACTGGTGTGTTCCAGCGTCGGCACCGTCAAGTTGATGGTCCAGGGCGAGGACGGCGCGCAGGAGCTGGGTGCCAGCCACCTGGATTGCCCGCTTTGCCTGCTGACCGGCGCACCGCCGCCGGCGCCGGTGGCGGCGCTGCCGCACCCACTCCCGCTGGCCCATGCGGTCCAGCCGATCCCGGCCGCGCGCATCGCCGCGGCCACTGCGGCCCCGCTGCCCGCGCGCGGGCCGCCCGCGCTCTGAGCTTGCTGTCGATCTCGTAGCGCGCAGCGCGTCGATCCGGCGCGTGCGCGCTGATCTCCTTGCAATGCACCGGCGCTCCACGGCGCCGAGGAGCGCTTTCCATGAACAAGAAAACCGTGCTGTCCCTCGCCCTGGGCGCAGCTTTCCCTTGGCTGGCGGGGCCGGGCTTCGCCCAGAGCCCCGCCAGGACTGCCGACGACCAGGCGCCCGAGCGCACCAGGTCGCTCGGCGTGGTGACCGTCACCGGCGGCCAGCCGACCTCGCTGCCCACGCAGATTCCCACCACCATCGAAGGCGTGACGCGCGAGGAGATCGAGACGCGCATCAACGCCACCGACAGCGAAGACGCGCTCAAGTACCTGCCCAGCCTGCTGGTGCGCAAGCGCTACATCGGCGACTACAACCACGCCATCCTGTCGACCCGGGCCTCCGGCACCGGCAACAGCGCGCGTTCGGCGGTCTATGCAGACGGCATCCTGCTGTCCAACTACCTGGGCAACGGCATCGCCAACGGCACCAACTACGCCCCGCGCTGGGGCCTGGTCACACCCGAGGAGATCGAGCGCGTCGACGTGATGTACGGGCCGTTCTCCGCCGCCTACCCCGGCAACTCGGCCGGGGCCGTGGTCGACTACGTGACGCGCATGCCGACCCGGCTCGAGGCGCATGTGAAGGCCGGCTACTTCTCGCAGCCCTTCGACTTCTACAACACGCACCAGACCTTCGACGGCTGGCAGACCAGCGCCTCGCTCGGCAGCAGGAGCGGCGACTGGTCCTGGTGGATCGATGTCAATCGCACCGACAGCCGCGGCCAGCCGCTGACCTTCACCACCGCAACGGTGGCCTCGGGCGTGCCGGGCCGCGCCGGCACGCCGGTGGCGGGCGCCGTGCCGGGGCTGAACACCACCAACACGCCCTGGTACATCCTGGGCACCGGCACGGCCTATCGCACGGTGCAGGACCACGCGAAGCTGAAGCTGGCCTACGACTTCTCGCCCACCCTTCGCGCCACCTACACGCTGGGCTGGTGGCAGAACAGCGCGGAAGGCCGGCCCGACAGCTACCTGGTCAATGCGGCCGGCCAGCCGGTCTTCAGCGGGCCGATCCGTATCGGCGGGCGAGGCTATGCGCTGGCGCCCACCGCTTTCCCCTTGACGAACGACGTCCAGACGCACTACATGCACGGGCTTTCGGTCAAGAGCAACACCCGCGGCGAATGGGACTGGGAAGTGGCGGCCAGCCTGTACGACTACGCAAAGGACCGACAGCGCGCGCCCACGGTCGCGCTGCCGCTGGCGGCCGTCGGCGGCGCCGGCACGCTGCAGGACCAGGACGGCACCGGCTGGAACACGCTGGCGGCCAAGGGTACCTGGCGGCCCCGGGGCGTGGGCGGCGCGCACATCGTCGACTTCGGCATCGGCCGCGACGCGTACAAGTTGGCCATCGCGAAGAACAACGTACTGGGCAGTTGGCTGGACGGGCCCGCCGTGCCCGGGTCCGTCGTCAGCAACGTCGGCGGCCGCACCCGGACGCAGAGCGCCTGGGTGCAGGACAGCTGGGGCTTCGCGCCACGATGGAAGGCCGTGCTCGGCCTGCGCTACGAGCATTGGCAGGCGAAGGACGGCTTCACCGCCTCGGGCGCCGGTTCGCAGGCCTATGCCGCGCGCAGCGAATCGGACCTGTCGCCGAAGGCCGCGCTCGCCTGGCAGCTGGCGAAGGACACGGTGCTGAAGGCCTCGCTCGGTCGCGCGGTGCGCTACCCGACCGTGGGCGAGCTCTACGGCGCGACCTCGGGCGGGGCGCTGTCCTTCATCAACGACCCGAACCTGAAGCCCGAGAAATCGTGGACCGGCGAGCTGTCCGCCGAGAAGGACCTGGGCAGCGGACTGGCGCGCGCCACGCTCTTCCACGAGACTACGAAGGACGCGCTCTACAGCCAGTTGATCCCGAACTCCACCGTCTCGCGCGTGCAGAACGTCGACAAGGTGCGCACCATCGGGCTGGAGATGGCCTACACCGGGCAGGACGTGTGGGTCCGGGGCCTGGACCTGGGCGCCAGCCTGACCTATGCCGATTCCACGATCGTCGCCAATGCCGCCTTCCCGGCCAGCGTCGGCAAGTGGCAGCCGCGCGTGCCGCGCTGGCGCTCCACGGTCTACGCCACCTACAAGCCCGACGCGCGCTGGGCCTTTACCGTGGCGGCGCGCTACAGCGGGCGCCAATACTCGAACCTGGACAACAGCGACGTGAACGCCAATGCCTACTTCGGCGCCAGCCGCTACTTCGTCGTCGACCTCCGCGTGCGCTACCAGATCGACAAGCGCTGGTCGGCGGCCTTCGGCATCGACAACGCCAACAACGAGCAGTACTGGAACTTTCATCCCTACCCGCAGCGCACCTACACCGCTGAGCTCCGCTTCGACCTTTGATTCACACTTCGCCAAGGACCCACCATGAACACTCGCTTTCTTCCCCTGCTTCCCCGCATCGCCGCCTCCGTTCTCGTGCTGGCAGTGGCCGGCAACGCCCTGGCCCAGGCGCCGGCGGTCGATGTGCGCGACGCCTGGATCCGCGCCTCGGTGCCCGGCCAGAGCGGTACCGGTGCCTTCATGAAACTCAACGCGCCCGCGGGCGCGCGCCTGGTCGGCGCTTCCACCCCCGTGGCGGGCGTGGCCGAGGTTCACGAGATGAAGATGGACGGCGACACCATGCGCATGCGCGCGCTGGCGCGCGGTCTCGAGTTGCCGGCGCGGCAGACGGTCGAGCTCAAGCCCGGCGGCTACCACCTGATGCTGATGGACCTGAAGCAGCCGCTGGCCAAGGACAGCACCGTGCCGCTGACACTGCGCTTCGAGGATGCGAAGGGGCAGAAGAGCACGCTGGAGCTCAAGGTCCCGGTGCTCTCCGGACCTGCCGCGCCGGCGGGCGGCGGCCACAAGCATTGAGCGCTTCCAAGTCCATGCGCATGGAGTAAGCTGGCCGGGCACAAGAAACCCCCTCCCAGGAGATCCTCCCCATGAGCGACGCCAAGCCCTTCGCCTTCAGTCAGTTCGTTCCGGGTTTCGACTTCCTTCAGAGCCTTGCCAAGGGTGCTTCGGGCGGTGCCAGCGCCGTGCCGGGGATGCCCAGCCTGTCGAGCTGGGTCGCGCCGACGCTGAGCGTGGAGGAGGTCGACAAGCGCATCCAGGAACTCAAGACGGTGCAGTACTGGCTCGAGCAGAACGGCCACGCGCTCAAGGCGACCATCCAGGCGCTCGAAGTGCAGAAGATGACGCTGTCGACCCTGCGCGGCATGAACCTGCGCATGGAGGACCTGGCCAATGCCTTCACCCGGTCGGCCGCACCGCCGCCGAGCCCGGAGGCGCCCGCACCCCAGGCGCACGCGCCCGAGCCGGAACCCGAGGCCGACGAGCCGGAGGAGCCCGAGGAACCGGCCGAAGCGCCGTCGCCCAGGCGCGGCGCCAAGGCAAAGGCCTCGAACGGACCCGCTGCGCCGGATGCTGCCGGCGGCGTGGTCGACCCGCTTCAGTGGTGGGGCGCGCTCACGCAGCAGTTCCAGCAGATCGCGAGCTCCGCCCTGCAGGATGCCTCGCAGCTGAAGATGCCCGCCGTGGCCCAGCCGATCGCCGATGCGGTGGGCGAGGCAATGAGCGGTACGGCCGCGCGCCCCGCAGCGCGCAAGACAGGCGCCTCCGCGAAGAAGGCACCGGTCGCGGCCAAGAAGACGACGGCGCGCAAGCGAACGCGCGCGCGCTGATTTGCAACCCTTGCCTGGAAGTCCGAGGCCATGAAGCTGTTCCCCACGGGCCACGCCACCCATCCCCAATGGCGCATGGCAGCCGGGCTCGTGCTCGCGCAACTACGGGCCCAGATGGCGCTGCCGGACTATGCGCGCGCGCCCACGCTGGGCCTGCTCTACATCACGGACCACTACGCCGCCGAGGCGCAGGAGATCCTCGACCACCTGGGCGCCGAGCTGCCTGAGATCACGGACTGGTCCGGCACGGTCGGCGTCGGCGTGTCGGCCAACAACGCCGAGTACTTCGACGAGCCGGCGCTGTCCGTCATGCTGTGCATGCTTCCGAGCGACCAGTACCGCGTGTTCTCGGGCGTGGCGCCGCTGGCCGGCTCGGAGATGAGCGGCTTCGCGGCCCACACGGCCCTGGTGCATGCCGATCCCGGCACGCCGGACCTGCCGGAGCTGGTGGCCGAAATGGCGGGGCGCACCGACACCGGCTACCTCTTCGGCGGCCTGTCCTCGGGCCGCAGCGGCGCGCTCCAGTTCGCGATCGGGGGCAACGGCAACATCCGCGGCCACGGGGCCGCGAGCGGCGTGTTCTCGGGCGGCCTGTCGGGCGTGGCCTTCGGCGAGGGGGTGCGCCTGGTGTCGCGCGTCACCCAGGGCTGCCAGCCGGTCTCGCGCGAACGGGAGATCACCGCAGCCGAAGGCAACCTGCTGCTCAGGCTCGACGGCCAGCCGGCGCTCGACCTGCTGCTGGCTGAACTCGGCGTGTCGCTGGATGCGCCACAGGAAGCGATCGAGGCGGTGCGGGCCACGCTGGTAGGACTGGTCGACGCCGGCAGCGACGGTATGCGGCGCACCGGCGACCTCGGCGCCGACGTGCTGGTGCGCCACATCATCGGCCTCGATCCCACGCGCCGCGGAATCGCAATCGCCGACGTGGCCGAGGCGGGCATGCGCATGAGCTTCGTGCGCCGCAATGCGCAGGCCGCGCGCGCCGACCTCATGCGCATCTGCGCCGAGGTCCGAGAGGAACTCGAGCCTCAGGAGCAGACGCTCGCCACCGCGCGTGCGGTGGCGGCCGGCGAGGCCGAGGCCGCGCCGCATCCGGCGCGCCGTATCGCGGGCGCCGTGTACGTGAGCTGCTCGGGGCGGGGCGGCCCGCATTTCGGCGCGCCCGGCGCCGAGCTGCAGATCGTGCGCCATGCGCTGGGTGACGTGCCGCTGGTCGGCTTCTTCGCCGCGGGCGAGATCGCGCGGCACCATCTGTATGGCTATACGGGTGTGCTGACGGTGTTTGCCGGGAACGATTAGCGCCGCGTGAAGCTCGCTCCATCGACTTACCGGATCAGGTCCAGGAGCTACCGCAGAAAGCGCTCGGCCAAGAGCACCCAGTAGGCCGCGCCGATCGCGACGTTGCCGTCGTTGAAGTCGTAGCCGGGGTTGTGCACCATGCAGGCGCCGTGGCTGTCGCCCTCGCCGTTGCCGATCAAGAGGTAGCTGCCGGGTACGTGCTCCAGCATGAAGGCGAAGTCCTCGCTGCCCGGCAGTGCCGGAGCCTGCAGCGTGACGCGTTCGGGGCCCAGCAGTTCCAGCGCGACCTCGCGAGCGAAGGCAGTCTCCTGCGGCGTGTTGACCAGCACGGCGTAGCCTGGGCGCCAGTCGATCCGCGCCTGGACGCCGAAGCTTTCGGCCTGCGCCGTGACCAGTGCCTTGATGCGTTCCTCCAACCGGCTTCGCACGTCGCGGTCGAGCGCGCGCACGCTGAGCTCCAGCGTGGCGCTCTGGGGGATCACGTTGTTGGCCTTGCCGGCATGAACGGCGCCCACCGTCACCACGGCCATCTGCAGCGGGTCGATGTTGCGTGAGACCACCGTCTGAAGTGCCATCACGATGCTGGCCGCCGCGACGATTGGATCTGCCGTGCGATGCGGCATTGCGCCGTGGCCACCGATGCCGGCGAGCGTGACCGTGGCGTAGTCGGAAGAGGCCATGGCCGGCCCTTCGCGCAGCGCCAGCCGGCCCTGCTCCAGGCCGGGCATGTTGTGCATCGCGAAGATGGCGTCGCAGGGGTACTTGTCGAACAGGCCTTGCTCCATCATCCGCAGCGCCCCGCCGCCGCCTTCTTCGGCCGGCTGGAAGATCAGGTTCAGCGTGCCGGAAAAGCGCCCGCGTTCGGCCAGGTGGTGCGCGGCGGCCAGCAGCATCGCGGTGTGGCCGTCGTGGCCGCAGGCGTGCATCACCCCCGCGTGGCTGCTGGCGTAGGCCAGGCCGGTGGCTTCGTCGATGGGCAGGGCGTCCATGTCGGCGCGCAGGCCCAGGCGGCGTTCGCCGTCGCCGCGCACCAGCCGGCCTACCACGCCGGTACCGCCGAGACCGCGCTCGACCTCGTACCCCCAGGCCTCGAGCCGCTCGGCGACCAGGGCCGAGGTGCGGTGCTCGTCGAAGCCGAGCTCGGGATGGCGGTGGATGTCGCGGCGGATGTCGATGAAGGCATCGGCCTGCGCGTGCAGGTCTTCGAGGAGCGTGCTCATGGCGTTCAGCTTACTGCGGCTGCAGGTGGATGGACTTGGCGATGTCCCGGTAGCGCGCGGTCTCTGCCTCGAAGAATTTAGCCGACTCGGCCAGCGACATCGGCGGCGCGGCGACCTGCGTCTGGGCCGCGAGCTGCGTGCGAACGCCCGGCTCCCTCAGGGTCGCGCCAATCGCCCTGTGCAGCTTTTGCACCACCTCCTCCGGCGTGTTCTTCGGCACCATGAAGCCGCTCCAGGTCTTGTAGGCGACGTTCTTCAGCTCCTTGCCTTCGCTTGCGGTGGGCACGTTCTGCAGCAGCTCGGAGCGTTGCGCGCCGAGCTGGCCGATCACCTTGAGGCGGCCCTGCTCCGCCAGCGCTCCCATTGCGGCGCTGTACACCAGCACGGCGAAGTCCACCTGCCCGCCGCCGAGGTCCTGCAGCAGCGGCGCGTTGCCCTTGTAGGGCGCGTGCATCAGCTTGATGCCCGTGTCCTGTTGCACCTTCTCCAGGATCAGGTGGTAGAGCGAGCCGACGCCGACGCTTCCGTACGAGAGCGGCTTGTCGGCCGACTTGCGAGCCAGCGCGATCAGCTCATCCACGCTGTTGGCCGGCAGATCCTTGCGGGCAACGAAGACCATCACGGCCTCGGCCACGGGATGCACCAGGCGGAAGTCCTCGGCCTTGAGCTTGACCGCCGCGTTGGCCAGCGGCGAGAGGATCACCTCGTTGGGGGAGCCCTGGAAGATGTAGTAGCCATCGGGCGGCGCCGCCAGCACCTTCTGTGCTGCCATCGCGCCGCTGACGCCGCCCAGATTCTCGACCAGCACCTGCTGGCCCAGCTCCTTGGCCAGAGGGATCGTGAAGATGCGTGCCATGGCGTCCGAAGGTCCGCCGGCCGGGTAGGGAACCATCAGGTTGACGGGCTTGGCAGGGTAGCTCTGGGCCAGGGCCGTCCCGGCGGCCAGCAGCAAGCCACAGGCGAGGAGGTGCGAACGCTGAAAGAACGATGTCATCGGAACTCCGTTTGGGCACCGGCGCGATTGCCGGAGGCGAACGAATCCTAGGAGCGGGGATTGATAACGTCCAATGCATTGTTGGCTACATTAGCATGAGTTCAATGCAGCCATTCCGCGGGCCTTCTTCATGACGCTGGTTCAACTCAGGCACCTCATTTCGCTGGCCCACACAGGCTCGTTCAGCAAGTCCGCGCAGGCCCTGCACCTGACGCAGCCGGCCCTGAGCCGCAGCATCCGGGCGTTGGAGGAGGAGCTGGGCATGCCGCTGTTCGACCGCGTGGGGCGCCGCAACGAGCTCACCGCCTTCGGCCGCGAGGTCCTGGAGCGCTCGCGCCATCTGGTCTTCGAGGCCGACGAGCTGCGCGACAGCGGCCGCCGGTTGCGCGAGGGGGAGGGCGGCACCGTGCGCATCGGCATGGGCTCGGGCCCGGGCGCGATGCTGATGACGCCCTACCTGATGCACATGGCCGAGCACCACCCGAGGATGCGCGTGGCGGTGGCGCGCGGCGGCACCGATCTGCTCGTGCAGTCGCTGCGTACGCGCAGCCTCGATGCGCTGGTGGTCGATGCGTTCTCGCTGAAGCCCGCGCCGGACCTGGAGCTCGGGCTGGTGCGCAAGATGCGCGGCACTTTCATGTGCCGTCGCGGCCATCCGCTCACGCGGCTGCGCACCGGCGTGTCCTTCGAGGCGGTGCAGCGCTATCCGATCGCCTCCACGCCGCTGAGCGACGAGGTGGCACGCACGCTGGTCGAAGCCTACGGCCCGGAAGCGCACCCCGCGCATTGCGTGACGCTGCAATGCGAAGAGGTGCCCAGCCTCGTGGAGGTGGTTCGCCGCAGCGATGCCGTCCTGCTGGCCATCCGCGCGGCCGCGCCCGATCTGGTCGAGCTGAAGATGATCCCGCCGCTCGATGGCGTGGCTCGCTTCGGCCTCGTGACCTTGCGCCGGCGCACCGAGGCTCCGGCGCTGGCCGTCCTGCGGACGCTCATGCAGGCGCTGATGCGGGACTGAAGCTCAGGTGCTGGTGAAGGCGAAGTCGTCGTTGCGAGTCGACCTGAGGGTTGATGGTGCAAGCGGGGTCATGAACGGCGCAGGCGAGTAAACAGCTCGAATTCCCAGTTGCGCATGCCCAGCAGCAGCGTGTAGCCCTCGCGTTCCTTGGGGGAGAGCTTCTGGTCGGTCTGGTGCTGCTGCGCAAAGTCCTGCGCAACGCGCTGCAGCCGATCGAGGAAGGCTGGTGCCAGCGACTTGCTGATCGATCCGTGCACCAGCAGCAGGCCCTCGGCGGGCCCGTCGAAACCGCCGCGGTAGTAGTCCAGCACCACGTTCTCGCGAAAGAAGTCCATCACCGGCCCGTGCGGGCGCCAACGGAAGGTCTTGGCCAGCTTGAGCCGGTAGCGGTTGAGCGGCCTGAGCTCGATGATGCCGATGCGGTCGAGCTGCGCCAGGTAGCCGATGCATTCGGCATCGGTGAGGCGGTAGGCGGCCACGATCTGCTCCAGCGTCCACTGGCTCAACACGCAGATGGCCATGAGCAGCAGCTTCTTGTCCCTGACGACGGCCTTCTCCTGCTCCAGCGTCAGCTCCTTGAGCAGCGGCTGCGCGTCGGCGACGCGACGCGCCAGCTCCGCGAAGTCGATCTTCAGCGCGCGGCAGATCGCGTCGACGCGGGTCAATGGCATGTCGCCCTTCGCCAGCATGCGCTTGACGCTCGATTCCGCCATGTCCAGCGACTTGGCGAGATCCGCATAGGTCATGCGGGCGGTCTTGAGCTCGTTCTTGAGAGCCTGGATGAGGTCGACGGTGGTGCTCATGGATCCGGGTATATCGATTCGATACCGAAGGGCGTGAAAAAGTACTCCGTATCAATTCTCGATGCTGCCGGAGGAGCTGGCAACCTACATTCCGCCGCACCGACATCCCACCCCCGGAGCCGCAATGTCCCAGTTGTCTCTTCTCTCCCATCGCGAACGTGCTCTCCTGCTCTTTTTCACCTTGCTCCTGCTGACCGGCCTGTTCGGTCCCGCGCTCGTCGCGCCAGGGATCGGCGGCGGGCCCTTTGCCGACGACCGCGGCTGGGCCGGACTGCCGCACGCTGTGGACGTGCTGAGCAATCTGCCGTTCGCGGCGCTCGGCGTCTGGGGCCTGCGCTGGCTGCACTGGCACGACAGGACGCACGAGCACGTGCAGGACGCGGCGCCGCACCATGCCGTGATCCAGCCCCCGGTGAACCTGCTCGACTGCGCCTGGATGTTCTTCGCCGGCCTGGTCATCACCGCCGCCGGCTCGGCCTTCTACCATCTGCAACCCGACGCGCTGCGCCTGGCGGCCGACCGTGCCGGGATGACGGTGGCCTTCGCCGGGTTGATCGGTTGCGCCGTCTGCGAGCGGGTCAGCGCGCGCGCCGGCTGGCCCGCCGCCTGGTTCGTGCTTGCCGCCGGACTGCTGGCGGTCGCGGTCTGCCAGGCCACGGACAACGTGCTTCCCTGGGCTCTGGTCCAGTTCGGCGGCATGTTGCTGGTGCTCGCGCTGGCGCTGGTCAGGCCCGCGAAGGGCGCCATCGGCCTGCGGCTGGGGTGGGTGATCTTCTTCTATGCGCTGGCCAAGCTGTTCGAGCTTGCGGACCATGCCATCTACGAGGCGACGCACCATCTGCTGGCCGGCCACAGCCTCAAGCACGTGACGGCGGCACTGGCCGCGCTGCCGGTGCTGCACGCGCTGCAGGCCATGGGCCGCGAGACGCTGCGGCACAATCCGGGCGCGGCCGCAGTGACGGCCTGAGGAGCCCGCCAGGGAGATTTCGAATGACGACATCCACCGATACCTCCCCGCTCGTCGGCGCGCCCGCGCCGAACCCCCACGCCAACCAGTTCTCCCTGCTTGGCCAGCGGCGCTTCGCGCCTTTCTTCTGGACCCAGTTCGCGGGGGCAGCGAACGACAACCTGTTCAAGTTCGCCTTCACCGTCATGGTGACCTACCAGCTGCAGCTCGGCTGGATGCCGCCGGCCATGGCGGGCTTGGTCATCGGCGCGCTGTTCATCCTGCCCTTCCTGCTGTTCTCGGCCACGGCCGGGCAGCTCACCGACAAGTACGACAAGACGAAGATGATCCGCTTCGTCAAGAACCTCGAGATCGCGATCATGGTGCTGGCCGCATGGGGCTTCATGCGTGCCGATGCGGTGCTGCTGCTGGGTTGCGTATTCCTGATGGGGCTCCACTCGACGCTCTTCGGCCCGGTCAAGTTCGCCTACCTGCCGCAGGTGCTCGATGCGCGCGAGCTCACCGGCGGCAACGGCATGGTCGAGATGGGCACCTTCGTCGCCATCCTGCTTGGGCAGGTCGCCGGCGGCCTGCTGGTCGCGCTGCCAGGCATCGGGCATACCACGGTGGCAGTGGCCTGCCTGCTGCTGGCGGTGGTCGGGCGGGCAACGGCTCAGGCCATTCCACCTGCGCCCGCGACCGACCCCGGCCTGGCAATCAATTGGAATCCGGTGAGCGAGACGTGGCGCAATCTGCGGCTCGCGCACGGCAACGTGGTGGTGTTCCGTTCGCTGCTGGGCATCTCGTGGATGTGGTTCTTCGGCGCTGTCTTCCTGAGCCAGTTCCCGAGCTTCGCCAAGGAGGTGCTGCATGGCAACGAGCAGGTTGCCTCGCTGCTGCTGGTGGTGTTCTCGGTCGGCATCGGCATCGGCTCGCTGCTGTGCGAGACGCTGAGCCGCCGTCAGGTGGAAATCGGCCTGGTGCCGCTGGGCGCCATCGGCATGAGCGTGTTCGCCGTCGACCTCTACTTCGCCGCGCGCAACCTGCCGCCCGCTGCCGGGATGGGCTTGCAGGGCTTCGTGGCCCAGGCGCCGCACTGGCGCGTGATGGCCGACCTGGGCCTGCTATCGCTCTTCGCCGGCCTGTACAGTGTGCCGATGTACGCGCTGATCCAGCTGCGCAGCCAGCCTACGCACCGGGCACGCATCATTGCGGCCAACAACATCCTCAATGCGCTCTTCATGATCGCCAGCGCCGTGATCGCGGGGGCGCTGCTCAAGGCCGGCTTCACCATCCCGCAGATCTTCCTGTTGACGGGCATCGCCAATGCGGTGGTGGCCTTCTACATCTTCATGCTGGTGCCGGAATACCTGCTGCGCTTCGTCGCCTGGGTGCTGACGCGCCTGGTCTATCGCTTCGAGGTGAAGGGCGAGGAGCACATCCCGGCCGAGGGCCCCGCCGTGCTGGTCTGCAACCATGTGAGCTTCATCGACGCGGTGCTGCTCATGGCTGCCAGCCCGCGGCCGATCCGCTTCATCATGGACCACCGCATCTTTCGCGTGCCGGTGCTCGGCTGGCTGTTCCGTTTGGTCAAGGCCATTCCGATTGCGCCGCAGAAGGAAAATCCGGCCGCCTACGAGGGGGCCTTCGCCAGCGCGGTGCAGGTGCTGCGCGAGGGCGACCTGCTCGCCATCTTCCCCGAAGGCGCAATCACGCGCGACGGCACGCTGCAGCCTTTCAAGGGCGGCGTGATGAAGATCCTGGAAGATGCCCGCGCCCAGGGCGTCGACGCGCCGGTAGTCCCGATGGCGCTGACCAATCTCTGGGGCTCCTACTTCAGCCGCATCGAGGTTCGCGACGGCGAGCGCGTGGCGATGGTGCGTCCCTTCCGGCGCGGCTTCTTCAGCCGGGTCGGGCTCCATGTCGGCAGCGCGATGGCGCGCGCCGAGGTGCAGCCCGAATCCCTGCAGCGGCGCGTGAGCGGCCTGCTGGGGAGCCAGCCGGCCTGATGCTGTCCCTTCCCGACGACTTCTGGTATTGGATTACCTGGTTCGGTGACAGCGGCTTCCTGCTGCCGGTCGCGGCCTGGATTGCCGTGTGGCTGGGCGTGCGCACCGTCACGCGGCCGATCGCCTGGCGCTGGCTCGCGCTCTTCGGCTCGGCCGGCGTCCTCGTGGCAGCCTCGAAGATCGCCTTCATGGGCTGGGGCATCGGCAACGCCATGCTCAACTTCACCGGCATCAGCGGGCACACCATGCTCTCGGCCAGCATCTGGCCAGTCGCGTTCTGGCTGGTCGCCGCGCACTGGCAGCCGCGCGTGCGCGCCGCCGCCGCTGCGCTCGGCTGGGTCTTTGCCGCGCTCATCGGTCTGTCGAGGCTGGCGATCTATGCCCACTCCAAATCGGAAGTGGCGGCCGGCTTCCTGCTTGGTGCCGCCGTCAGCGCATTCTTCCTCTGGGGCCAGCATCACCGGCCGCTGCGGCTGCACTGGGTCTTGCTGCTGATCAGCATCGCGTCGCCGCTGCTGTTTCTTCGCCCCGGCACCCCGGCACCCACGCACGACGCATTGGGAATGATCGCCGTGCGGCTGGCGGGCACCGAGCGGCCCTACACGCGCGACGACCTGCTGCGGCGCCGCCAGCAGCGCATCGGTACCGATTGACGATACCGGTGGCGGCCAGATCCGCCACTGGTGCAGGAATTTGCGCCCCGCGGTGAACGCGCGAACCATCATTCGCGCACCTTCACTACGCCGCGAGGCATTCATGCAACCCTCTACCTCCATCGTCTCCATCCAGCGCGACACCCGCGCCTGGCAAGTCCAGGTCTGGATCTCCTTCGGGCTGGCCGTGTTCCTCTGCGCGACCGGCCTCGGCTGGCTGCCGGGACAGGCGCTGGACCGGGCGTTCATGGTGATGGGCTACGTGTTCTGCCTGTCGGCCGCCTTCGTGCTCGCCAAGTTCGTGCGCGACAACCAGCGCGGCGCGACGCCCGGCGCCGGCGACACGCCGATGTGGAAGCTCGTGGTCTGGGGCGGCTTCTTCACCGCCATGGGCCTGACCGGCTGGGGCCTGCTGCGCATGGAGATCGGCGAGACCTACAAGGCCTTCCTCGGCGTGAGCTGGCTGTTCCTGATCAGCAGTGCCTTCACCCTGGCCAAGACCCTGCGCGACCGCCACGAAGCCGACATCGCCGAAGCGCGCCTGCAGGGCCGCCGCGAAGCCCGCGCCGAAGCGGATCGAGGCGAATGAGCGCGCCGCCCCTTTCATTCCACGTTTCCGGAGAACACATCATGAAGAAGTCCCTCATTGCGGCGTTGATCGCGGCGTGTGCCGCGCTGGCGGGCGCCGCCGCCCCCCTGCAGGCTCATGCGCAGAGCGAAGCCTCGGCCGCGCTGTCGATGCTGCCGGTGGCCTCGGTGGTCGGGACCGCCTCGCTGGCGGGCAGCGCTGCGAGCGCGGCGGTGGCCGTGCCGGCGGCGCTGTCGGTGGCCGGGGCGGCGCTCACGGTGGTGGCGGTCGAGGCGTCGGTGGACGGCACCGTCTATCTGCTGGAGCGCGCATCCGACGGCGCCCGCGCCAGCGTCAAGGTGCTGGGTCGCACCGTGCATGGCAGCGCGGTCGTGGTCGGCACCGTGGTCACGGTCAGCGTGATCGGCACGGGCGTCGTGCTGTCGGCGGCCGGCGAGGTGCTGGCCTTCGTGCCCAACGCCATCGGCCGCGCGCTGCTCTACAACGAGAGGCTGTCGTGAAACGCATCCCCACCAACTTCGGCAGCTACGAGGCCGAATACCGTGGCAGCGTGTCGTCCACGCGGCGTGGGCTGCGGGCGGTGATGCACCTGCTGGCGGCCGCGGTG
Source organism: Variovorax stachyos (assembly GCF_051400855.1). Taxonomy (NCBI): domain Bacteria; kingdom Pseudomonadati; phylum Pseudomonadota; class Betaproteobacteria; order Burkholderiales; family Comamonadaceae; genus Variovorax; species Variovorax stachyos. Next base: position 126,220 of record NZ_JBLFFN010000007.1, on the reverse strand, counting down.
GCGGTGGTGCTGGCGGGTCTCTTCCTGTTCCCGCTCAACGCGCACGCCGGCCGGTCCTGCGAGGACCACAGGTTGAGCGCGGCTTCGATCATCAAGGGCATGGAGCTCGCGCAGCGCACCGCGCAGCAACTCGATGCCAGCGGCGCGCAAGTGGTGCTGCTGGCGCGAGCGGGGCAGGACCTTGGCAAGTACGGGCTGCGCTACTCCCACATGGGCCTGGCCTACAGGACCGAGGCAGGGGCCTGGCGCGTGGTGCACAAGCTCAACCAGTGCAACACCGCGACCGCGGCGATCTACCGCCAGGGGCTGGGCGAGTTCTTCCTCGACGACCTCTGGCGCCACGAAGCCGCCTGGGTGGTGCCGACGCCCGCCGTGCAGGCGCAACTGCGGGCGGCGCTCGAGGAACCGCCCTCGCGCGTCACACGGCTGCACACGGTGCCCTACAGCATCGTGAGCTATGCCTGGGGCGACAGGTACCAGCAATCGAACCAGTGGGCCATCGAGACGCTCGCCGCGGCGATGGAGCCGGCGACGATCCGTACGCGCGGGCAGGCCCAGGCATGGCTGAAGTTCAAGGGCTACGAGCCCACCACGCTCAAGCTCGGGCCGTTGACGCGTCTTGGGGGCCGCGCCAGCGCGGCCAACGTGGCCTTCGACGACCATCCCAACGAGAAGCGATTTTCCGACCGCATCGAGACCGTGACGGTCGACTCGGTCTTCGCCTGGCTGCCCCGGGCTGGCCTCGGCACGGCGCCGGTGATGCTGCGCCTATGAGACGCACGGCCCCTCCGAAGGCGAATGGCACCGGAGCCGAAGGTCTTCGAGTGAGTCCACTGCTGGGCATGCATGCCGGAGGCAGCGTGCAGGCCGCCGAGGTCTTGGTGTCGCGCCGGACCGTGCTCGCGACGGCGCTGGCCGGTGCCGGCCTGCTGCTGGTCCCGGCCCGCGACATCCATGCCGCAGCGCGGTGCCTGGTCGAGAACGTCACGGGACTCTACGCGGTGGAGGTCGGGCGTGTGGTGCGGCCGCGCTCGCGCGAAGCGGTTCGCGAGGCGATCCTCCAATGGCCCGGACGGATTGCGGTCGGCGGCGGCCGCTATTCGATGGGCGGACAGGTGGCGATCGCCGGCGGCCTGCATCTCGACATGCGCGAGATGAACGGGCTGGTGTGGCTGCGTCCCGACGCGAAGGCGGTGCGCGTGCAGGCTGGCATGCGCTGGCGCGAGTTGCAGGATCACATCGATGCGCATCAGCTGTCGGTGCGGACCATGCAGAGCTACGCCAACTTCACCATCGGCGGCTCCGTGTCGGTGAACGCGCATGGCCGCTATGTCGGCCATGGGCCGCTTGGACATTCCGTGCGGGCGCTCCAGCTGGTGCTGGCCGACGGCGAGATCGTCGAGGCCGATCGCCGGACGCGGCCCGAGCTCTTTCGCGCTGCGATCGGCGGCTACGGCGCTGTCGGCGTGATCACGGAGGTGGAGCTCGCGCTGGACGACAACGTGAGAATCGAGCGCTCCGTCACGACCCTGCCTTTGGCGGACTATCCGGCCTGGTTCGAGCGCGAAGTGAAATCCGCCGATGGCTGCTTGCTGCACAACGCAGATCTGATGCCGCCCGATTTCGACAAGCCCGTGGCTGTGAGCTGGCTTCGCTCCAGCAAGCCGTTGACCGTGTCGGCGCGGCTGGTGCCGCGTGACCGGCGCTATGTGTTCGAGCAAGGCCTCATCTGGGCCATGACCGAGCTTCCGAACGGCGACGCGCTGCAGCGCAGATACGTCCGGCCCCTGATCTTCGAAGGGCCGGAGGTGGTCTGGCGCAACCACGAGGCGAGCCTGGACCTTCGTTCGCTGGAGCCGGCGAGCCGGCGGACGTCCACCTATGCACTCCAGGAGTATTTCGTTCCGACGCGGCACTTCCTTGTCTTTGCGACCGAGATGGCCAGGATCATCCGGGAGCATCGGGCCAAGGTGCTCAACGTGTCGATCCGGCATTCGCCGCCGGACGAGGTGTCGCTCCTCCCGTGGGCGCGCGAGGAAGTGTTTTCATTCGTCGTTTACTACAAGCAGCGCGCCCACCCCCAGGCGCTGGAGGACGCCGCTCGCTGGACCCGGGCGATGATCGATGCTGCCTTGAAATGCGATGGAACCTACTACCTGCCCTACCAGTTGCATGCGACCCGGGCGCAATTTGCCGTCGCCTATCCGCAGGCGGACGCGTTCCGCGCCGTGAAGCGAGACGTCGATCCCACGGGGCGCCTGAGCAACACGCTGTGGCAGCGATACCTTTGACTACGCGCGCCGCGCCTTGCAGGCGCGATGCACCATGGCAGCGATCTTTTGACGAAAAACCGGAGATGTCGAGATGAGCAGTAAATCCCTGCGCCTGTCGGAGAAGTGGTTCCGCCGCGGCCTGTGGGTGGTAGCGCTGGTGTTCGCAAGCTTCCTGATCGGGTTGGGCAGCACCATCGTGGGCGACTTGCCGCGGGTCGAACGCACGCTGACGCTCGACGACTTTATCGACCGCCCGGCGGCCGAGCCGCTGCGCCAGACCATCCGGGCCAGCCAGCGTACGGAGCAGGAGTCCACGCGCGAACGCGAGCAGGCCGAGCTCGCGCTGCTCGCCGCACAGCAAGCCAGCCGCGCGGCGCGCGAGACCTTCGGCAACTGGCTGGCCACGTGGCGCGTGACCGCGCAGCCCGACCAGGACAGCGAGCTGATCGCACGCACCAAGGCCCTCGACGCGCTGAAGGCCAAGGAAGACGAGGCGCAGCGCGCCGTCGGGACACAGCGGCAGATTGCGCTCGACGCCCGCCAGGCGCGCCAGGCCGCGCAGGAGAAGCTCGCGGCCCTGGAGGAGACGGCGCGCAAGGCGCTCGAGGCGGAGAACCGACGCGTCGAGCTGCGCGTGTTCGCCTACCGTCTGGCGCTCACCCTGCCGCTGCTGGTGGTCGCAGGCTGGCTGTTCGCGAAGAAGCGCAAGAGCACCTGGTGGCCCTTCGTCTGGGGCTTCATCTTTTTCGCGCTGTTCGCCTTCTTCGTCGAGCTCGTGCCCTATCTGCCGAGCTACGGCGGCTATGTGCGCTACGCGGTGGGCATCGTGCTCACCGTGCTGGTGGGGCGCTACGCGATCATCGCGCTCAACCGCTACCTCGCACGCCAGAAGCTGGCCGAGGCGCAGCCCGACACGGTGCGGCGCAACGAGCTGAGCTACGACACCGCGCTGGCACGGCTTGCCAAGAGCGTCTGTCCGGGTTGCGAACGGCCTGTGGATCTCAAGAACACCGAGATCGACTTTTGCCCGCACTGCGGCATCGGCCTGTTCGACCACTGCCGTGCGTGCAAGGCGCGCAAGAGCGCCTTCTCGCGCTTTTGTCATGCCTGCGGGACCGTCGCAGGATTGCCGCCGAGCGACGGTCTGCCGCCGCTTCAGGTCCAGCCGGCGTCCACCACGTAGTCCTGCGCGCTGCACATCCTCGAATCGTCGGCCGCGAGGAAGAGCGCCATGCTGGCGATGTCCCGGGCCATCACGCGGCCGGGCAGGCACTGCGCGGCGTCGATCTGGGCTTCGGACTCCGGCTTGACCCACAGCTTGAGCTGGCGCTCGGTCATCACCCAGCCCGGCACGATGGAGTTGACGCGGATGTTGGCCTTGCCGAGGTCGCGTGCCAGCGAGCGGGTGAGGCCGCGCGCGGCGGCCTTGCAGGCCTGGTAGACCGGATAGCCGGCGCCCTTGATCATCCAGCTGATCGAGCCGAAGTTGATGATCGAGCCGCCGCCTGCCGCGCGCATGTCTTCCGCCACGGCCTGCGCAGCGAAGAACTGGTGCTTGAAGTTGACCGCCACCAGCGCATCGAAATCCTCGCTCGTGACGTCGGCCATGTCGTGGCGCCGGTCGTTGGCGGCATTGTTGAGCAGCACGCGGATCGGCCCGAAGCGCGCGCGCGTCGCGGCAATGGCCGCCTGCAGTGCGGCGACATCGGTGACGTCGCACTCCTGGAACAGCACCCTGTTGTCGCCCTGCAGCGTGGCCGCCAGTGCGTTGCCCGCAGTTGCATCGATGTCGCAGAAGCCGACGTGAGCGCCTTGCGCATGGAAGGCGCGTACCAGAGCTTCGCCGATACCGGTGGCGCCGCCTGAAATGAAGACGCTGCGCCCGGCGAGCGACGGATAGCGCGCCGAATAGAAGGAATCCGTTGCCGTCATGATCAAGATCTCCGTGCGGTGGAAGGTCTGCCGCGGCGTGCGCGGCACGGTGATTCTCTATGCCGACGCCGGTGCGCGCCAGCCGTCGACGCACAAGACTCGCTCGTGCGGCGTATGGCTTATGTCGTGTTCCCGCGCGTGGGGCTTGTGGCTACGCTCGATGCCTCCGATCCAACGCACCGCAGCCATGTTCAGCCAGTTCTTTCGCCGCCACGCCGCCGCCGGCTTGTATCTTGCCTCCTTCGTCGCCGCCCTGCTGTCGGCGGCAAGCCTGGTCGCCAACGCGCAAGAGCCCGGCGGCATGCGTCTCTTCAAGGTGGTCTCGCCACGCGACGACATCGTTGTCGGCATCGAGGCAGTGCAGCTGGGCTCGGGCAGCACGCCCGAGGTGCAGCGCTTCGCAGCCCTGCTGCAGGACAAGAGCCCTCTGACGGTTTGGCAGTACGCCTCCCGGAAAGACGAGACCGGCGCATTGGTGCAAGCGCCTCTGCGGCAGCTGGCCCTGTTCAAGAACGAGCTGCTGCGGGTCGAGCCCTACAGCACGCCGCTGGCCATCAAGACGCCGGGCGCCGCGAAGTAGTACGCCTTGTTTCAGATCCCGCGCGCGCGGTCGGCCTTGAACTGCGCACGGAACTCCGAATAGCGGCCCCCGTCGAGCGCCATCCGGATCTCGCGCATCAGGTTGAGGTAGTAATGCAGGTTGTGGATGGTCGTGAGCATCGGCCCGAGCATCTCGCCGCAGCGGTCCAGGTGATGCAGGTAGGCGCGGCTGAAGCCCTCGCGCCCGCCCTCGTTCCACGACACGCCCGAGGCGCCCGCGCAGGCATGGCAGTTGCAACTCGGATCGATGGGCTGGGGGTCGTTCTTGTGGCGCGCGTTGCGCATCTTCAGATCGCCGAATCGAGTGAAGAGGGTGCCGTTGCGCGCATTGCGCGTGGGCATCACGCAGTCGAACATGTCGACGCCGTGGGCCACGCCTTCCACCAGGTCTTCGGGCGTGCCGACGCCCATCAGGTAGCGCGGCTTGTGGGAGGGCAGCCGGTGCGGCGTGTGCGCCATGATGCGCAGCATCTCCTCCTTGGGCTCGCCCACGCTGACGCCGCCGATGGCATAACCGGGGAAGTCGAACTCCACCAGCTGCGCCAGCGACTCTTCGCGCAGGTTCTCGTACATGCCGCCCTGCACGATGCCGAAGAGCGCGTTGGGGTTCTCCAGCCGCGCGAATTCGGCCTGGCAGCGCCGCGCCCAGCGCAGGCTCAGCTCCATGGATGAGCGCGCCTCGGCCTCGGTCGTGATGTGGCCGTTGGTGTCGTAGGGCGTGCACTCGTCGAACTGCATGACGATGTCGCTGTTGAGGATGGTCTGGATCTGCATCGAGACTTCGGGCGTGAGGAAGAGCTTGTCGCCGTTGACCGGCGAGGCGAACTTCACGCCTTCCTCGCTGATCTTGCGCATTGCGCCCAGCGACCAGACCTGGAAGCCGCCCGAGTCGGTGAGGATGGGCTTGTGCCATTTCTCGAACTGATGCAGGCCGCCGAAGCTGGCCATCACGTCCAGGCCCGGGCGCATCCAGAGGTGGAAGGTGTTGCCCAGGATGATCTGCGCGCCCATCTCCTCGAGGCTGCGCGGCATCACGCCCTTGACGGTGCCGTAGGTGCCCACGGGCATGAAGATCGGCGTCTGCACCACGCCGTGATTGAGGGTGAGCGTGCCGCGGCGTGCGTGGCTGTCGGGGTCGGTGGCGAGGAGTTCGAAATTCAGCATGCGTCGTCTCTTGATCAGGTCGCCCGGGCCAGCAGCATCGCGTCGCCGTAGCTGAAGAAGCGGTAGCGCGCGCGGATCGCGTGGGCATAGAGCGCCATCACGCGCTCGTGGCCGGCGAAGGCGCTCACCAGCATCATGAGCGTGCTCTTGGGCAGGTGGAAGTTGGTGACGAGCAGGTCCACGTGGGCGAAGACGAAGCCCGGCGTGATGAAGATGCGGGTGTCGCCGCTGGCTTCGCCGCTCGTGGCCCACGACTCGAGGGTGCGCACGGTGGTCGTGCCGACCGCGACGATGCGGCTGCCGCGCGCCTTGGTGTCGGCGATCGCGTGCTGGGTCGCCTCGGGCACCTCGTAGCGCTCGGCATGCATCTGGTGCTCGGCGATGTTCTCGGTCTTGACGGGCTGAAAGGTGCCGGCGCCCACGTGCAACGTGACGCTGGCGCGTTGGACACCGCGCGCCTCCAACTCGCCGAGCAGGGCCTCGTCGAAGTGCAGGGCCGCCGTTGGCGCCGCCACCGCGCCGGGGACGCGGGCGAACACGGTCTGGTAGCGGCGCTCGTCCTCCTGCGAATCGGCGTGCTCGATGTAGGGAGGCAAGGGCACGTGGCCGCAGCGCGCCATCAGCGCATAAGGGTCCTCGCCCGTAGGGCTGTCGAAGCGCAAGCGGAACAGCGGGCCGTGCTCGTCGGGCCAGCGGCCCAGCAGCATTGCCTGGAAGCCGCCCGCCATGGCCAGCACGGTGCCGATCGGTGGCTTCTTGCTGACCTTCATGTGGGCCACGACCTCGTGGTCCTGCAGCACGCGCTCCACCAGCAGCTCGAGCTTGCCGCCGGTCGGCTTCTCGCCGAACAGGCGCGCCTTGACGACGCGGGTGTCGTTGAAGACCAGGAGGTCGCCCGCGCGCAGCAGCGAGGGCAGGTCCTTGAAGATGCGATCGGCGGGTGCGCTCGCCGTGCCGTCGAGCAGGCGCGAGGCGCTGCGTTCGGCTGCGGGATGCTGGGCCACCAGTTCGGGCGGCAGATCGAAATCGAAATCGGAAAGCGTGAAGGCGCGCATGAGTCTTGAGGGCCGGACGGGCCCGTGCCAAGGAGGCGAAGGGGGAGGGGAGCCGGAGAGGCGGGCAGAATTGTCCCATGCCCGCCGCCGCCAAGTCCCTGCCACCGGAAAAGCCCGCACAGCCGGCGGCGCCCGGCACCGGCCCGAGTGCGGTGCAGCGCGCGCTGCGCAAGCTGGGGCTGGTGCGCGACATCGACTTCGCGCTCTACCTGCCGATGCGCTACGAGGACGAGACCCGCATCGTTCGCCTGGCCGATACGCGCGATGGCGACATGGCGCAGATCGAGGCGGTGGTGACCGATAGCGAGGTGGTCTTTCGCCCGCGCCGCCAGCTGATCGTGTCCGTGGACGACGGCAGCGACACCTGCCAATTGCGCTTCTTCAATTTCTATCCCTCTCAGCAGAAGCAGCTGGCGGTGGGCGCACGGGTGCGCGTGCGCGGCGAAGTGCGGGGTGGCTTCGTCGGGCGGCAGATGATGCATCCGAACGTCAAGGCGGCGGGCACGGAGTTGCCTCAGGCGCTCACGCCGGTGTATTCGACGATCGCGGGTCTGCCCCAGCCCGTGCTGCGGCGCGAGGTGCGCTCCGGCCTGGCGCGCGCGATGCTCGACGAGACCGTTCCGGCAGCCCACGCGCCGGATGGAGCCTGGGAGCTGCGGCGCGCGCTCCATTTCCTGCACTACCCGGCGCCCGACGTCGCAATGGCCACGCTGGAGGATCACAGCCACCCGGCATGGCAGCGGCTGAAGGCCGACGAGTTGCTGGCGCAGCAGCTGTCGCAGCTGCAGGCGCGGCGTGCCCGCGCCGTGCAGCGGGCGCCGGCGCTGGTGGCGGTGGCGGCCAAAGATTCGCTGGTCGACGCGCTGCGGGCCGCCTTGCCCTTCGCCCTGACCGGAGCCCAGCGGCGCGTGGTGGAAGAGATCGCCCGCGACCTGGCGCGCGAGGTGCCGATGCACCGGCTGCTGCAGGGTGACGTGGGCTCCGGCAAGACCGTCGTCGCGGCGCTTGCCGCCGCGCGCTGCATCGACGCCGGCCACCAGTGCGCGCTCATGGCGCCCACCGAGATCCTGGCTGCCCAGCATTTCGGCAAGCTGGTCGGGTGGCTCGATCCGCTGCTGGCCGAACGAGGCCTGCGGGTGGCCTGGCTCACCGGCAGCCAGAAGAAGAAGGAACGGGACGCGATGTCGGCCGCCGCCGAGAACGGCGAGGCCGCGCTGGTGATCGGCACGCATGCGGTGATCTCGGAGAAGGTGCGCTTTCGCCGGCTGGCGCTGGCGATCATCGACGAGCAGCACCGCTTCGGCGTGGCGCAGCGGCTGGCCCTGCGAGGCAAGGCCGGCGGGCACCTGGAACCTCATCTGCTGATGATGAGCGCTACCCCGATCCCGCGCACCCTGGCGATGAGCTACTACGCCGACCTCGACGTCTCCACCCTCGATGAGCTGCCGCCGGGCCGCACGCCCATCGTCACCAAGCTGGTGGCCGAGCACCGGCGCGACGAGGTCGTCGACCGCATCCGCGTCCAACTCGAGCAGGGCCGGCAGGTCTACTGGGTTTGTCCCCTGATCGAGGAAAGCGAGGCCGTCGACCTGCGCAACGCGACCGAGACGCGCGACGAGCTCGCAGCGGCGCTGGGGGACCAGGTCGGCGTCGGCCTCCTGCATTCGCGCATGCCGACGGCCGAGAAACAGGCGGTGATGGACAGCTTCACCGCCAACCGGCTGCAGGTGCTGGTCAGCACCACCGTGATCGAGGTCGGCGTCGACGTTCCCAATGCCTCGCTGATGGTGATCGAGCATGCCGAGCGTTTCGGGCTCTCGCAGCTGCACCAGCTGCGTGGCCGGGTGGGCCGCGGCGCGGCGGCTTCGGCCTGCGTGCTGCTCTACGCGCCGAACGAGGGCGGCCGGGTCGGGGAGGCGGCCCGGGCGCGGCTCAAGGCCATGGCCGAGACCAGCGACGGCTTCGAGATCGCGCGGCGCGACCTCGACATCCGCGGCCCCGGGGAATTCCTGGGCGCGCGCCAATCGGGGGCGCCGCTGCTGCGCTTCGCGGACCTCAGCACCGACGTCCTGCTCCTCGACTGGGCCCGCGCGCTGGCCCCGCGCATGCTGGACGAGTATCCCGAGCTGGCCGACAAGCATGTCGACCGCTGGCTGGGCAGCAAGGCCGAATACCTCAAAGCTTGAATGCGGGTCAATGCGCGATGCCCCCGGGACGCTTCGGGAGCTCTTGCGCATAATTGACGAAAGCTATGACCCTCACGGAACTCAAATACATCGTTGCGGTGGCGCGCGAGCGGCATTTCGGCAAGGCGGCCGAAGCCTGCTACGTCTCGCAGCCCACCCTCTCGGTCGCGATCAAGAAGCTGGAGGACGAGCTCGAGGTCAAGCTCTTCGAGCGCAGCGCCGGCGAGGTCACGGTCACGCCGTTGGGCGAGCAGATCGTGCAGCAGGCGCAGAGCGTGCTCGACCAGGCCGCCAGCATCAAGGAGATCGCCAAGCGGGGGAAAGACCCGCTGTCGGGGCCGCTCAACCTGGGTGTCATCTACACCATCGGCCCCTACCTGCTGCCCGACCTGGTGCGCCAGAACATCGCACGCACGCCGCAGATGCCGCTGGTGCTGCAGGAGAACTTCACCGTCAAGCTGCTGGAGATGCTGCGCGCCGGCGAGATCGACTGCGCGATCATGGCCGAGCCCTTCCCGGATACCGGGCTCGCTGTGGCGCAGCTCTACGATGAGCCCTTCATGGCGGCCGTTCCCGTCCACCATCCGCTGGCCGAACGCGACTCCGTGAGCTCCGACGAGCTCAAAAAAGAGACCATGCTGCTGCTCGGCACGGGCCACTGCTTTCGCGACCATGTGCTCGAGGTCTGCCCGGAGTTCGCGCGTTTCTCGAGCGATGCCGAGGGCATCCGCAAGAGCTTCGAAGGCTCCTCGCTGGAGACCATCAAGCACATGGTGGCGGCGGGCATGGGCGTGACGCTGGTGCCGCGCCTGTCGGTGCCGGCCGATGCGCTCAAGCCGCGCGCCGCGAAGGGGCGCGGCAGGGAGCCCGAGCAGATCGTGCGCTACCTGCCGGTGCGCGACATCCAGGGCGGCGAGCCGCCAACGCGCCGCGTGGTGCTGGCCTGGCGCCGCAGCTTCACGCGCTACGAGGCCATCGCGGCGCTGCGAAACGCGATCTACGCCTGCGAGCTGCCGGGCGTCAAGCGGCTCTCGTAGCTGCCGCTATGGCCCGAAAGTCGGGTCATCGGCCTACGCTTTTCGCACAGACGCCGACGCAATCGCTGCGATAGAGTGCGGCTGTTGCGAAGCCGGCCCTCGGCTTCTAAAGTTTCCTCCAGTTCAACCATCTCGAAGAAAGAACTTTCGCCATGGCCAAAGTCGACAAGAAAGCCAAATTCGCCGTCGCCGACACACCTGTCGCTTCCGTCGGCAAGGTTCCCAAGAAGGGCGGAACGCTGGTGGCGCAGGAATCTGGCGGCCGCAATGCGCCGATCATCAATATCGGCATCGAGCGTGAGGACCGTGCCGCCATTGCCGAAGGCCTGAGCCGCGTGCTGGCGGACACCTACACGCTCTATCTCACGACGCACAATTTCCACTGGAACGTGACGGGCCCGCACTTCAACTCGCTGCATGCGATGTTCATGGAACAGTACACGGAGCTGTGGGGCGCCACCGACGTCATCGCGGAGCGCATCCGCGCGCTGGGCCACTATGCGCCGGGTTCGTATGCCGAGTTCAGCAAGATCGCGACCGTGCCCGACGTTCCCAGGGATCCGCCCAAGGCGATGGAGATGGTGCGCATTCTGGTCAAGGGCCACGAGACGGTCTCGCGCATCGCGCGCGAGTTCATCCCCGTGGCCGAGGAGGCGGGCGACGACCCGACTGCCGACATGCTGACCGCCCGCTGCACCGTGCACGACCAGACGGCCTGGATGCTGCGTTCGCTGCTCGAAGACTGAGCTGAAGTCAGGCCTGGCCGAGTCGCTCCGGGCACGGGAAGGTCCGTTCGTGCCGCCTTCTTCCGTCGCGGTGGCGCAAAATCGCGGGATGTCCGCATCCACCGCCATTGCTCCCCGCGGTCGCCTCTCGCTCTACCTGGACCTGATCCGCTGGAACCGACCAGCCGGCTGGCTGCTGCTGCTGTGGCCTTCGCTCGCGGCGCTCTGGTTTGCGGCCGATGGCTTTCCCGGCTGGCACCTGCTCACTGTCTTCGTGCTCGGCACCATCCTCATGCGCAGCGCCGGCTGCTGCGTCAACGATGTTGCCGACCGCGATTTCGACCGGCACGTCAAGCGCACCGCGCAGCGGCCGGTCACCAGCGGCGCGCTGTCCGTCGCCGAGGCGCTGGCCGTGGGGGCCGTGCTCGCACTGGCCGCTTTCGCGTTGGTGCTCACGACCAACCGTGCGACGGTGCTGTGGTCCTTCGCGGCGCTGGCTGTCACGCTGGTCTATCCCTTTGCCAAACGCTTCATGTCCATCCCGCAGGCGGTCCTGGGCATCGCGTTCAGTTTCGGCATTCCTATGGCCTTTGCGGCGGTGCAGTCCTCGGTACCGGCCTTCGCCTGGTGGCTGTTGGCGGGAAACCTGTTCTGGGTGCTGGCCTACGACACCGAGTACGCGATGGTCGACCGCGACGACGATCTCAAGATCGGGATGAAGACCTCGGCCATCACGTTCGGGCGCTTCGATGTGATCGCGGTCATGGCGAGCTATGCAATCTATCTCGGCATCTGGGCCGCCGCCGGTACGAGCCGCCAGCTCGCTCCGGTCTTTTACGCCGGCATTGCCTTGGCGGCGGCGCAGGCGCTGTGGCACTGGCGGCTGATACGGGAGCGCAGCCGGGACGGTTGCTTCAAGGCTTTCCGGCTCAACCATTGGCTGGGCTTCACCGTGTTCGCAGGCGTCGTGGCCGGCTATCTGCTGCGCTGAAGCGGGAGGGCCGCGGTCTCAGCCGCGGCCGAACTCCTCGGCCAGTTCTGCCGCACGCTGGTGGGCGGCGCGGATCGCAGTCTTGAATTTCGCCTTGACTTCGGATTTCTCGAGCGAGGTGATTGCGGCGTAGGTGGTCCCGCCCTTGGAGGTCACGCGCTCGCGGAGCACGGCGGGCGGCTCGCTCGAATCGTTCGCCAGGGCCGAGGCGCCGGTGAAGGTGCCGACGGCCAACCGGTAGGCCTGCTCGGGCGTGAGACCCAGCTCGGCGCCGGCCTCGGTCATGGCTTCGATGAAGTAGAACACGTAGGCGGGTCCCGAGCCGGACACCGCGGTGACCGCATCGAGCGCGCTCTCGGCGCCCACCCAGAGCAGCTCGCCGGTGGCTTCCAGCACTTGCTCGACCTGCTTGCGCCCAGCCTGCTCGACGGCCGGCCGCGCGAACAGGCCGGTCATGCCCTTTCCGACCAGCGCCGGCGTATTTGGCATGGCGCGCACGACCTGCTCGGTGCCGAGCCAGCGCGCGATGCTGTCGGAGGGGATGCCGGCGGCGACGCTGAGATGCAGCGCGTCCTTGGCCAGTCCCCGGACGGCCTGCGCGGCCTCCGCAAAACTCTGCGGCTTGACGGCCCAGACCAGCACCCCGCAGCGCTCGAGCGCCGCGCCCGCCTCGGCCTGGGCCGTGATGCCGAACTCGTTCCGCAGCCGCTCGCGCGCCTCGGCCGCGGGCTCCACGACCTCGAAGGTTGCCAGCGGTACCTGTCGCTTGACGAGCCCGCCGATGATGGCGCTGGCCATGTTTCCGCCGCCGATGAAGCCGATCGGGGGAAGGGGTGCCCGCTCCTGGCGGGGCAGGAAGGTGACGGCGATGTTCATGATCTGTCCATGGAATTCGAAGCCGGCGAACCGGGAGTCTGCAGCGGATTGAAATTGTCGCCGCTCGCCGTCATCGAGAAAAATAGCTGACCGGCTCGTGGGCTCCGAGCTCAGACCGGGAAGTGGACATCGTGCCCAGATCTAGATCTGGTCGACTATTGCGCGAATGCGGCCACTCACATCAACCGCTCGCGCTTGGTCCCGCGAGGCGCGGTCTCCCCAGGGCTGGGGCGGCGGAATCTGCCGCGCGCAGAGGCGATTGACAGCCAAGCACCTGCGTGCCACAATCGCGGGCTTCGCTTTTCAAAAGGCGAAAAACAGCGATAGAGCTTCTGCCCAACGGAGATGCACCGAAGTGGTTTCGATGCATGGACGACGGGCCCAAGACTGACTGCTAGCTGCTTCCGGTGTTCGGGGGTGGCGATCGGTACAAGTTGGGAATACACGAAATGATCCAAACTGAATCCCGGCTCGATGTGGCCGACAACACGGGCGCGAAATCCGTCCTGTGTATCAAGGTGCTCGGTGGCTCCAAGCGGCGTTATGCCAGCGTGGGCGACGTCATCAAGGTCAGCATCAAGGAAGCCGCTCCGCGTGGTCGCGTCAAGAAGGGCGAGATCTACAGCGCTGTGGTGGTCCGTACCGCCAAGGGCATCCGTCGCGCCGACGGCTCGCTCGTGAAGTTCGACGGCAACGCCGCCGTTCTGCTCAACGCCAAGCTGGAGCCCATCGGCACCCGCATCTTCGGACCGGTCACGCGCGAGCTGCGTACCGAGAAGTTCATGAAGATCGTGTCGCTGGCTCCCGAAGTTCTGTAAGGACAACGCCATGAACAAGATTCGCAAGGGCGACCAGGTCATCGTGCTGGCCGGGCGCGACAAGGGCAAGCGCGGCACGGTGTCGCTGCGCAAGGACGACTCGCACCTGATCGTCGACGGTATCAACCTGGTCAAGAAGCACACCAAGCCGAACCCGCTCAAGGGCACGACCGGTGGCATCGTCGAGAAGGCCATGCCGATTCACCAATCCAACGTGGCGATCTTCAATGCCGCGACCGGCAAGGCCGATCGCGTGGGCATCAAGGTCACGGACGGCAAGCGCGTGCGCGTCTTCAAGTCCAGCGGCGAAGAAATCAAGGCCGCCTAAGGGGTACTCACATGGCACGTCTCCAACAACACTACCGCGAAAAGATCGCGAAGGACTTGACCGAAAAGTTCGGCTACAAGTCGCCGATGCAGGTCCCGCGCCTGAGCAAGATCACGCTCAACATGGGCGTGGGCGAAGCAGTCGCAGACAAGAAGGTGCTCGACAACGCAGTCGCCGACCTGACCAAGATTGCCGGCCAGAAGCCCGTGGTTACCAAGTCGAAGAAGGCTATCGCCGGCTTCAAGATCCGCGAGAACCAGCCGATCGGCTGCATGGTCACGCTGCGCGGCGTCCAGATGTATGAGTTCCTGGATCGGTTCGTGACCGTTGCGTTGCCGCGAGTGCGCGACTTCCGCGGCATTTCCGGCCGTGCTTTCGACGGTCGCGGAAACTACAACATCGGCGTGAAAGAGCAGATCATCTTTCCTGAGATCGAGTACGACAAGGTGGACGCCTTGCGTGGTCTCAATATCAGCATCACGACCACGGCCAAGACCGACGAGGAAGCCAAGGCGCTGCTCGCAGGCTTCCGTTTCCCGTTCAAGAACTGAGGTGACTTGTGGCTAAAGTAGCTTTGATCGAGCGCGAGCTCAAGCGAGAAAAACTGGTCGCAAAGTACGCCGCCAAGCACGCGGAACTGAAGGCGATCGCCAACGACGCGAAGAAGAGCGACGAAGAGCGCGCAGCTGCCCGTCTGGGCCTGCAGAAGCTCCCGCGCAACGCTAACCCGACGCGCCAGCGCAACCGCTGCGAAATTACCGGCCGTCCGCGCGGCACCTTCCGTCAGTTCGGTCTGGCTCGCGCCAAGATTCGCGAGCTGGCCTTCAGCGGTGACATTCCCGGTGTCACCAAGGCCAGCTGGTAAGCCAGGCAGGAGCAAACAACATGAGCATGAGTGATCCCATTGCCGACCTGCTGACGCGTATCCGCAACGCGCAGATGGTGGCGAAGCCCACGGTGTCGGTCCCGTCTTCGAAAGTGAAGATCGCGATCGCACAGGTGCTGAAGGACGAGGGCTACATCGACGGCTTCCAGGTCAAGACCGAAGCCGGCAAGAGCGAACTCGAAATCGCGCTGAAGTACTACGCCGGCCGTCCGGTCATCGAGCGTATCGAGCGCGTGAGCCGTCCCGGCCTGCGCGTCTACAAGGCCAGCGCCGCGATCCCGCAGGTGCAGAACGGCCTGGGCGTCGCCATCGTCACCACCCCCAAGGGCGTGATGACCGACCGCAAGGCTCGCGCCAGCGGCGTCGGCGGCGAAGTGCTGTGCTACGTCGCCTGACCGAGACATCGAGGAGAACACTGAAATGTCCCGAGTAGGAAAAATGCCGGTTGCCATCCCCCAAGACGTGGATGTGGCGATCAAGGAAGACCAGATCAGCGTCAAAGGCAAGGGCGGTACGCTCAGCCTGCCGCTGAATGCGCTGGTCAACATCGTCAACAAGGACGGTAAGCTGAGCTTCGAGCCCGCCAACGAATCGCGTGACGCCAATGCGATGAGCGGTACGGTGCGCCAGCTGGTGAACAACATGGTGGTCGGTGTGACCAAGGGCTTCGAGAAGAAGCTGAACCTGGTCGGAGTGGGTTACAAAGCCCAGGCGCAAGGCGCCAAGCTCAATCTGCAGGTCGGCTATTCGCACCCGGTCGACAAGCTGATGCCCGAAGGCATCACTGTGGCAACTCCCACCCCGACCGAAGTCGTCATCAAGGGAGCCGACCGCCAGCGCGTCGGCCAGGTGGCCGCTGAGATCCGAGCTGTTCGTCCGCCCGAGCCCTACAAGGGCAAGGGCATCCGTTATGCGGACGAGAAGATCGTGATCAAAGAGACCAAGAAGAAATAAGGGGCAGCAAAATGATGTTGACCAAGAAAGCACAGCGTCTTCGCCGCTCGCGCCAGACCCGCATCCGCATTGCGACGCAAGGTGTGGCACGCCTGACGGTGAACCGCACCAACCTGCACATCTATGCCACCGTCATCTCCGACGATGGCACCAAGGTGATCGCCTCCGCCTCGACGGCGGAAGCCGAAGTGCGCAGCTCGCTGGGTGGTTCCGGCAAGGGCGGCAACACCGCTGCAGCCACGATCATCGGCAAGCGCATCGCCGAAAAGGCAAAGGCCGCCGGTGTCGAGAAGGTCGCCTTCGACCGCGCCGGTTTCGCCTATCACGGCCGCGTCAAGGCGCTGGCCGATGCGGCCCGCGAAGCCGGCCTGCAGTTCTAACCGGACACGAGATTCAACATGGCAAAGATTCAGGCAAGAACGCAAAGCGAAGGGCCCGAAGACGGTCTGCGCGAGAAGATGATCGCGATCAACCGCGTCACCAAGGTGGTGAAGGGTGGTCGTATCCTCGGTTTCGCAGCACTCACCGTTGTCGGTGACGGCGACGGCCGCGTCGGCATGGGCAAGGGCAAGTCGAAGGAAGTGCCGGCCGCAGTGCAGAAGGCGATGGAAGAAGCGCGTCGCAATCTCGCGAAGATCTCGATCAAGAACGGCACGCTGCACCATCGTGTGACCGGCCATTGGGGCGCCGCCTCGGTGGTCATGATCCCTGCGCCGAAGGGTACCGGCATCATCGCCGGCGGCCCTATGCGCGCAGTGTTCGAAGTGATGGGCATCACCGACATCGTGGCCAAGAGCCACGGTTCATCGAACCCATACAACATGGTCCGTGCCACGCTGGACGGTCTGCGCAATTCGACGACTGCTTCGGAAGTCGCAGCCAAGCGCGGCCTGACCGTCGAGCAACTCTTCGCCTGAACGGGAGCATCGACATGACGACGCAACAACAAACGCTCAAGGTGCAACTGGTCAAGAGCCCGATTGGCACCAAGCAATCGCATCGCGACACCGTGCGCGGACTGGGCCTGCGCAAGCTCAACAGTGTGAGCGAGCTGCAGGACACGCCCGCGGTGCGCGGCATGATCAACAAGATCAGTTATCTGGTCAAAGTGCTCTAAACAGAGTCGCTGAGAGAGACGCATATGGAACTCAATGGCATCAAGCCGGCAGCGGGCGCCAAGCACGCCAAGCGCCGCGTCGGCCGCGGCATCGGCTCCGGCCTGGGCAAGACCGCGGGTCGCGGTCATAAGGGTCAGAAGTCCCGCGCGGGCGGCTTCCACAAGGTGGGCTTCGAAGGCGGCCAGATGCCGCTGCAGCGCCGCTTGCCCAAGCGCGGCTTCAAATCGCAATCGCTCAAGTACAACGCGGAAGTGACCCTGACGGCGCTCGAGAAGCTGGGCTTGGCCGAAGTGGACCTGCTGGCGCTCAAGCAAGCGGGCCTGGTGGGCCAGATTGCCAAGGTGGTGAAGGTCATCAAGTCGGGTGAGCTGACCAAGGCCGTGAAGCTGACGGGTATCGGCGCGACTGCCGGTGCCAAGGCCGCCATCGAAGCGGTCGGCGGCAGCGTGGCCTGATCGCAAACGAAAGAAGGTCATAGTGGCAACGAACGCGGCGACGCTCGCAAAGACAGGCAAGTTCGGCGACCTGCGTCGCCGGCTGGTCTTCTTGCTGCTCGCCCTCGTGGTCTACCGCATCGGAGCGCACATTCCGGTGCCGGGCATCAACCCGGACCAACTGGCGCAGCTGTTCCAGGGTCAACAGGGCGGCATCCTGAGCCTGTTCAACATGTTCTCGGGCGGGGCGCTGTCGCGCTTCACCGTGTTCGCGCTGGGCATCATGCCGTACATCTCCGCGTCGATCATCATGCAGTTGATGACCTACGTGGTGCCGACCTTCGAGCAGCTGAAAAAGGAAGGCGAGGCCGGCCGGCGCAAGATCACGCAGTACACCCGCTATGGGACGCTGGGTCTCGCGCTCTTCCAGTCTTTCAGCATCGCGGTGGCGCTGGAATCTTCGGCAGGGCTGGTGATCTCGCCCGGCTTCGGCTTCCGCATCACGGCGATGGTCAGCCTGACGGCGGGCTCGATGTTCCTGATGTGGCTTGGCGAGCAGATCACCGAGCGAGGCCTGGGTAACGGGATCTCGATCCTGATCTTCGCCGGCATCGCAGCCGGTCTGCCCAGCGCGATCGGTGGCCTCCTCGAACTGGTGCGTACCGGTGCCATGAACGTGCTCGTCGCGCTGTTCATCGTTGCGGTGGTGATCCTGGTCACCTACTTCGTGGTGTTCGTGGAACGCGGTCAGCGAAAGATCCTGGTGAACTATGCGCGGCGGCAGGTCGGCAACAAAGTCTACGGTGGGCAGTCCTCGCATCTGCCGCTGAAGCTCAACATGGCTGGCGTGATCCCGCCGATCTTCGCCTCGTCGATCATCCTGCTGCCGACCACGGTGGTGAGCTGGTTCAGCACCGGCGACAGCATGCGCTGGATCAAGGACATCGCGGGCGCGCTGACGCCGGGGCAACCAATCTACGTGTTGCTCTATGCGGCCGCCATCGTGTTCTTCTGCTTCTTCTACACGGCGCTTGTGTTCAACAGCCGCGAGACCGCCGACAACCTGAAGAAGAGCGGCGCATTCATCCCGGGCATTCGCCCAGGGGATCAGACTGCGCGCTACATCGACAAGATCCTGGTTCGTCTGACGCTGGCAGGCGCGGTGTACATCACCTTCGTCTGCCTGCTGCCGGAGTTCCTGATCCTGAAATACAACGTGCCGTTCTATTTTGGCGGCACCTCTCTGCTGATCATCGTGGTGGTCACGATGGACTTCATGGCCCAAGTGCAGAACTACATGATGTCGCAGCAGTACGAATCCCTGCTAAAGAAAGCCAATTTCAAGACTTCCTAGCAGGCGAGCGAGATGTCGAAGGACGATGTCATCCAGATGCAGGGTGAGGTTCTGGAGAACCTTCCGAATGCAACCTTCCGGGTCAAGCTGGAAAATGGACACGTCGTGCTGGGACATATTTCCGGAAAGATGCGGATGCACTACATCCGCATCCTTCCAGGTGACAAGGTCACCGTCGAGTTGACGCCCTATGACTTGAGCCGGGCGCGCATTGTGTTTAGGGCGAAGTGAGTCGCCGGGTTGAACAGAGTTTTAGGAGAGTGAAATGAGAGTTTCGGCTTCGGTCAAGACCATTTGCCGCAATTGCAAGATCATCCGCCGCAAAGGTGTTGTGCGCGTGATCTGCACCGACCCGCGCCACAAGCAGCGCCAGGGTTGAGCTAGAGATTTAAGAGGACGCACATGGCACGTATTGCTGGCATCAACATTCCGCCGCACAAGCACGCTGAAATCGGCCTGACCGCCATCTTCGGCATCGGACGCACCCGCGCCCGCAAGATCTGCGAAGCGAGCGGCATTGAGTATTCGAAGAAGATCAAGGATCTGACCGACGCCGATCTCGAGAAGATCCGCGATCAGATCGCGCTCTTCACTATCGAGGGCGACCTGCGCCGCGAAACGACGATGAACATCAAGCGCTTGATGGACATCGGTTGCTACCGCGGCTTCCGTCACCGTCGCGGCCTGCCGATGCGCGGCCAGCGCACGCGCACCAACGCCCGCACCCGCAAGGGTCCGCGCAAGGCCGCGCAGTCCCTGAAGAAGTAAGGATAAACAAGCATGGCTAAAGCTCCTGCCAACAACGCCGCACAGCGCGTTCGCAAGAAGGTCCGCAAGAACGTGGCGGACGGCATCGCGCACGTGCACGCCTCGTTCAACAACACGATCATCACGATCACCGATCGCCAGGGCAACGCTCTGTCGTGGGCGTCGTCGGGTGGCCAGGGCTTCAAGGGCTCGCGTAAATCGACGCCCTTCGCTGCGCAGGTTGCTTCGGAAGTTGCCGGCCGCGCTGCGGTGGAACAAGGTATCAAGAACCTCGACGTCGAGATCAAGGGCCCGGGCCCCGGTCGCGAGTCCTCGGTGCGCGCGCTGGCCGCGCTGGGCATTCGCATCAACTCGATCGCCGATGTGACGCCGGTTCCTCACAACGGCTGCCGTCCGCAAAAGCGCCGCCGCATCTGAGCGAAGGCGTTCTGCGCAGTCAGCTTTCGGGCCGGCTGCGCGTTTGTTTTTGTTTTTCAACAAGCCCACCGCCATCAGCACGCCGCTGATGGCTCCCGCAGACCTCTGCGGCAGATGACACAAAGGAAGATCAAGTGGCACGTTACCTCGGCCCCAAGGCCAAACTTTCCCGCCGCGAAGGCACCGACCTGTTCCTGAAGAGCGCTCGTCGCTCCATCCAGGACAAGGCCAAGTTCGACTCCAAGCCCGGCCAGCATGGCCGCACATCGGGTCAGCGCACCTCCGACTTCGGTCTGCAGCTTCGCGAAAAGCAGAAGGTCAAGCGCATGTACGGTGTGCTTGAGAAGCAGTTCCGCCGCTACTTCGAGGAAGCCGATCGCCGCCGCGGCAACACTGGCGCCAACCTGCTGTTCCTGCTCGAGTCGCGCCTTGACAACGTGGTCTATCGCATGGGTTTTGGCTCCACGCGCGCCGAGGCACGTCAGCTGGTCTCCCACAAGGCGATCACGGTCAATGGCCAGTCGGTCAACATCCCGTCGTACCTGGTCAAGACGGGTGATGTGATCGCAGTGCGCGACAAGTCGAAGAAGCAGAACCGCATCGTCGAGGCACTGCAGCTGGCCCAGCAGGTCGGCATTCCGGCCTGGGTCGAAGTGAACATCGACAAAGCCGAAGGCACCTTCAAGAAGGTGCCTGATCGCGACGAATTCGGGGCCGACATCAACGAATCGCTGATCGTCGAGCTGTATTCGAGGTAACAGGCGATAACGTGCCGCCTTTCGCGGCCCGAACTTTTGATTCTTGTTCCCTGTCGCGGATAGCGCGGCCGGGCACTTCACCAGCCTTACCGGTGTAACGAGCCGGGGGTATTGAGAGGAAGTCTGCATGCAAACCACCCTGTTGAAACCCAAGACCATTCAGGTCGAGCAACTTGCCGCCAACAAGGCGAAGGTCACGCTCGAGCCTTTCGAGCGCGGCTACGGCCACACGCTCGGCAACGCACTGCGCCGCGTGCTGCTGTCTTCGATGGTGGGCTACTCCGCCACCGAAGTGACGATCGCCGGCGTGCTGCACGAGTACTCGTCCATCGATGGCGTGCAGGAAGATGTTGTGAACATCCTGCTGAACCTCAAAGGCGTCGTGTTCAAGCTCCACAACCGCGACGAAGTGACGCTCAGCTTGCGCAAGGATGGCGAAGGCGCTGTCACTGCCTCGGACATCCAGACGCCGCACGACGTGGAGATCATCAATCCCGACCACGTGATTGCGCATCTGTCGCAAGGCGGCAAGCTGGATATGCAGATCAAGGTGGAGAAGGGCCGTGGTTATGTGCCCGGCACCATGCGCCGCTATGCGGACGAGCCGACCAAGTCGATCGGCCGCATCGTGCTCGACGCTTCCTTCTCGCCGGTCAAGCGCGTGAGCTACACCGTCGAGAGCGCTCGCGTCGAGCAGCGCACCGACCTGGACAAGCTGCTGGTCGAAATCGAGACCAACGGTGCGATCACCGCTGAAGATGCCGTCCGCGCTTCAGCGAAGATCCTGGTTGAGCAACTGGCCGTGTTCGCCCAGCTGGAGGGTGGTGAGCTCGCCGCCTTCGATCAGCCCGCGCCGCGCAGCGCCCAGCAGTTCGACCCGATCCTGCTGCGCCCGGTCGACGAGCTCGAGCTCACGGTGCGGTCAGCCAACTGTCTGAAGGCCGAAAACATCTACTACATCGGTGACCTGATTCAGCGTACCGAGAACGAGCTGCTGAAGACCCCGAACCTGGGTCGTAAGTCGCTCAACGAAATCAAGGAAGTGCTCGCCTCCCGCGGGCTGACCTTGGGCATGAAGCTCGAGAGCTGGCCGCCGGCCGGTCTGGACAAGCGATAAGCCACACGTGCAAGGTTGCTGCCCGCGGCAAACCTTGCTTTCTCTCCGCGAAGCGCCTTGCAGTACCTGATACGGCTGCGAGTCTTATAAAGAAAGGAACTCACCATGCGTCACGGACACGGACTCCGCAAACTCAACCGCACCAGCTCGCACCGCCTGGCGATGCTGCAGAACATGATGAACTCGCTCATTGAGCACGAGGTCATCAAGACCACGGTCCCCAAGGCCAAGGAACTGCGCCGCGTCATCGAGCCGATGATCACCCTGGCCAAGAAGCCGACAGTCGCCAACAAGCGCCTGGCATTCGACCGCCTGCGCGACCGCGACAGCGTGGTAAAGCTATTCGGCGAGCTGGGCCCGCGCTACCAGGCCCGCCCAGGCGGATACACGCGCATCCTGAAGATGGGTTTCCGCGTGGGTGACAACGCTCCGATGGCTCTCGTAGAGCTGGTCGACCGCCCCGAAATCGCCGATACCCCTGCTGACGAGCAAACCGGCGAAGAATAAGCTATAATTTCAGTCTGCCGCGCGATGGAGCAGCCTGGTAGCTCGTTGGGCTCATAACCCAAAGGTCGCAAGTTCAAATCTTGCTCGCGCAACCAGATTTTTTACGGGTTCGAGCTTCTCGTAAATTGCAAAACGCCCACTTTCGAGTGGGCGTTTTTGTTTCTGCGGTGCGACGCGTCGGTGCTCGCAAGTACCCGCACTGAAATTGGCACTACCGGGGTCGAACGAAGAGCTCATGAATTCGGAGGAAAAGAATTCATGACTACTGCCCTTCGATTTGCATGAGGTCACTGAAAAAGCGATGCAGCCGCACAGCAGGCATCCAATACATCTTTGATCACCAGCCGGCTGTTCATTTCGCCGAACGACCGGTCTTCTTTCGCCGCCGAGAATGAACAGAAGCTGGTCCTTCGCGCCGAGCAGACAAATTGCCGAGGCCGGCCAACCTGCCAGCGCTCAGTTCTCGCCTCACTTCGGCCATTTCGCTGCCAGCGTGGCGCATACATTGCGCGCCGAGGACGGCGCCACCCGCCAAAGTCGCGGCCAAGTCAATCAGGCACGACGGCCGTGACTTCGATCTCCACCTTGGCCCGCGCTTCCACCAGTGCTGCAACCTGAACGGCGGTCATGGCCGGGAAGTTGCGCCCCATCGCGTCCCGGTAGACCGGGCCTAGTTCGGCCAGGCGCCGGTTGTACTCGTCGCGGTCGGTCACATACCAGGTCATGCGAACCATGTGCTCGGGGCCGGCTCCACCCACGCGGAGGATCTCGGCGATGTTGCGCAGCGCCTGGCCGGCCTGCTCGATGAAGTCGTCCGAGACGAATTGCTGCTGCGCATCCCAGCCCACCTGTCCGCCAACGAAGATCATCGTGCCGCGCGCGGCGACGCCGTTCGCGTAGCCTTTGGGAGGTGCCCAGCCGGGCGGTTGCAAGAGTTTGTTCATGGTGTCATCTGCCTCAGTTTGAATCGTTGGAGCTTTCCGGTTTCGGTGCGCGGCAAGCCGCCAACGAACTCGATCTCCCGTGGGTATTTGAAGGGCGCAATGGTGGCCTTGACGTGGTCCTGGAGCGCCTTGACCAGCGCTGCATCGCCGGTATACCCCGGCTTGAGCACGCAAAAGGCCTTGACGATCATCCCTCGCTCCTCGTCCGGCTTGCCGATCACGCCGCACTCGGCGACGGCGGGGTGCTTGAGCAGCGCATCCTCGACCTCCGGGCCACCGACGTTGTAGCCCGCCGTGATGATCATGTCATCGGCCCGCGACTGATAGAAGAAGTAGCCGTCCTCATCCTGCACGAAGGCATCGCCGGGATAGTTCCAGCCGTTCTTCACGTAGTCGGTCTGGCGCGGGTCGTCGAGGTAGCGGCAGCCGACCGGGCCGATCAGCGCCAGCTTGCCGACGGTGCCGCGCGGCAGTTCGTTCCCATCATCGTCGACCACCTTGGCGGTGAAGCCCGGCACCACCTTGCCCACCGCGCCGCGCCGCACTTCGTCGCCCGCTGACGAGATGTAGATGTGGAACACCTCGGTGCCGCCGATGCCATCCAGCATCTCGATGCCGGTGGCCTCCTTCCACAGCTGACGCGTCGCGTCCGGCAGGGCCTCCCCGGCGCTCACGCTGATTCGCAGCGTGGGAACGCCAGAGGCCTTGGCGAAGGGCGCCATCTGCCGATAGAAGGTCGGCGCGGTGTAGCAGATCGTGGCGCCTGTTTCGCGGATGGTCTTCACCATGCTCTCCGGCGTGTACGGAGCATCGTTGAAGTAAACGGAGGCGCCGGCCCACATCGGAAAGATCAGCAGGCCGCCGAGCCCGAAGGTGAAGGCCAGGGGCGGCGAGCCCAGCACGACGTCGTCGCTGCGGGCGCGCAGCACGTGGCGCGGCCAGGTCTCGCACATCGCGAGTACGTCGCGGTGCGTCGTCACCGGCGCCTTCGGCTTGCCGGTCGTGCCTGAAGTGAAAGCCAGCAATGCGATGTCGTCTGCGGCGGTGGGGCAGGCCTCGAACACGCCGGTCTTGGCAGCTGCGCGCGTCTCCAGAGAGCCCGGCACATCGGGCTGATTGAAGGCAATCACCGTCTCCAGCACCGGGTGGGCCTGCTGCGCGCTGTGGATCTCATCCAGCAAGCGGCCGTCACACAGCGCGACCGTGGGCCGCGCCTTCTCGATGATGTCGCCCAGTTCCTTGGCGCGCAGCAGCGGCATGGTGGCAACGGCGATCAACCCCGCCTTCACGACCGCGAGCCAGCCCAGCGCCATTGCGATCGAATTGCCGCCGCGCAATAGCACGCGGTTGCCGGGTACCAGGCCGAGGTCTTCCACCAGCACCTGCGCGATGCGGTTCACCTCTGCAGCGGCCTCGGCGTAGCTGAGCGTTCGGGCAGGCGAGCGCAGCATCGGCTGCCCCGCCCAGGGCTTGGAGGCAGCCTTGTCCAGCAGTTCCTCCACCAGGTTCAACTGATCGGGCAACTGCAGCTCGGGCAGGTCGTACCGGAACATCGGCAACTGCTCCGGGGGCGGCAGCCGGTCGTGAACGAAGCGATCGACCTGCGCGCTCATGACATGCTCCGCAACACGGCCTTGCCGATGATCAGCTGCTGCACCTCGGTCGCACCTTCGTAGATGCGCAGCGACCGGATGTCGCGGTAGAGGCTCTCGACCTTGGTGCCCACCTTGACGCCCAGGCCACCGTGCATCTGCAGCGCCATGTCGATCACGCGGCTCGCGTTCTCGGTCGCGCACATCTTGGCCATCGCGGCGGCCGAGGTGATGTCGCCCGCCGGTGGCGCGCCGCGGCTCTCGCTGTCGTCGCGCATCCAGGCGGCCCGATAGGTCAGCAGCGCGGCGCTGTCGATCAGCGCGGCCATCTCGCCGAGCTTGGCCTGCGTGAGCTGGAAGTCCGCGAGGGTCTGACCGAACATGCGGCGGTTGCTCGCATGCCGCACGGCTTCGGCCAGCGCGCGGCGCGCCATGCCGAGCGCGGCGCCGGCGACCGAGGCACGGAAGATGTCGAGCGTGCGCATCGCGAGCTTGAAGCCGCCGTTCAGCTCGCCCAACTGCGCCTCGCGCGGGACTGCGCAGCCCTCGAAGCGCAGCGTGGCCAGCGGATGCGGCGCCATCACTTCGATGTGGTCCGAGGTGTCGAGCCCCGGCGTGCTCGCGTCGACGACGAAGGCCGTGATGCCGCGCGACCCTGCCGCCGGGTCGGTCTTGGCGAACACGCAGTAGAAGTCGGCGATGCCGCCGTTGCTGATCCAGGTCTTCTGGCCATCGAGGCGCCAGCCCTGCGGCGTGGCGACTGCCTGCATCGCCATCGCGCCCACGTCCGAGCCGGCCTCGGGCTCGCTGAGCGCAAAGGCCGCGATCTTGTCGCCGCGCGCCACGGCGCCCAGATAGTCGTGTTGCTGCGCGGAGCTGCCCGCCAGCGTGATCGCGCCGCTGCCCAGACCCTGCATGGCGAAGGCGAAATCGGCGAGCGGCGAATGGAAGGCGAGGGTCTCGCGCAGCAGCACCAATGCGCGAGAGTCCAGGCGCTCCAGCGCCCCGCCCGACGCGGCCGGCACGCAATAGCGCAGCCACCCGCCTTGGCCGAGGCGTTTCACCCAGTCGCGGCAGGCGGCGCGGTCGTCGCGCTCGTCCACAGATTGCGCCGCCGCCCAGGGCAGCAGTTCGCGTGACAGCGCGCGGTGCGCGTCGTCGAAGAAGGGCAGCGCCAGATGCGCTGTGGAGGGGGGCGTTGCAGATGCAGCCATTGCTTCAGTCCCCGCCGAACGCCGGCTTGCGCTTGGCCGCGAAGGCCTCGAAGGCGCGCTTGAAGTCCTCGGTCTGCATGCAGATCGCCTGGGCCTGCGCTTCGGACTCGATCGCCTGGTCGATGGTCATCGCCCATTCCTGGGACAGCATGGTCTTGGTCATGCCGTGCGCGAAACTCGGCCCTTCGGCCATCTTGCGCGCCATGGTGGTGGCGGCGGACAGGAGCGCGTCGCTTTCGTGCAAGGCATTGAAAAAGCCCCAGGCCAAGCCCTCCTGTGCCGTCATCGCGCGGCCGGTGAACAGCAGCTCCGAGGCGCGGCCCTGTCCGATCACCCGCGGCAGCAACGCGCAGGCCCCCATGTCGGCACCGGCCAGGCCGACGCGCGTGAACAGGAAGGCGGTATTCGTGGCTGGCGTGCCGTAGCGCAGGTCGCAGGCCAGCGCAATCATCGCGCCGGCGCCCGCGCAGACGCCGTCGATCGCGCCCACGATGGGCTGCGGGCAATGGCGCATCGCCTTCACCAGGTCGCCCGTCATGCGCGTGAACTCCAGCAGCTCCGGCATGCGCATCTTGGTCAGCGGGCCGATGATTTCGTGAACGTCCCCGCCCGAGCAGAAGTTGCCGCCGGCGCCGGTCACCACGATCGCCTTCACGTCGGTCGCGAAGTTCAGCGCGCGGAACAGGTCGCGCAGCTCGGCATAGGAATCGAAGGTGAGCGGGTTCTTGCGCTCCGGCCGGTTCAGGGTGATGGTGCCGACACCGGCCTCGAAGGCCCAGCTGAAGTGCTCGGCCCGGTAGGCGGATTTCGGTTCGAATTGCGCATGCATGGGATTGCCTGCGCCGATGTAGTGCTTCATAGGGCCTCCGCCAGTTGCTGATGGGAATGCTGCTTGACCTTGCCGAGCAGCTTGTGCAGTTGGGCGATCTCCTTGGCCGTGAGCGCCGCGAAGGCGTCGACGATCCATGCTTCGTGCTGCTGCGCCATATCGTTGAAGAGCCGTCGCCCGCGCGGCGTGAGGCGCACGCGCCACGCCCGACGGTCGCCCTCCACGTCGACGCGCTCGACCAGGCCCTCGGCCACCAGCTGGTCGGTGATGCCGGTGATGTTGCCGCCCGTGACCATCATGCGGCGCGAGAGCTCGTTCATCTTGAGCCCGTCGGGTGCGCGTTCCAGCTGCGACATCAGGTCGAAGCGGGGCAGGGTGGTGCCGAACTGTTCGCGCAGCTCGTTGCGCACCTGCTTTTCGATCAGCTGCGTGCAGGTCAGGAGACGCAGCCAGAGCCGCAGCTCCTCCGGATGCTCGCTGTGGGCGCGTGCTTCGAGGTCCATGCCTATTGCTCCTCCTCGGCGTTGCGCGGCACGGCGCTCGCTGCCATCGTGGCGGCGAGCTGCTGCTGCTTGGCGATCTCGCGGTACATCTGGTCGCGCCCGCTCAGGTACTGCCTGGGCCACTCGATGTGCTGGCTTTGCAGCTTGGCCGTCTCGTGCAGAGTCCAGGCCGGATCGGCCAGGTGCGGCCGCGCAATCGCGCAGAGGTCGGCCCGGCCCGCGGCGATGATGCTGTTGGCCTGGTCGGCATCGGTGATCGCGCCCACTGCAATCGTCGAGATGCCCACCTCGTTGCGGATGCGATCGGCAAAAGGCGTCTGGTACATGCGGCCGTACACCGGCTTGGCGGCGCGCGTGGTCTGGCCGGAGGAGACGTCGATGAAGTCGCAGCCCGCTTCCTTGAACAGGCGGGCCACCACCACGGCATCCGCATCGGTAGTGCCGCCCGGTGCCCAGTCGTGGGCCGAGATGCGAACGCTCATCGGCTTGTCCTCGGGCCAGGCCGCACGCATTGCGCGAAACACTTCCAGCGGATAGCGGCAGCGGTTCTCGAGGCTGCCGCCGTACTCGTCGGTGCGCAGATTGGTCAGCGGGCTGATGAAGGAGGCCAGCAGGTAGCCGTGCGCGCAGTGCAGCTCGAGCCAGTCGAAGCCGGCCTCGGCAGCGCGGCGCGTCGAGGCCACGAATTGCTCGCGCAGCTCATCCATCTGGGCACGCGTCATCGCGGCCGGCAGCTGATTCTGTTCTCCGTAGGCCACAGGGCTGGCGGCGATCAGCGGCCAGTTGCCTTCCGACAGCGGCTCGTCGATTGCCTCCCAGCCCCGTTGTGTGGAGCCCTTCGGCCCGCTGTGGCCCAGCTGCATGCCGATCTTCGCGCTGGTCTGCGAGTGGACGAAGTCGACGATGCGTTTGAAGGCGGCCGACTGCGCCTCGTTGTAGAGCCCGGTGCATCCCGGCGTGATGCGCCCCTCCGGCGTGGGGCTGGTCATCTCCACGAAGACGATCGCCGCGCCGCCGAGCGCGCGTGCGCCGAGGTGCACGAGCAGGAAGTCCTGCGGCACGCCGTCCACTGCGCTGTAGGTCGCCATCGGCGAGACCATGATGCGGTTCTTGAGCGTCAGGCCGCGCACCTTAAGCGGCAACAGCATCGGGGGCACGGCCTTGCCGCCCGAAAGCCATTTCTCGTAGCCGCCCAGCCACTGCGTGTCACGCAGCCGCAGGTTCTCGTGGCTGATGCGCTGCGAGCGCGTCAGCAGCGAGTAGGCGAACTGCTCGATCTCCATGCTCGTGTAGCGCTTCACGTTCTCGAACCACTCGGTCGAGTTGCGCGCCGCGTTCTGGATCTTGAGCACCTCGACGCTGCGCCTGGCCACGTAGGCCTCGAGCACGGCGTCGACCTCGCCGCCGCGCTCGAACTCGTTGCACAGGTCGATCGCGTCCTCGAGCGCGAGCTTGGTGCCCGAGCCGATCGAGAAATGCGCCGTGTGCGCCGCATCGCCCATCAGCACCACCGGCACGCTCTTGCCGCTGACGTCGATCCGGTGCGTCCAGTGCTTGCAGACCACGCGGGGAAAGCGGATCCAGTTGGCCGAGCCGCGCAGATGGGTGGCGTTGCTGATCAGGGAGTGGCCGCCCAGGTATTTCGCGAACATCTTCTCGCAGAAGGCAATCGCCTCGGGCTGCTCCATCTGGTCCAGGCCGTGGGCCTTCCAGACCTCTTCCGGCGTCTCGACGATGAAGGTCGAGGTCTTGTCGTCGAACTGGTAGGCATGGGCCTGGAACCAGCCATGCTCCGTCTGTTCGAAGGCGAAGGTGAAGGCGTCGAAGGTCTGGTGCGTCCCGAGCCAGACGAAGCGGCAGCGGCGCAGGTCGATGTCGGGCTCGAAGACTTCGGCGTAGCGCTGGCGGATGCGGCTGTTGAGCCCGTCGCTGGCGATCACCAGGTCGGCGTTGTACTGGGCGGCCAGGGCCTGGTCGTCCGTCACGTCGGTCTCGAACACCAGCTTGACGCCCAGGGCCAGGCAGCGCTCCTGCAGGATGTTGAGCAGCCGCTTGCGCCCGATGCCGCTGAAGCCGTGGCCGCTGGAGCGCACCTGGCGGCCCTTGAAGAAGACCTGGATGTCGTCCCAATGGTGAAAGTCGTTGCCGATGAGCGTGGCGGTCTGCGGATCGGCCGCGCGCAGGTTGTCCAGCGTCTGGTCGCTCAGCACCACGCCCCAGCCGAAGGTGTCGAAGGGGCGGTTGCGCTCGACTACCGTGACCTCGAGGCCGGGCCGCCTGGCTTTCATCAGGAGCGCGAAGTAGAGGCCTGCGGGGCCGCCGCCGATGCACAGGATGCGCTGCAGGTTGGGTGCTGAGCTATTCATGGATCAATAGTTTAGACCTAAACAATTTGATGTCAACTCCAGGAAGGGTTTCCCTGAGGGTCGGTTGACGACTTTGCGCGCGCTGGCAAGAATCGCTTCATGCCAAGTCTGATGCCAAGCTCCGCGCCAAGCCTGATGCCGAAGATCGAGTCGCAGCTTTCCGATCTGCCGGTTCCGCTGACTCTGCAGTTGCCGGATGGCCGGCAGGTCAGCCGACCGGGATCACGCATCACGCTGGCCTTTTCGGACTGGTCGGCGCTCGCCAAGCTGGGCGCACGGCAGCTCGGCGCCATCGGGGAAGCCTACGTCGAAGGCAAGGTCCAGATCCAGGGCGCCATGCGCGACCTGGTCGACGTCACCGTCGGGCTGTTGCCGCGCAACCCGGTGCAGATCACCCATGGCTGGTGGAGCAAGTTGCAGCGGCATGCCCGCTCGCGCAGCTCGCATTCGCTGGGCAAGGACGCGCAGCAGATCGAGTTCCACTACGACGTATCCGACGACTTCTATGCCCTGTGGCTCGACCCGCGCCGCGTCTACTCGTGCGCCTATTTCCGTGACACGGACATGACGCTTGCGCAGGCGCAGGAGGCCAAGCTCGACCACATCTGCCGCAAGCTCATGCTGCAGCCCGGCGAGCGCTATCTCGACATCGGCTCAGGCTGGGGCGCGCTGCTGCTGTGGGCGGCGGAACACTACGGCGTCGATGCGACCGGCATCACGCTGTCGAAGAATCAGCATGCCTACGTGACGCGCCTCATCGAGGAGAAGGGCCTGCAGGGCCGGGTGCGGGTCGAGCTGCGCGACTACCGCCTGCTCGAGGAGGACAAGCCCTTCGACAAGATCTCTTCCGTGGGCATGTTCGAGCACGTGGGCAGTGCCAACATGGGCACCTATTTCCGCAAGATCCATGCTCTGCTCAAGCCCGGCGGCCTTGCCATGAACCACGGCATCACCTCCGGCCAGCTCGACTATGCGCAGCTGGGTGCCGGCCTGGGCGACTTCATCGAGAAGTACATCTTCCCGGGCGGCGAGCTGCTGCACGTGACCACCATCCTTCGCGAGACCGCCGCCGCAGGACTCGAGATGGTCGACACCGAGAACCTGCGGCCGCACTACGCGCGCACGCTCTGGCATTGGTCCGATGCCCTCGAGGCCCGCTTCGACGAGGCCCGCGAGGTCCTGGTGCGCACCAGCGGTGCGGAGAAGGCGGAGCGCATCCTGCGCGCGTATCGCCTGTATCTTGCGGGCTCGGCGATGAGCTTCGAGCAGGGCTGGATTGCACTGCACCAGATGCTCTCCACCAAGCCCGACGGCAATGTCAAGGCGGGGCCGCTGTTCGGCGCACAGTCGGCGTACCCTTTCGTTCGCGACTACATGTACAAATAAGCGAGGCCCCCATGCTGTATCGATTCAAATCCCGCGCCAGTCCGCCTTTCGTGATGCTCGAGACGCATGCGCGGCAGCTGTTCGACATCATCGGCAAGGCGCCCGCGCCCAAGGGTGTCATCACGGGCGAGCAGATGCCGGCGGCCATTGCGGCGCTTGAGGCGGCCATTGCGCGCGAAAGCCGCAACGCCCACAACTACGACGACTATGCGGTCGAGGGCCACGACAACGAGGCCGAGAAGCAGCACATCGGGCTGCACCAGCGCGCCGTGCCGCTGCTGCACATGCTGAAACAGTCCCTGGCCGACGGCAAGGACGTGACCTGGGAGGTTTAGCTCGCCCCCAGGTTGGCTCACTTCGTGTAGCCGCCCACCCCCTACCGGGGGCGACACCAGCGGCCCGGCGAAGCCGGTTCCGCGGTGTCTCCCGAAGGGGCGGCGCTTCGCGCGCCGGGGCAAGTCCTCCCCGCTTAGTCGACCTTTGCGCCTGAGGCTTTCACGACCTTCGCCCACTTTGTGTGTTCGCTGTCGATCAGCTTGGCGAACTCGGCCGGCGTGTTGCCGCTCGGAATCGCGCCCTGCGCCAGCATCTTTTCCTTGATGGCGGCGGTGCCCAGCGACTTCGCGACCTCCTGCTGGATGCGGTTCACGATCTCCGGCGAGGTGCCGGCAGGCGCCAGCAGGCCGAACCAAGAGTTCGCCTCATAGCCCTTGAGCGACGGGCCGCCAGCCTCCTCGACGGTCGGCACGTCGGGCAGGGCGGGCGAGCGCTGCGCGCTGGTCACGGCCAGCGCCTTGAGCTTGCCGGCCTTGATCTGCTGCATCGACGAAGGCAGGTTGTCGAACATCACGTCGGCATTGCCGCCCACCAGGTCCAGCAGCGCCGGGCCCGAGCCGCGGTACGGGATGTGCGTCATGAAACTGCCGGTCATCGTCTTGAAGAGCTCGCCGGCCAGGTGGATCGAGGTGCCGCTGCCGCTTGAAGCCATATTGAGCTTGCCCGGGTTGGCCTTGGCGTACTTGATGAAATCCGCCACGCTGTTGATGTTGAGCGCCTTCGCCTTGTCGGCGTTCATCTCCATCACGTTGGGCACCGCCGCCACCAGCGTGATCGGCACGAAGTCCTTGATCGGGTCGTAGGGCAGCTTGGGGTAGAGCGCGCGGTTGATGCCGTGCGTGCCCACCGTGCCCATCAGCAGCGTGTAGCCGTCGTTGGGCGCCCTGGCGACGATTTCGGCGCCGACGTTGCCGCCGGCCCCGGCGCGGTTGTCGACGATGAACTGCTGGCCGAAGGCCTTGGACAATTCGGGCGCCACGGCCCGCGCCAGGATGTCGGTGGTGCCGCCGGGCGCGAAGGGCACCACGATGCGCACCGGCTTGGTGGGCCAGGTGCCTTGCGCGGCGGAAGGGCCCGCGGCGAGTAGCGCGGCGGCCGCGAGGGCCAGGGCGGCTCGGCGGGAAACGAATGCAGGGCTCATGCGAAATTCCTGTTGATGCATGGCGCCCTGTTGTACAGGGCGCGCGTCACATCCGCCGCAGGGAATTACCCCGTGTTCACCGGAGTACCTTCGCCTTCGGAGCGCTCGTGCTGCTCATCCGTCGCTGCGGCTGCCCCATGCACGCGCCGCGCAAAGCCGCGGGCCCGGAACTGCTCCACCACGAAGTCGACGAACACGCGGGTCTTCGCCGGCAGCATCTTCTTGCTCGGGTAGTACAGCGACAACGGGCCTGCGTCGTCGTACCAGCCCGGCAGCAGGCGCAGCAGCGCGCCGCTTTGCAGCCCGGGCAGCGCAAAGGGCAACGGCACCAGCGCGACCCCCAGCCCCAGCATCGCCGCGCGGCATATCGCCTCGGGGTCGCTGAAGATCAGGCGGGGCCGGGCTTCCACCGCCACTTCGTCGCCGGCGGTGTTGCGCAGCGTCCAGGGGCGGATGCGCCCGGTGGGCGAGGAACGGCGCACGATGCTGTCGAATGCTGCCAGCTCTGCCGGATGCGATGGCATTGTCTTGCCGGCCATGTAGTGCGGCGCGGCCACGGCGACCACATGGATGCGCGCCAGCTCGCGGGCCACCAGCCCCGGCGTGAGCTCGATGCCGCCGCCTATCGCCGCGTCGAAACCCTCGCCGATCAGGTCCACCTGCCGGTTGTCGAAGTGCCAGTCCGGCAGCACGGCCGGATAGAGCGCCAGGAACTCGCCGAGCAGCGGCACCACGTACTCGCGCCCGAAGGCCTGCCCCATGCTGACCTTGAGGGTGCCGGCGGGCTGCCGGTCTGCTTCGGCGGCGCCGGCCACGGCGTCGGCCAGTGTCCCGAGCGCACCGGCGACCTGGTGCAGCAGCCGCTCGCCGCCCTCGGTCAGGGTCAGCTTGCGCGTGCTGCGCTGGAACAGGCGCAGCCCCAGGCTGGCTTCGAGCCGCGCGACGTTCTTGCTCACCGCCGCAGGCGTCAGGCCCAGTTGCCGGGCGGCGGCGGAGAAACTGCCGGTCTCGGCGCTGCGGACGAAAGACTCAAGGTGGCTCAAGGGTTGCACGTGCGGATTTTCAACCCGAAGTTGAAATTGATAAGGCCGTTGGGCGGCTACCGGAGGTGCAACCGAATCCCGACACTGAGTCATCCCAACAACTTCCAAAGTTCATCATGACCCAAGCCACTTCACCCAAGCCCATCTTCGGCGGCAAGGCCGCCTTCGTCACCGGCGGCTCGCGCGGCATCGGCGCCGCCATCGTGCGGCGTCTCGCCCACGACGGCGCTGCCGTCGCGTTCAGCTACTCGAGCAACGATGCGGCGGCCAAGGACCTGGCCGCCAGCATCGAAGCCACGGGCGGGCGCGTGATGGCGCTGCGCGTCGACAGCGCCGACGCGGATGCGCTGCGCTCGGCCATCGACCAGGCTGCACAGGTGCTTGGCCGGCTCGACATCCTGGTCAACAACGCAGGCGTTTTCAGGCCCGGTGCCGTCGATCAGATCTCCCTGGAAGATTTCGACCTCACGTTGAACGTCAACGTGCGGGCCGTCTTCGTCGCCAGCCAGGCGGCGCTGCGCCACATGGGCGAGGGCGGTCGCATCATCAACATCGGCAGCACCAACGCCGAGCGCATGCCCTTTGCGGGTGGTGGCGTCTATGCGATGAGCAAATCCGCTCTCAAAGGACTCGTGCAAGGCTTCGCGCGCGACCTGGGGCCACGCGGCATCACGATCAACAACGTGCAGCCTGGCCCCGTCGACACCGGCATGAACCCGGCTGACGGCCCGATGGCTTCCACCATGCACGGGTTCATGGCCATCCCGAGACACGGCCGTGGCGACGAGATCGCGGGCATGGTGGCTTACCTGGCAGGGCCCGACGCCGGCTTCGTCACCGGCGCCAGCCTCAACATCGACGGCGGCTTTGCGGCCTAGCCGGCCGAATCTTCCAGACTGCCCGCATCGCTCATCGGCAGAGGGCCCGTGCCGCCTCGGCAATGCGCTCGATGCCTACTCGCGACTGCGCCTCCAGCACGGGCGCATAGCCCACCGGAATGCGCGGCGCGCCCAGCCGCGCAATGCGGCAACCGGTGGCCTCGGCCGCGCTGGCCGCGATCTCGGCGCCGAAGCCCGCCGCCTGCACCGCTTCGTGCACCACCAGCAGCCGGCCGGTGCGCGCGCACGAGGTCAGGACGGTCTCGCGGTCCCACGGCCACAGGGTGCGCAGGTCGATCAGCTCGACCGCGATGCCCTCGGCGGCGAGCACATCGCAGGCGGCGCTGCAGGCTTGCAACTGGCGGCTCCAGCTGACCATCGTCAACGCGTCGCCTGCGCGCAGCCGCGCAGCCTTGCCCAGCGGCACCTCGACCGATTCGTCCACGGCGCTCCGCAGCCCCCACAGGTTCTTGTGCTCGATGTAGACCACCGGGTCGCCGCATTGCAGCGCCGCGCGCAGCAGCGAATGGTTGTCTTGCGGCGTCGACGGGCACACCACGACCACGCCCGGCAGGTGCGCGAACCAGGCCTCCAGCGACTGCGAATGCTGCGCGGCGGACGCGTCCCAGATGCCCCCCGGCATGCGCGCCACCAGCGGCACGCGGCCCTGCCCACCGAACATGAAGCGGTTCTTGGCGGCCTGGTTCACCAGCTCGTCCATGCCGCACAGCGCGAAGTCCACCACCCGCATCTCGACCACCGGCCTCAGCCCCGCGAGCGCCATGCCCACGCCGGCACCCATGATCGCGGCCTCGGAGATCGGCGTGTCGATCACGCGCTCGGCGCCGAAGCGTTGCTGCAGGCCTTTGTACTGGCCGAAGATGCCGCCCCGGCCCACGTCCTCGCCGAGCACCACGACGCGGGCGTCAGCCTCCATCTCGCGCTGCACGGCCAGCGCGGCGGCTTCGGCGTAGTTCAGTTGCTGCACCGAGGCCGCGGGCCCGCGGCCGGTCGCCGTGTCGCTGCTCATGTCCATTGGCCGGCTCCGGTGCTTTGCACGTCGGTGAAGGCGGCCGCCGCGTCGGGCCAGGGCGCGGCGTCGGCCGCTGCCAAGGCGGCGTCGACTTCTGTCTGCGCTTCGTGCTCGATGGCATCGAGCACCGCAGCCTCGGCGCCGTCGGCCAGCAGCCGCGAGCGGGCGCGCTCGATCGGGTCGGTCTGGAGTGCGGCGGCCAGTTCGGCCGGATCACGGTAGCCCGCCGGGTCGACCGAGACGTGGCCCTTGACGCGGTAGGTGAGGGCATGCAGCAGCCGCGGCCCGCGCCCGCCGCGCACCTCTGCCACCAGCGCGCCCGCGGCCGCGTGCACGGCGAAGACATCGTTGCCGTCCACGCGGGTCGCGGCGATGTCCAGCGCCTCGGCGCGGGCCGAGGCGCCGTCGCCGGCCGTCATCGGGCCGCTGGCCGTGGTCGCGCTCCACTGGTTGTCTTCGCAGACGAAGAGCACCGGCAGCGCGTAGACGCGCGCCCAGTTGAGCGATTCGAGGAAGGGCCCGCGGTTGATCGCCCCGTCGCCGAAGAAGCACACGGTGATCGCGTCCTTTCGCTGCAGCTTCTGCGCATGTGCCGCGCCCACCGCGATCGGCAGCCCGGCCGCGACCACGCCATTCGCGCCCAGCATGCCCACCGAGAAGTCGGCGATGTGCATGGAGCCGCCCTTGCCGCCGTTGAAGCCGCTGGCCTTCCCGAAGAGCTCGCACATCATGCGCGTCAGGTCGGCGCCCTTGGCCAGCGTATGACCATGGCCGCGGTGCGTGGAGGTCAGGTAGTCGGCCCTCGCGAGATGGGCGCAGACACCCGCGGCCACGGCCTCCTGGCCGGTCGACAGGTGCAGAGGGCCGCGTACCCTGGCCGCGCCAGCGGCTTCCTGGCCATAGGCACTCACGCCGCCCTGGCTGGCCACCTCGGCGGCGTTCTCGAAGGCGCGGATGCGGCGCATCGTTCGGTAGAGCGCCAGGCGCTCGGTCTCGGAGATCTTGGTATTCATCTTGGCTCCAGCGCAGAGCACGGCCGCGCCTCGCCGGAATCTATCGATCGCGACCAGGCGCCGGTGAGCGGGCTAACCCGCGCGTCTGCGCCGCGCCCTCAACCGCCCCCGACGTCCTGCCGCCAACTGCGCAGGCGCCGGTAGAGCGTGCCGCGCGACACTCGCAACTGGCGCGCCGCGTGCGAGATGTTGCCGCCGTGCGCGCTCAGCGTGTCCTCGATCAACTTGCGGCTGTGGCCGTGCAGGCTGCCGTCGCCTGCGCCTGCGCCTGCGGCATGGGGTGGGGCCGGCAGCGGTACTTCGACGACCGGCGGCTCGATGCGCTCCACCGTTGCCGTGCTCACCGCATGCCGGAAGTCCACCCCGTCGGGGGCATGCAGCCGGGCCTGCATCCATACGCCCAGCCCGCTCGCCAGCCGCACCGGCTGCGCGGCCCCCTGCCGCCCGAGGCGCAGCAGCGCGGCGAGGTCGAGCCCGAACAGGCGCTCCACGTCGCGTGGCCCCGACTCGGGCAGCCGCCCGAACAAGCGCGCGGCGGCCGTGTTGAGCCACGCCACGCTGCCATCCGGCGCGATGCCGGCAAGCGCCTCCAGGGGCGTGCCCAGCAGCGCCGGGCTGGCCTGGAAGCGCAGCACGAGCCGGTCCGGCGATTGCGCCTGCAGCAGGCGGTTCTCGATGGTCGTGGCATAGAGCGCGACCACGGAAGCGGCGTCGAAGCCGAAGTGCCGCGACTCCGCCGTGATGTCGAGCACCGCGGCGAGCCGGCCATGCACGTCGTGGATCGGCGAGGCCGCGCACTGCATCTCGCGCAGGCAGTCGAAGTAGTGCTCGGCGCCGGTCACCGTGCAGGCCTGGCCCGTGCGCGCGACGATGCCCGGCGCCGTGGTGCCGACGATGCCCTCGGCGATGTTGACGCCCAGGCGCGCGCTCTTGCGAAGGATCGGCTGCTGGGCCGCCGACGGATCGTGCGTGGCGTGCACGATCACGCCCTGGGCATCGGTCAGCAGCACCCGGGATCCCGTGCCCGCGAGCGAGCCCTCCATGCTCTCCAGCTCGGCGCGCGCGGCATCGAGCAGCTCGCGGTTGCGGTTCAGCGTGGCATGCAGCCGACTGGGCGTGACCGGGTCGAAGGCGATGACGCGGTCTCGGTCGGTGTGGGCGCGCGTGCAGCGCATCCACGACTGGATCACTGCCTCGCCGACCAGCCCCGAGGGGCGCACCCCTTCCTCGAAGAACTGCTGCCGCGCCAGCGCCACGCGCTCTGCACGCGTGCTCGAGAACAGCTGCCGCGGCGGGCCTGCGGCGCTCACCCGGATACCTTCGCCTTCGGCTGCGGTGCTATTCGCCTTCGGGCGGCCGTGCGGCTCATGCGGCTCTGGGGCTGGGACATCGACCTTCTCCTCGTGTGGGCGCCTCGACAAGCGCATCGAATTTGTTCCGCAATGGAACAGTCATGCGCTAGGGAAATCCCGAGGATGAGCAAAGTGCCCCCGCAAACGATTCTTCGCTCCGTAACGACACCGGAGACGACACGATGAACAAGCTCCACACCCTGCTGGCGCTCGGCGCGCTGCTGGGCCTGGCCGCCGTGCCCGCCATGGCGCAGGACAAAGGCTCGCCCGAGCACATCAAGGCGGCGACCGCCCGCGTCGACGGCGCCTTCATCCGCGCCAATGCCGCGAAGACGCCCGACTGGCCCAGCTACGGCCTCGACTACGCCGAGACCCGCTTCAGCAGGCTGGACCAGATCAATGCGGGCAACGTGAAGGACCTCGGCCTGGCCTGGTCGTACAACCTCGAGTCCACGCGGGGGGTGGAGGCGACGCCGCTGGTGGTGGACGGCATCATGTACGTCACTGCGTCGTGGAGCGTGGTGCATGCGATCGACGTCCGCACCGGCAGGAAGATCTGGAGCTACGACCCGAAGGTGGACAGGTCCAAGGGCTTCAAGGGCTGCTGCGACGTGGTCAACCGCGGCGTCGCGCTCTACCAGGGGAAGGTATTCGTCGGCGCCTACGACGGGCGCCTGATAGCGCTCGACGCCGCGTCCGGCCAGCCCGTCTGGGAGAAGGACACCATCGCCGACCCATCGAAGTCCTACACCATCACCGGCGCGCCGCGCGTCTTCAAGGGCAAGGTCATCATCGGCAACGGCGGCGCCGAGTACGGCGTGCGCGGCTACGTCACCGCTTACGACGCGAACACCGGCGAACAGAAGTGGCGCTGGTACACCGTGCCCGGCGATCCGTCCAAGCCCTTCGAGGATGCCTCCATGGCCAAGGCCGCCAAGACCTGGGACCCTTCGGGCAAATACTGGGAAGCCGGAGGAGGCGGCACCGCGTGGGACACGATGACCTTCGACCCCGAGCTCAACCTGATGTACATCGGCACCGGCAACGGCTCGCCATGGGCGCACAGCAAGCGCAGCCCCAAGGGGGGCGACAACCTCTACCTTTCGTCGATCGTCGCGCTCGACCCCGACACCGGCAAGTACGTCTGGCACTACCAGGAGACCCCGGGCGACAACTGGGACTACACCGCGACGCAGCCGATGATCCTGGCTGACCTCGAGATCGGCGGCAAGCCGCGCAAGGTGATCCTGCACGCGCCGAAGAACGGCTTCTTCTTCGTCATCGACCGCACCAACGGCGAGTTCCTCTCCGCGAAGAACTTCGTCGAGGTCAACTGGGCCACCGGCTACGACAAGAACGGCCGCCCCATCGAGGTCGCCGCGGCGCGGCAGAACGAGAAGCCCGGCGACAGCGTGCCGGGGCCCTTCGGTGCTCACAACTGGCACTCGATGTCCTTCAACCCGCAGACCGGCCTGGCCTACCTGCCGGCGCAGAACATCCCGTTGAGCCTGATGGATGACAAGGCCTGGAAATTCAACGAGAACGTCCCGGCGCGCCCGCATGCCGCCCTGGGCTGGAACACCGCCATGTTCATCAATGCCGAGCCGCCCAAAAGCAAGCCATTCGGCCGCCTGGTGGCCTGGGACCCCGTGGCGCAGAAGCAGGCTTGGGCCGTCGAGCACGTTTCGCCGTGGAACGGCGGCACGCTGACGACCGCCGGCAACCTGGTGTTCCAGGGCACGGCCGACGGGCGCCTGGTGGCCTACAACGCCCGCAACGGAGACAAGCTTTGGGAAAGTGCCACCGGCACCGGCGTGGTCGCGGCACCCGCCACCTACATGGTCGATGGCAAGCAGTACGTGTCGATCGCGGTCGGCTGGGGCGGCGTCTATGGCCTTGCCGCGCGCGCCACCGAGCGCCAGGGGCCGGGCACCGTCTACACCTTCGTGATCGGCGGCAATGCGCCGAAGCCGCAGTTCGTGCAGTACCGCATGGACAAGCTGCTGCAGGGCGTGAAGTACGACCCGGGCAAGGTGCAGGAAGGAACGCTTCTCTACGTGAGCAACTGCGTCTTCTGCCACGGCGTGCCGGGTGTGGACCGCGGAGGCAACATTCCGAACCTGGGTTACATGAACGCGGGCTACATCGAGAACCTGGACAAGTTCGTCTTCAAGGGGCCGGCGATGGAGCGCGGGATGCCTGACTTCAGCGGCAAGCTCAGCGTCGAGGACGTGGAGAAGATCAAGGCCTTCATCCAGGGAACGGCGGACGCGATCCGGCCGAAGTAGGGCTTTCGTGGCGGCGGCAGCCGCTGAAGGCGCAAGTGAGACAGGTGGGTGGGTCTTGGCCTTACCTGCCTGGCCCGCCGCCGCCGCCGGGTCCGCCGCCACCGGGTCCGCCACCCCCGGGTCCAGCACCAGCACCAGCGCCGCCGCCAGCACCGGCGCCAGCTCCTGCACCTGCGCCGCCAGCTCCTGCACCGGCGCCAGCTCCTGCACCTGCACCTGCGCCGCCAGCTCCTGCACCAGCGCCCGCTCCTGCACCAGCGCCAGCTCCGGCACCACCGCCAGCTCCTGCGCCAGCGCCAGCTCCAGCTCCAGCACCACCGGCGCCAGCGCCACCGCCGGCGCCGGCACCGGCACCGCCGCCACCAGCACCGCCGCCGGCACCCGCACCGCCGCCACCAGCACCAGCGCCGCCGCCACCAGCACCAGCGCCGCCGCCACCAGCGCCGCCGCCACCAGCACCGCCGCCGCCAGCACCGCCGCCGCCAGCACCGCCGCCGCCAGCACCGCCGCCACCGGCACCGCCGCCGCCAGCGCCGCCGCCACCGGCACCGCCGCCACCGGCACCGCCGCCACCAGCACCGCCGCCACCAGCACCGCCGCCACCAGCACCGCCGCCACCAGCACCGCCGCCACCAGCACCAGCGCCACCAGCACCCGCGCCAGCGCCGCCGCCACCAGCACCACTTCCACCTGCGCCACCATCACCACCAGCGGAACCCCCGCTGCCACCCGCAGCGAAGGCCCAGCGGTCGTTGGGGCCCACGCTCGGTCCCCTGGAGCTCCCGGTGCTCGAAGTGCCGGGCGCTCCCTGAGATGGCTGCATCACCGCCCCCGAAGGCCGTGCATTCAGGCAGACAGCTTCGCCGAACGGGTTGTGGCGGTCGCAGTAGCTCAGGGGCGTGGAGGGTCGGGCCAAGGCGGCCTGAACCTGCGGACCAGCGAGCGGACGCGTCCGCGCGTCCGCGCCGCCCGTTCGCGGCGGGGAGATCGCCGGTGGGGCCGACGCGGTTGCCGTGCCGCCGCTCGTGTCGCCCTGAGCCTGGGCTTTGGGCTCGGTGGCCCTGGCCGGCTCGGCGATCTTCGCGGGCTCGGCGGCTCGTGCCGGCTCCGCGAGCATCGTGGGCTCTGCGGCTTTTGCCGGCTCGGCAAGCTTCGTGCGCTCGGCAGCTCTCGCCGGCGCGACCGGCCTGCGAACTTCATTGGCCCTCGCAGGCGCAGGGGCCCCGGCTGCTTCGACCGACGCCGGCCTCGGCAAAGGCTCCAGCGCCGCTCCGGGCTGCGCCGGTGCAGGATCGTCGGGCGGTGCCGCCGCGACCGTCGCCTCGGCCGGGGGCGCCACTGCAGCCGTCTCGACGGCGGCCGGCGAAGGCGTGGCATCTTCCTGTGCACGAGGCGCAACAGGCGCTGCCGGCTCGGCGACGCGCGTCTCCGGCACCTGGGGTCGATCGGCCTCGCGGCGGACCTCGGCCGTCGGCGCGGCGGGCTGCGCGGCCGGCAAGGCTGCCGTCGGGCTCTCCGGCGGGGCCGCCGGCCGTGACATGCCGGAAACGTCAGGGGAAAGCGGCGGAGGGTCTTGCATCGCCGAGCGGCCCAGATACCAAAGCACGAAGGCGCCATGCGACACCGCCAGCACGAGCAGCAACCAGACGATGGATGCATCGACGCCCGGCGGCACAGGAATCCCCAGCACGCGCCGAGCCTTCGTGCCTTCGCGGCGCGCATGCACCGGAGGCCAGTCATCCAGGGCCGAGGCCGATGCCGCATGCGCCTCGGGGTCGCTCGACGGCGCCGCCACCGCGGCTTCCCCGACGCCCTGCGGCAGCAGCTTGCGGGCGCAATTCCGGCAGTACTGCGCGGTGTCCCGGTTGAGCGTTTGACAGCCATCGCAGACGCGCGTCAGCTGATGCGGCGGGATGGCCGGTCCGGGCGGCTGCCAATCCGTCCAGTCGGGTTGCGCCGTGCCGGTCGGCGAAGACGGCGAAGCGCCCTCGGGCAACGGTTCGTTTGCGGCAGGATCGGCCGCACGATCGAATGAGGACGACCTGATGGATGCCTCCTTGGTGCCGGGCATCAGCTGGCCGCCCTTGGTTGTTTCTCGCATGGGAGAGGGCCGGCGGCGCGGCTGCTACCAGACCGTGCCGAGCGCTGTCGCACCAGCCAGCGAATTGATGACCAGCCAGAAGGCCGCCAGATCCCAGGTCCAGCCCCGCCTCCGTGTGGCGCTCCAGGCGTCGGGAGGGGCTGCTGGCTCGCCGGCAGGCGTTGCGCAGTAGAACGCCGGCAGCTTGTGCGAGCAGCCTTTGCAGAATCGCGCGGCGCCGAGGTTGATGGTGTTGCAGGCCTCGCAGACTTCGAC
Organism: Variovorax stachyos; assembly: GCF_051400855.1. Classification (NCBI taxonomy): domain Bacteria; kingdom Pseudomonadati; phylum Pseudomonadota; class Betaproteobacteria; order Burkholderiales; family Comamonadaceae; genus Variovorax; species Variovorax stachyos. The sequence continues at coordinate 83,648 of NZ_JBLFFN010000007.1, read as the reverse complement.
AGACACCGCGCCCGTTCGAAGCATGGCGAGATCGATCAGGTTTCCGAAGGCAACGTCCGAAGGTGACGACGGACTGGCAGCGGCGGCTGAGGTCATGGTGCTCTCCTCGGGACAGATGGATTCATGGCGACTGGCGCAACCGGCGCGCCAGCCGTTGTTCTGCGATCGCCAGTCTTGCGAAGGTCAGAAGCTCTTCGTCCGTGGGGCCGGGTCCGGCTCCGTTGACGTAGGTGCCGAAGGCTTCGACGATGCGCGCCTGCATGGCCTTCCTCACGCGCATCGCCGCGAGCCAGGCGTCGCGTGCCTTTTTCTCGCGGGGCTCCCTCCAGGTCCGCGACGACGATCTCGCGTAGCGCGCCGCGCCGATCGATCGGCTGCTGCGCCACGCCGCTGAGCTCTTCTTGTGTGTGACAGGCTTTGACATTTCTACCTTTGGCATATCGGCCGAATGGATGGATGTGAAAACTTCACATCAATAGTGCTCTTGTCTTATAGTCGTGTGCACCGTTTTGTAAGACGGTTACGCATGTCACTGTCCACTTGGTAACGGAGCGTTAGTGCCTTCACCTTCTGCACCGAGGAGCATCGTGTCCCGCAAGACGTTGCGCGCCCTGTTCGAAATCAGGCTGCGCTGGTCCGACAAAGTCATTCAGGAGGGACCTCGCCCCAACGGCGGCGGCTTGTGGGTTCCGGACACTCCGCGCAATCGGGACCGGCTCGACAAGGCCGCTGCCTTGGGCAACACGCTCTATGGCGACCAAACGCATTGGATCGAAAAGCGCCAGGCCTGACCCAGGCGATGGCGCCGCGCCCGTCGAAGCGGGCGCCGCCGGCGGCGAAGGCCCGATGGGCTGGGCCGTCCAGGCTTGCGCACGCGTCATGCGTCCCATCGTCCGGCTCGCGTTGGCCCTCGGGCTGAAGCACGCCCATCTCGAGCTGGTGCTGCGCGAACTTCTCATCGACGAGGCACGGCGGGCCTGGCTCGACAAGGGTGTCGAGCCGAATCTCAGTCAGCTTTCGGTGACCACCGGCTTGAACCGCAAGGCGGTGACGGCCAAGGTGCGTGAAGCCGAGGAGCCGCTGCCGCACACCGAGATGTCGGCGGCGGCCAAGACGCTCACCTTGTGGCTGCAGATGTCCACCGACGACCCGGCCCTGCTGGCCTTGCCCCTCGTGGCGGAGGGCGGCGCACCTTCCTTCGAGGCCGTGGCCCGGCATGCCAGCCGCGGGAATGTGCACCACCGCACCATCCTGGATGAGCTGGTGCGCCTGAACCTGGCGACCGAGCAGGCGGGCCGCGTCGCACTCAATGCTGCCGGCTTCGTCCCGTCAACCGATCTCAAAGGCATGCTCGCCTTCCTGGGCGACAACGCGCGTGACCACCTCCTGGCCAGCGTGGCCAACACCTTGGGCGCGGCGCCGCCCTTGCTCGAGCGCGCGGTGTTCGCCACCGGCATCGCCATCGAGGATTGCGAGCGAATCCACCAGCTCGCGCGGCAACGCTGGAGCACCCTGCACCACGAACTGACAAGGGAGATGACGCGTGCGTTCGAGGCCGCGGAGGCGGCGGACAGCACGGCCTCGGGTCGCATCCGGGTCGGGATCTACACCTACTACGAGGATGCCTCGGATCTGGCACAACATCGGTCGGTGACTCCCGCGAAACGATTGGACGGAAAAAAAGCATGAAGAACGCCTTCCTGCGCGCTGCCCTGCTGGCGATCTCGACCGCGCTGCTGCTCTCGTGCGGCGGCGGTGGCAGTGGGGGCGGCGGCGTCGCGCTCGGCGGGGGTGGGGGCACGGGCGCGGTCGCGGGGTCGAGCCCCGGCGACGGGGGCAGCAGCCCGGCGGGCGGCGGGGGCGATGGCCAGGGCGGCGGCGCGTCGGGCACCGGTGGCAGCTCGGCCGGGACCGGTGGCGGCTCGACGGGCACCGGCGGCACCTCGACGGCAGCCTCGGGCGACGACGGATCGGGCGTGGGCTCCGGCGGCACCGGCGTCAGCACCGCCGATGCGGCCGGCGTCGGCGGCGTCGATGGGGTGGGCAGCATCATCGTCAACGGCGTGCGCTACAACACCGACAATGCCGTCGTGAACCTCGAGGATGCATCCGCCTTGCAATTGGGCATGAGCGCGAAGGTCACGGGGCCGTTCAGTGCAGACTTCACCAGCGGTGTCGCCCGCCGGGTCGATTCCGCCGCGGATCTGCGCGGGACCTTGTCCTCGGTCGATCTTGCACAAGGCAGCTTCGTCATCCTGGGCACCACGGTCACCACCGACGATGCCACCGTGTGGGCCGATTCCACCGGCCTTGCCGCCATCCCGCCCGGCAGCACGCTGCAGGTGTGGGGCTTGCCGGGCGCACCGGGCGTCCTGCGGGCCACGCGCGTGGAGCAGCGCGGCCCCTCCGCGCCAATCCTGACGGGCACCGTGCAGAACCTCGACCCTGCCCGCCGCACCTTCGCCATCGGCAGCTTCACGGTCGACTACAGCACCGCGGTGTTGTCCGGCAGCCTGGACGGCGGCCCGCTCGCCAATGGCACCCTGGTGCGCGTGCGCGCGGCCACCGTGCTGCCGGGCCGCCTGCCCGCCACGCAGGTCCAGTGGTGGTATCCGGTGCCGAGAGCGGATGCCACGCCGGTCCAGCTCGCGGGCATCGTCACCGACTACGCCGGACTCGGTTCGCTGCGCGTGCTCAACATCCCGGTGAACGCTGCGTCGGCGCAGATCACCGGCGGGCCTGCCGGCTCGGTGGGCAACGGCGTCAAGGTGGAAGTGGGCGGCACCATGTCCAACGGAGTGCTCCAGGCCACCAAGCTCAAGATCCGGCACGTGCCCGGCACCGGCGGACCCTCTTCGTTCACCCTGATCGGCAACATCGGCAACTTCAGCTCGCCCGCGAGCTTCCGGGTGAGGGGCCAGCCCATCGACGCCAGCGGCCCGGGCGTGGTGTTCGTCAATGGCACGGCGGCCAATCTGGGCAACGGCGTCAGGGTCAACATCCAGGGCGCGCAGGTGGTGAACGGGGTGCTCATCGCAACGCGCGTCGCCTTCGAGTGAGGTCCCGACATGGATGAACCCTCCGGCGGCGCCGCAGCCGCGTTGCCGAACGAACGCCGTGTGCTGTTGAATCGCCTTTGCGCGCTTGCGACAGTGGGCATGGCATCCGGAAGCGCAACACTCACGGCCTGTGGCGGAGGCGGAGGGGGCGGCGGAGGCTTCGCGCCATTGGCTACAGCCGCACCGGCGCCTGGCGCTTCGCCCGCTCCAGCACCAGCCCCTGCGCCGACGCCAGCGCCTCCGCCCGCGCCCGCTCCAGCACCCGAACCGGCACCCGCTCCAGCAGCGCCGGCTCTCGGCGCCCACACCCTTGCCTTCAACCTCGACGGCGTTTCTTCACCGTCGCTGTCCACTTCGCCCATCTCCACGCGGGCCACGGGGAGCACCCTCCTGGTCTGCGTCGGGCGAGGCCTGCTTGCCGCCTCCACGCCGACCGACAACGCCGGCAACACCTTCGTCCCGCTCGGTGTGCCGCACACCTACACCCTGTGGCCGAGCTCAGGCACGGGCCTGTACGGCTGCGTGCAGGCCCAGGGCAGGGAGGGCCACGTGGTCAGCGCGGAAAAGCCCAAGGTCACAGACGAAACCACCCTCAGCGTCGTCGAGATCACCAGCGGCGGCCTCGTGCGCGACGTGCAGTGGCGCGAGGTGCTGTCGGGCCAGCCCCTGACCAGCGCCAGCGTCACCACCACGGGCGCGGCACTGCTCGTCGCCTGGTGGTGGGGCGACGCAGGCGTCGACCTCGACAAGACGGCCGTGCCCGACAACGGCTTCACGGTCATCGATTCGGTGCTGGCTGCAGGGGCGCTGGTCCAGTGCGCGGTGGCCGTCAGGCAGGTCGCCGCAGCCGGCACCTACAACGTCACCTGGACTTCGACGCCGCCGCAGGGAGCCCAGCTCTGGCTCGCTGCGGTGCAGGCGGCCTGAGCTGCCGTGTAGTGCCTTCTCCCGCAGGGATTCCCCGGATGGCCGCGTCCAAAGCCGCTGGCCATAGTTGGCTTGGCCGCCGGAATACGGCCGCGCGGCTCACCCACAACCCCCCGGAGATAAACCCATGAAGAAGCCTCTTCGCGCCCTCGGCGCCTTGGTCTTCGGCCTTTCTGCCGTCGCTGCCTGTGCCCAGACCGTGGTCGGCGTGAGCTGGTCCAACTTCCAGGAGGAGCGCTGGAAGACCGACGAAGCCGCGATCAAGGCGCAGCTGGAGAAGCTGGGCGCGAAGTACATCAGCGCCGATGCCGGCGGCTCGCCCGAGAAGCAGCTGGGCGACATCGAGGGTCTGATGTCCAAGGGCGCCAAGGCGCTGATCGTGCTGGCGATGGACAAGGACGCGATCTTGCCCGCGGTCAACAAGGCGATGCGCCAGAAGGTGCCTGTCGTGGCCTACGACCGGCTCATCGAGACGCCCGGTGTCTTCTACATCACCTTCGACAACGTCGAGGTCGGCCGCATGCAGGCACGCGCGGTCTACAAGGTTCAGCCCATGGGCAACTACGTGTTCATCAAGGGCTCGCCGACCGATCCCAACGCCAACTTCCTGCGCGCCGGGCAGCAGGAGATCGTGGCCGAGGCGGTGAAGAAGGGCGACATCAAGATCGTGGGCGACGAGTACACCGATGGCTGGAAACCCGAGGTCGCGCAGAAGAACATGGAGCAGATCCTCACCAAGGCCGGCAACAAGGTCGACGCGGTGGTCGCGGCCAACGACGGCACCGCGGGCGGCGCGGTGGCGGCGCTCACGGCCAAGGGCATCCGCGGCATTCCCGTGTCGGGCCAGGACGCGGACTTCGCGGCGCTCAACCGCGTCGCGCTCGGCACGCAGACGGTGACGGTCTGGAAGGACTCGCGCGAACTGGGCCGCGAGGCGGCGAGCGCCGCGATCGCGCTCACGCAAGGCAAGACGCCGGACAAGGCGGCCAACTGGAGCGGCGGCGAGAAGAAGGTGGCGATCTCCTCGCGCCTGCTCACGCCAGTGCCGATCACGCGCGACAACCTCGACGTGGTGATCAAGGAAGGCTGGATCAAGAAGGACGAGCTCTGCAAGGGCGTGAGCGGCGACAAGGCCCCCGCGGCCTGCAAGTGACGCACGCCGGTCGATGAGCGAATCGCAGTCGCTGTGGAGGCGCAGCGGGATCGACTTGCGCCTGCTCTTGATGTGCGTGCTGCTGGCGGTGATGGCGATCGTCTTCCATTGGCTTTCGGGCGGCGTCTTCCTCTCGCCCGAGAACCTCTACAACATCGCGCAGCAGACCGCGGTGGTGGGCATCGTCTCCACCGTGATGGTGCTCGTCATCGTGGCCCGCCACATCGACCTCTCGGTCGGCTCGGTGATGGGTTTCGTCGGCGTGCTGGTGGCCTACCTGCAGTACACCTCGGGCTGGTCCTGGCCGGCCGCCTGCCTCGCCGGGCTGGCGGTGGCGCTGCTGGTCTCGCTCTACCAGGGCGGGCTGACCGCGATGCTGGGCGTGCCCTCCTTCGTCGTCACGCTGGGCGGCCTGATGTCCTTCCGCGGCGCTGCCTTCCTGGTGGCCGACGGCAAGACGCAGCCGGTCAACGACGAATTCTTCCAGCGCCTGGGCGGCGGCTACGACGGCGGCATCGGCACGACGGCCAGCTGGGCGCTGGCCGCACTGGTCGCTGCCGTGCTGTTCGCGCGCATGCTGCAGCAGCGCCGCGCGCGCCAGCGGCACGAGATGCCGGTGGAGCCGCTGTGGCTCGACCTGCTGCTCACGGCCGTGCCCGCGGCGGTGGTGTTCGCCTTTGCCGCGACCATGAACAGCTACCAGATCTCCTCCAAGTCCGAACCGCAGGGCATCCCGATCCCCGTGCTGATCTGGGCCGTGGTGGCGGTGGTGCTGTCCTTCATCGTCCACCGCACCCGCTTCGGTCGCTACGTGTTCGCGATGGGCGGCAATCCCGATGCTGCGGCGCTGGTGGGCATTCCGGTCAAGCGCGTGACCCTGCTGCTGTTCGCGCTGCTGGCGGTGCTGGTGACCGTCGCTGCGATCGTCTCGATCGCGCGGCTCAACGCCGGCACCAACTCGCTGGGCTCGGGCATGGAGCTCTACGTCATTGCGGCCGCGGTGATCGGCGGCGCAGCCCTGGCGGGCGGCAGCGGCTCCATCTTCGGCTCGGTGCTGGGCGCGCTCATCATGCAGTCGCTCGACAGCGGCATGCTGCTGCTCGACGTCGCGATCGGCAAGCGCATGGTGATCATCGGCCAGGTGCTGATCGTCGCGGTGGTGTTCGACGTGCTCTACCGCAAGTACTTCGGGGAAGGACGATGAGCACCGCGGCGCCGCTGGTCGAGCTGCGCGACATCCGCAAGTCCTTCGGCGGCGTGAAGGCAGTCGATGGCGTCAGCGTCAACCTCTACCCCGGCGAAGTGGTCGCGCTGCTGGGCCACAACGGCGCCGGCAAGTCCACGCTGATGAAGATGCTCGCCGGCGCCTACCCCGTCGACTCGGGCGAGACGCGCATCGCGGGCGAGCCGGTCCACATCCGCACGCCCTCGGAGGCGCAGGCGCAAGGCATCGAGACCATCTACCAGACGCTGGCCCTCGCCGACAACCTGGACTCCGTGGCCAACCTCTTCCTGGGCCGCGAAAAGCTCACGCCCTGGCGCACGCTGGACGATCACTTCATGGAGAACGAGGCGCGCAAGGTGTTCCGCCGCCTCAACAAGAACTTCACCAACATCCGCGTGCCGGTGCGGCGCCTCTCGGGCGGCCAGCGGCAGGTGGTGGCGATCTCGCGCGCGCTGTACTTCAACGCGCGCATCCTGATCATGGACGAGCCCTGCGCCGCCCTCGGCCCCGAAGAGACCGCGATGGTCGGCGCGCTGGTCAAGCAGCTCAAGGCCGACGGCGTGGGCATCTTCCTGATCACGCACGACATGCCCGACGTGTTCGGCCTGAGCGACCGCCTGGCAGTGATGAAGAACGGCCGGTTGGTGGGAACCTACCGAACCGCCGACGTGAACGAGGACGAGGTGCTCGGCATGATCATCGCCGGCAAGCGGCCCAACGGAAAGCCGCAGGCCGAGCACGCGACATGATCGCGGCTCGGCCGACGGGCCACATCAATCGGCGTAGACCCCGGCCGCCTTGATGATCGGGCTCCACTTGGCGATCTCGGCGGCAACGAACTTCTTGTGCTCGGCCGGCTCGACGCGGCTGTCGCTGGTGACCACGGCGCCCAGGCCTTCCTGCTTCTTCACGAAGTCAGCGTCCTTCAGCGCCACCTTGAGCGCATCGTTGATCTTCTTGGTGACCGCTGCCGGCGTGCCCTTGGGCGCGTAGAGGCCGTGCCAGATCGTGACCTGGAAGTCCTTCAGGCCCTCCTCCTGCAGCGTGGGCAGGTCCTTGAGCAGCGGTGTGGTCAGGCGCTTGGAGGTGGTCACGGCGTAGGCCTTGACCTTCTTGGCCTCGATCTGCGGCGAGGTGTTGGTGGTCTGGTCGCACAGCAGGTCGATCTGGCCGCCGATCAGGTCGGTGATGGCGGGAGCAGTGCCCTTGTACGGCACCGGCGTCATCTCGGTCTTGGTGGCGCTCTGGAACAGCAGGCCGCACAGGTGCGAGGCCGAGCCCACGCCCGCGTTGCCGAGGTTGATCTTGCCCTTGTTCTCCGCGAGCCAGGCCGTCAGCTCCTTGTAGTTGTTGGCTTTCATCGTGGGCCGGGCGATGAGCGTCATCGGCACGTCGTTGACGATGCCCAGGTACTCGAAATCGGTCTCGACCTTGAAGGGCACATTGCGCACCAGGGTCGGGACGGTCGCCATGCCGATGTGGTTGAGGAGCAGCGTGTGGCCGTCAGGCGTGGCACGCGCCACCTTGGCGGCGCCGATCGAGCTGCCGGCCCCGGGCACGTTGTCGACCACGATGCTGACGCCGCCCAGCGGCTTGCGAAGGGCCTCGGCCAGGTCGCGGGCCACCCGGTCGGTCGGCCCGCCGGCGGAGAAGGGCACCACGATGGTGACGGGCTTGCTGCCGGGGAATTCCTGGGCGTGCACGCCCGTGACGACGGCGGCGATGGCCGTGAGGGCGATCAGTTTCTTCATGGTCTCTCCGTGTTCAATCCAAGTTTCAAGGGCCGCGATCTTATCGCCGCCCCGCCGCACGCCCCACCCCGGAATGCCCTTAGCGATTTCGCGCGCTTCTTGTGTAACTGGAAGGGGCGCAGCGCGGTTTTCACCTGCGCCCTACGGCTCCCTGGTGCGGTTGTAGACCGGCCCGGGGCCGATCGCGATCGGGGGCCCCGGATCATTGGCGGCCCAGGTCGGCGTGCGCACCGGACTGAAAAGCGGGCCCGGCCCCGGCGCGATCGGGGGGCCTCCGTCGCCGGCCACGACCGGCGAAGGACTCCGCGAGGGCGTGACCACCGGCCCCGGCCCCGGGACGACCGGCGGGCCGCCGTCGCCCCGGTTCCACGATGGCGAGCGGGTCGCGCTGTATACAGGGCCCGGGCCGGGAGCGATCGGCGGGCCGGGATCGTCGCGGGACCAGGCCGGGGCGCGTGCGGGAGCGGGCGAAACGGTTGCCGGCGCGATGGCGGGCGGCACGGTCGGCGGCTCGTCGGCCCAGGCCGGGGCGCGGCTGCGCCGTGGCGTGCTTTCGCGATAGCGATCGGCCGGCGCAGCCGTTGGCGCGCGAGATGCACCCGTTGCCGTCGCAGCCGGCTCCGCCTTTGCGACCACGGGTTCTGCCTTCGCGGGCGCCGGCTCCGTTTTCGCGGCCGCCGTGGCGGCGGCTGCGGGCGCCGCTGCGCGCGGCGTCGCCGGAGCTGGCGTCTGCGCCGAGGCCTTGGCCGGCACTGCAGGTGCTGTCGCTGCCGCAGTCGCTGCAGGGGCGGGCGCCGGAGTCGTCGCGGATGCGCTCGGCGCGGCGAGCGCCACCGAATCCTGCGCAGGCGGCTTCCGGTCTTCCACCGCCAGCGCTGCCGTGATCGGCTCCAGGAAGGACGGCGGTGCCACTTGGCGCGTGACATAGAGATACCAGCCGATGAAGCCGATCCCCATCGCCAGGCCCAGCAAGGCGAGGCGCAGCCAGAAGCCCGCCGTTTCGGCGGGCAGCATCATCAGCGGGTCGTCGCGTCGCCAGGCGCGTGCCGTGCGAGCGGGCGCACGCGGAGGACGCGCCGTGTTGATGGCCTCGAGGGCCGAGGGTCCCGTGGGTACGAACCCGGGCAACTGGCGTGCGCAGCCGATGCAGAACTTCGCGTTCTCCCGGTTCTTGCTCCCGCAAGCCGTACAAACGACGGGCATGGACAAATTCCTCCGTGAATCACCGAAGCAACCCACTGTCCACGTGAACTCGCCGCTGTCTGTCAGCCATCTCCTACACAATGCTTCGGAAGTCGACGCTTACGGTGCGGCAGCCCGGCGGGGCTCAGGCGTGCATCAGGTCGTCCAGCAGGCGGTAATCCGGCAGCGTGGTGTCGATTGCACGGCCGGCGCGCAGCACGGTGCGGTCGAATTGCGTGCGCGAGAGCATTTCCGAATAGTTGCGCGCCTTGAGCACCAGCAGGTCGGCCGCCATGCCGGGCTTCAGCACGCCGAGGTCCAGTCCCATGATGGCCGCCGGCGTTTCGCTGGCCGCGCGGATCCAGTCGCCCAGCGGATGGTCCAGGTGCAGGATCTTCACGGCCTGGGTGAAGGTGTCCAGCATGTCGTGGTCGCCGTAGGCGTAGAAGGGATCGCGGCAGTTGTCGCCGGCCACCGCCACCCGCAGGCCGCGCGCCTTCATCTCGTGCAGCACCGTGACGCCGCGCCAGCGCGGCGTGCGCCCTGCGGGGCTGCGGTCCTGCAGGTACATGTTGACGGTGGGCAGGCTCACGATGTCGATGCCCACATCCTTGCAGGCCACGATCGTCTCCTCGATGAACTCGTCGCTCTGCAGTGCCAGGGCGGTGCAGTGGCCGCAGAGGATGCGCCCGTTGAAGTCCTGCGCGACCGCGGTGCGTGCGACGCGGATCAGCGCGCGGGCGCGCGGATCGGTCGATTCGTCCACATGCAGGTCGAGATCCAGCCCGCGTTCGGCCGCGAGCTGGAACACGCGCGCCAGCGCGTCGTCCAGGTCGGGCGGCATCGCGTCGCCAGGATGGCGCGTGGAGCGCGTCACGCAGCCGAGCCGGCCGCCGCTCTCGGCCACGATGTCCGCTAGCTGCCGGCCTTCGTCCGTGAGGAAGATGTCGAGCGGCGCGATCGAGGACACCTGCAGCGCGACACGTCCGGCCCAGCGCTCGCGCACTTCGCGAAACACCGGAAAGGAGATCGCGGCCTGCGGCGCCAGCGAGTCGAGATGCGTACGGATCGCCACCACGCCTTTCGCGTACGCGGTCGCCAGGCCGAACTCCATGCGCCGGCGCACGTCCTCGGCATGCCAGCGGGCCTGCCGGTCGCGCTGCGTGGCCATCGAGGCGCCCGCGCCGTCGCCGGTGGGGTTGGCCTGGCGCGGCAAGATGTGGCCCTTGTCCAGGTGGGCGTGGCAGTCGAGCAGGCCTGGCAGCACCATCGAGGCGTCGAGGTCGGGGCCGAGCTCCGCGGGCAGCGTGCCGGCCGGCTCGATGGCGGCGACGCGGCCCTGGTCCACCAGCAGGTCGATGGCGGCCAGGTCCGGGTCCGAGCCGCTGCCTGCAAAGTCCTCGGGCAGCAGGCAGCGCGGCGCGCTCAGCTTGCGCAGCGCGTAACGGGATGTCGCGGGAGGCTGGAAGAAGGCGTGGGTCATGGTGGCGATCGTAAGAGGGTGCAGTTCGACGCAAGCTCCATGCCGGTGAAGGCGACTTGTCCGACATGGTGAGCCGACGCACGCCGATCCGACGGTGCCCGCGGCGCCTTAGCGTGAAGGCCCCGAAACGAAAGGACTTTCCATGATCAAACGCCAGCTTGAGGGCATGAAGGTTGCCATCCTCGTGGCGGACGGCTTCGAGCAATCCGAGATGATCGAGCCGCGCCGTGTGCTGGACACTGCGGGCGCGGACACCAGCCTGGTGTCGCCGAGCCAAGGCGGCGTCCGCGGCTGGAAGCATCACACGCCGGCCGACCGCTTCGATGTCGATGTCCCGCTACAGCAGGCCGCCGCCCACGAATACGATGCCCTGGTGCTGCCGGGCGGGGTCGTGAGCCCCGACGCGTTGCGCATCAACGAACAGGCCGTGGCCTTCGTGCGCGACTTCGTCAAGGCCGGCAAGCCGATCGCCGCGATCTGCCACGGCCCCTGGACCCTGATCGAGGCGGATGCGGTCAAGGGCCGCACGATGACCTCCTGGCCCTCCCTGCGCACGGACCTGAAGAATGCCGGTGCCAAGTGGGTCGACCTGGAAGTCGTGGCCGACGGCCCGCTGATCACCAGCCGCAAGCCCGCCGACCTGCCGGCTTTCACCCGCGTGATGCTCGAAGCCTTCGCGGGCGTCCACGCGCACGCCTGAGGGCGGCTCGCTACCGGTAGCTGCGCGCGTCCTCGATCACCTTGCCGTCGTTGGGCAGGCTGCCCGGCTCCATCAGCTCGACCTCGCCGCGCAGCTTGGTGACTTCGCGCACCGCCTCGGCCACGCGCCCGGCCAGGCCTTCGGGCTCGGAGGCGCATTCGAGCCGCAGCGTCATGCGGTCTTCGCCCATCTCGCCCTCGACTACCAGCCGCGCGCGCTGCACCTCCGGGAAGCGCCGCGCGATCTCGGCCACCTGGCCCGGGTGCACGAACATGCCGCGCACCTTGGTGGTCTGGTCGGCACGGCCGAGCCACCCCTTGATGCGGGTGTTGGTGCGCCCGGTCGGGCAGGCGCCCGGCAGCACGGCCGAAAGATCGCCGGTGCCGAAGCGGATCAGCGGGTAGTCGGGGTTCAGCGTGGTGACCACGATCTCGCCCACCTCGCCGTCGGGCACCGGGTCGCCGGTGCCGGGGCGCACGATCTCCACGATCACGCCTTCGTCGAGCACCAGCCCTTCGCGTGCGGCCGTCTCGTAGGCGATCAGGCCCAGGTCCGCCGTCGCGTAGCACTGCGTGCCGGCCACGCCGCGCTCCGCAATCCAGTCGCGCAGGCTGGGCGGGAAGGCTTCGCCGGAGACGAGGGCCTTGGTCAGCGAGGGCAGGGCGATCGCGCGCTCGGCCGCCTTCTCCAGCAGGATCTTCAGGAAGCTCGGCGTGCCGGTGTAGCCCGCGGGCTTGAGCTCGGCGATCGCGTCCACCTGCTGCTCGGTCTGGCCGGTGCCGCCGGCGAACACCGTGCAGCCCAGGGCGCGCGCGCCGCTTTCCATGATCGCGCCGGCCGGCGTCATGTGGTAGCTGAAGGCGTTGTGCACCAGCTCGCCGCTGCGAAAGCCCGCGGCATGCAGCGCGCGGGCCGTGCGCCAGTAGTCGCGCGCCTCGCCTTCGGGCTCGTAGATGGTCCCGGGACTCGCGAACACGCGCAGCATGCGCGGCCCGAAAGGGATGGCAGAGAAGCCGCCGAAGGGGTCGCGCGCGCGCCCGGCCTTCTGCCGCTCCAGCAGCTCGGACTTGCGCGTGACCGGCAGCCGCGCCAGCGCCTCGCGGCTGGCGATGTCGGCGGGCTTCACGCCGTCGAGGATCTGCGCGAAGGCAGGCGCGGCAGTCTGGGCCTGGGCGATCTGCCTGGGCAACGCCGCGAGCAGGTCCTGCTCGCGCTCCGCCGGGTCGCGCACTTCAAGCGCATCGTAGTAGTCGTTCATAGCCGTTGTCCTGGATCAGGCGCCAACCTGGGGGCGAGCCGTTACGCCAGCCACCGCTTCCTTCGCTTGTAGCTCTTCACGTCGCGGAAGCTCTTGCGGTCGGCGCCACCGACGCCCAGGTAGAACTCCTTAACGTCTTCGTTCTCGCGCAGGCTCTTCGCCTCGCCGTCCATCACGATGCGGCCGTTCTCCAGGATGTAGCCGTAGTCGGCATAGCGCAGCGCCATGTTGGTGTTCTGCTCGGCCAGCAGGAAGGTCACGTGCTCCTTCTGGTTCAGGTCCTTCACGATGCCGAAGACCTCGTCCACGATCTGCGGCGCCAGGCCCATCGAGGGCTCGTCGAGCAGCACCATGCTCGGGTTGGCCATCAGCGCGCGGCCGATGGCGCACATCTGCTGCTCACCGCCCGACGTGTAGGCAGCCTGCGAGCCGCGCCGGGTCTTCAGGCGCGGGAAGTAGGCATAGACCTTCTCCAGCGTCTGCGCCACCGCGGCCTTGCCGTCGGTGCGGGTGTAGGCGCCGGTCATCAGGTTGTCCTCGATGGTGAGGTGCGCGAAGCAGTGGCGGCCCTCCATCACCTGGATCAGCCCGCGCTTGACCAGCTCGGCCGGCGACAGCGCCTCGATGCGTTCGCCGCGCAGCTCGATCGTGCCCTTGGTCACCGCCCCGCGCTCGCCGGCCAGGAGGTTCGACACCGCGCGCAGCGTGGTGGTCTTGCCCGCACCGTTGCCCCCGAGCAGCGCCACGATGCCGCCTTCCGGGACCTTCAGCGACACGCCCTTGAGCACCAGGATCACGTGGTTGTAGATGACCTCGATGCCGTTGACGTTGAGGAGGGTGTTGGACGTGCTCATGCTGGAAGAGTCAACGTTGGTATCTCGAGGTCGCGTCGCGAAGGCCCGGGTGGATCAAGCCGCGCAGTCCGAAGCGTCGCGCTTGGGCAGCTTCTTTTCCGCCGCGTACTTCTCGCCCGCGGCCTTGACCATCGGCTTGATGATCTGCTCGTCCGCCTGGTACCACTCCGACATGTTCCCCCACTTGCTGCCGTCCCAGGTATGGACGCGCGCCCAGGTCGAGCCCATGTGGTCCTGGCAGGAGGTGCTGATCGGCCGCAGCACGCCCGAGAAGCCGAGCGCGTCGAGCTTCTTCTGGTCGAGCGCGAGGTTTTCGAGCCCCCAGCGCACCTGCTCGCCGGTCATGACCTTGCCCTTGCCGAAGCGCTCCTGCGCGCGGCGCACCGCCTCCACGCCCAGCATCTGGATGATGAGGCCGCGCGTGTAGAGCACCGAGCCGACCTCATCGCGCGGGCCCGTGCCCTGGCCCTTGTCATGCACGGTCTTCAGGATGTCCTGGATCACCTTGGGCTCCGTGCCCGATGTGTTGAGCGCCAGCGCGTTGTAGCCCTTGGCCGAGGCGCCCACGTCCTTCACGTCCGGCTCGGCGCCGGCCCACCACACGCCATACATCTTCTCGCGCGGATAGCCGGTGGCCACGGCTTCCTTGAGCGCCGTCGAGTTCATGACGCCCCAGCCCCACAGCAGTACGTAGTCGGGCCGCGACTGGCGCACCTGCAGCCAGGCCGACTTCTGCTCGATGCCGGGCGCGGCCACGGGGATCAGCGAGAGCTCGTAGCCGTTCATCTTCGCGCGCTCCTGCAGCAGCGGGATCGGCTCCTTGCCGAAGGGCGAGTCGTGGTAGACCAGCGCGATCTTCTTGCCCTTGAGCTTGTCCGGGCCGCCTTCCTTCTTCGCGATGTGCTGGATCAGGATGTCGGCTGCGGTCCAGTAGCTGCCCATCAGCGGGAAGTTCCACTTGAACACGCTGCCGTCCTGCGAGGCCGAGAGGCCGTAGCCCAGGGTGATGAGCGGGATCTTGTCGACCGGCGCCTTGTCGGTGAGCGCGAAGGTGATGCCGGTGGCCTGCGGATCGATCAGCGTGGCGCCCCTGTCCTTCAGGCGCTCGTAGCACTCCACGCCCTTGTCCGTGGCGTAGCCGGTCTCGCATTCCTCGTAGCTGATCTTCACGCCGTTGATGCCGCCGGTCGCGTTGATGAGCTTGATGTAGTCCTGCTTGCCGTTGGCCCAGGGCGTGCCGTTGGGTGCGTAGGGCCCGGTGCGGTAGACCAGCAGCGGGAAGAACTGCTCCTTGGCCTGCGCGAAGGCCGGGACCGCGCCCGCGAGCGCCGAGACCGTTGCAACGGCGAGTGCGAGTGACTTCAGCTTCATGGTTGTCTCCTTTGGAAAGGTACGTTGGTGCCGGTTGGAATCAATGCGGGAAGGGCCAGAGGCGCAGCTTTTCCTTGGCCGTGGACCACAGCCGCGCAAGCCCGTGCGGCTCCACGATCAGGAAGAACACGATCAGCGCGCCGAAGATCATGAACTCGAGGTGCGAGGCCAGCGCGGTCGACATCGACACGCCGAACCAGCCCGGGATCTGGGTCAGCACGATCGGCAGCAGCACGATGAAGGCCGCGCCGAAGAAGCTGCCCATGATCGAGCCCAGGCCGCCGATGATCACCATGAAGAGCAGCTGGAAGGAGCGGTCGATGTTGAAGGCCGCTGGCTCCCAGGTGCTCAGGTGCACGAAGCCCCACAGCGCACCGGCCACGCCGACGATGAAGGAGCTCACCGCGAAGGCCGTCAGCTTGGCGTACACGGGGCGGATGCCGATCACCGCCGCGGCCACGTCCATGTCGCGTATCGCCATCCACTCGCGCCCGATGGCGCTGCGAACCAGATTCTTGGCCAGGATCGCGAACAGCACCAGCAGCGTGAGGCACAGCAGGTACTTCTGCACCGCCGACTCGACCGGCAGCCCGAACACGTTGAGCCCCGCCACGCTGACCGAGCCCGACGCCGAGTTGTTGGTCAGCCAGTTGATGCGCAGAAAGGCCCAGTCGAGGAAGAACTGCGCGGCCAGCGTCGCCACCGCCAGGTAGAGCCCCTTGATGCGCAGGCTGGGAATGCCGAAGAGCACGCCCACGACGGTCGCGCACAGCCCGCCCAGCAGCAGCGAGGCGATCAGCGGCATGCCGTCGATGCGCACGTGGAAGTTGTAGGCGGCGTAGGCGCCCACCGCCATGAAGGCGCCGGTGCCCAGCGAGATCTGGCCGCAGTAGCCCACCAGGATGTTGAGGCCCAGCGCCGCCAGCGAGAGGATCAGGAAGGGGATCAGGATCGCGCGGAAGAAGTACTCCGACGCGAGCAGCGGCACCACTGCGAAGGCTACCGCCAGCAGCGCCAGCATGAAGACCCGGTCCTGCAGGATCGGGAAGACCTGCTGGTCCGCGCGGTAGCTGGTTTTGAACTGGCCGTTTTCTCTGTAGAGCATGTCAACGCCCGCCCGGCCGCCCGAAGGGCGTTGAGAGCCCCCTCGGGGGGCAGCGATACACGAAGTGATGAGCGTGGGGGTTCATGTCTTAGACCCGATCGATGATCTTTTCGCCGAAGAGGCCTTGAGGCCGCACGAGGAGGAAGACGAGTGCCAGCACGTAGGCAAACCAGATCTCGATGCCGCCTCCCAGCATCGGCCCCAAATAGATTTCCGACAGCTTCTCGCCCATGCCGATCAGCAGCCCGCCGATGATCGCGCCCGGCACCGAGGTCAGTCCGCCCAGGATCACCACCGGCAGCGCCTTCAGCGCCACCAGCGAGAGCGAGAACTGCACGCCCAGCTTCGAGCCCCAGATGATCCCGGCCACCAGCGCCGCGAACCCGGCCACCGACCACACGATGACCCAGATGCGGTTGAGCGGAATGCCGATGGACTGCGCGGCCTGGTGGTCGTCGGCGACCGCGCGCAGGGCACGCCCGGTGGCGGTCTTCTGGAAGAACAGCGCCAGCACCGCCACCAGCGCGGCGGCAACGCCCGCGGCGATCAGGTCTTCCTGGCTCAGCAGCAGGCCGCCCGGGAAGGTGCTCTCCAGCACCATCAACGGCTCCTTGGGCATGCCGACGTCGATCTTGTAGATGTCGTTGCCGAACAGGGTCTGGCCCAGCCCGTCCAGGAAGTAGGCGATGCCCAGCGTGGCCATCAGCAGCGTGATGCCTTCCTGGTTGACCAGCCGGCTGAGCGCCAGCCGCTCGATCAGCCAGGCCACCACGATCATCACCGCCATCGCGGCGACGAAGGCCAGCAGGTTGGCGAGCACCTGGCTCTCGAAGCCCAGCCAGCGCGGGAACCATTCCGCGAAGCGCGCCATCGCCAGTGCCGCGAACAGCACCATCGCGCCCTGCGCGAAGTTGAAGACGCCGGAGGCCTTGTAGATCAGCACGAAGCCGATCGCGATCAGCGAATACAGCATGCCGACCATCAGGCCGCCGAACAGGGTTTCGATGAAAAAGCCCATCAGTGTTCCGTTCCGAGGTAAGCCCGGATCACGTCCTCGTTGTTGCGCACGTCGTCCGGCGTGCCGTCGCCGATCTTCTTGCCGTAGTCGAGCACCACCACGCGGTCCGAGATGTCCATCACCACGCCCATGTCGTGCTCGATCAGCACGATGGTGGTGCCGAACTCGTCGTTCACGTCGAGGATGAAGCGGCTCATGTCCTGCTTCTCCTCCACGTTCATGCCGGCCATGGGCTCGTCCAGCAGCAGCACCTGCGGCTCCATCGCCAGCGCGCGGCCGAGGTCGACGCGCTTCTGCAGGCCGTAGGGCAGGCGCCCCACGGGCGTCTTGCGGTGCAGCTGGATCTCCAGGAAGTCGATGATGCGTTCGACGAACTCGCGGTTCGCGATCTCCTCGCGCTCGGCCGGGCCCCAGCGCAGCGCCTGCGCGAGCAGGCCGCTCTTCATCTTGAGGTTGCGGCCCGTCATGATGTTGTCGAGCACGCTCATGCCCTTGAACAGCGCCAGATTCTGGAAGGTGCGCGCCACGCCCATCTCGGCGACCTGGCGCGAGTTCATGTGCCTGAAATGCTGCCCGCGGAAGGTGATGGAACCCTGCTGCGGCTGGTAGACGCCGTTGATGCAGTTGAGCATCGAGCTCTTGCCCGCCCCGTTGGGGCCGATGATGGCCCGCACCTCGTGCTCGCGCACGTCGAAGCTGATGTCGGTCAGCGCCTTCACGCCGCCGAAGGACAGCGAGATGTTCTGCACGTCGAGGATGACCTCGCCGATGCGCCGGCCGGCGCCGGTGGCGCTGGCAAGCACGGCGGTCTCGGCGCTGTTCTGCGCGTTCATGCCGCGGCCTTCAACGGTGGGAAGCGCTTGGCTTCGACGATCTTCAGCGTGGCGTTCACCACGCCCGTGCGCCCATCCTCGAACTTGACCTGCGTCTCGATGTACTGCTCGGTCTTGCCGCCGTAGAGCGCATCGACCAGCACGCGGTACTTGTCGGCGATGAAGCCGCGCCGCACCTTGCGCGTGCGGGTGAGCTCGTCGTCGTCGGGATCCAGCTCCTTGTGCAGCACCAGGAAGCGTGCGATCTGCGTGTCGCCCATGCCTTCCTCGATCGCCAGGTCGGCGTTCACCTTCTCGACGCATTCGGCAACCAGCTGCAGCACCTCGGGCTTGCCGGCCAGGTCCACGTAGCCGCCGTAGGGGAGGCCGCGGCGCTCGGCCCAGTTGCCCACCGCCTCGTAGTCGATGTTGATGGCGGCGCAGACCTCCTCGCGCCCGTTGCCGAAGCACACCGCTTCCTTGATCTGCGGGAAGAACTTGAGCTTGTTCTCGATGTAGTTGGGCGCGAAGATCGCGCCGCTCGAGAGCTTGCCCACGTCCTTGGCGCGGTCGATGATGCGCAGATGCCCCTCGGCGTCGATCACGCCGGCATCGCCGGTGTGGAAATAGCCCTCGGCATCGAGCACCTCGGCGGTTGCGTCGGGCCGCTTGTAGTACTCCTTCAGCACCGAGACGCCTCGCACCAGCACCTCGCCGTCCGGTGCAATGCGCAGCTCGATGCCGGGCGCCGCGCTGCCCACGGTCTGCAGCTTGACCTTGCCGTCCTGCTGCAGGCAGACATAGGCGCAGGTCTCGGTCTGGCCATAGAACTGCTTGAGGTTGACGCCGATCGAGCGGTAGAAGCGGAACAGGTCGGGCCCGATCGCCGCGCCCGCGGTGTAGGCCACGCGGATGCGGCTCATGCCCAGCACATTGCGCAGCGGTCCGTAGATCAGCAGGTCGCCCAGCCGGTAGAGCAGCCGGTCGCCCAGCCCCACCTTCGCACCGTTCAGGATGTCGGCACCCACGCGCTGCGCCAGCGCCATGAACCTGGCGTAGAGCCAGCGCTTGGGCGCCGCAGCGTCTTCCATGCGGATCGACACCGCCGTCAGCAGGCCCTCGAAGGTGCGCGGCGGGCCGAAGTAGTAGCTGGGCCCGATCTCGCGCATGTCGTTCATCACCGTGGCCGAGGACTCGGGGCAGTTGAGCGTGAAGCCGCCCACCATCCATTGCGCCACCGAGAACAGGTGGTCGCCGACCCAGGCCATCGGCAGGTAGCTCATGACGTTGTCGCCGGGGCCGAGCTTGTCGCTCTCGACGCCGCCGCGGCCTGCCGCGATGAAGCTGGCATGCGTCTGGCACACGCCCTTGGGCCGGCCGGTGGTGCCGGAGGTGTAGAGGATCACCGCGACATCGCCGGGCTCGACGCTGTTCAGGCTCTGCTCGAAGAAGGCGGGCTGCGCGCTGTCGAAGGCGCGGCCCAGCTCCCGCAGGCGCTCGTAGCCGAGCAGCCCCGGCTGCGCGTAGTGCCGCAGCCCACGCGGGTCGTCGTACACGATGTGGCGCAGCCCCTGCTTGCCCTGGGCCGCCATCAGCTCGCGGCATTCCAGCAGCTTGTCGACCTGCTCCTGGTCCTCGGCGATCACGAAGTCGATCGCGGCATCCTCCAGCATGAAGACCATCTCGCCCGCCACCGCGTCCTGGTAGAGCGGCACCGGCACGCCGCGCAGGCTCTGCGCCGCCAGCACCGCCATGTACAGGTGCGGGCGGTTGGCGCCGACGATCGCGAGGTTGTCGCCCGGCTTGAAGCCGAGGCTGGCAAGCCCGCAGGCGATCTCGCGCACTTCGCGGGCCACGTCCGACCAGCTCCAGGTTTGCCAGATGCCGAGGTCCTTCTCGCGCACGGCCGGCGCGTCGGGCTGGCGCTGCGCATGGGCCAGCAACAGGCGGGGAAAGGTGTTGTCGGTGGTTTGCACGATGGGCGGACTTTAGAACCGCGCTTGTCGCCAGCTTGTCGTTTCAACGACAATCCTAGGGACACTACTCCCCGGAGTTTCCCGATGACTCGCGGCACTTCGAACGGCGCCTCTTCCTTGCGCGAGCGCGTGCGGCCGGCCACGCCGGAAGAGCTGAAGAACATTCCCTGGCTTCACACCCTCACGCCCGCGGAACGCCGCCGCGCCGAGGCCGCCGTGGTGGTGGGCGACGCCCAGTCCGGCGACCTGGTCTGCCGCATCGGCCGTCCGCCCACGTTCTGGTTCGGCGTTGTCGAAGGCCTGCTCAAGATGAGCAACGACAACGCCGATGGCACCTCGATGACCTACAGCGGCCTGCCGCCCGGCGGGTGGTTCGGCGAGGGCACGGCGCTCAAGCGCGAGCCCTATCGCTACAACATCCAGGCCCTTCGCCGCAGCGTGGTGGCAGGCCTGCCGGTGGACGACTTCCACTGGCTGCTGGACCATTCGATCGGCTTCAACCGCTTCGTGATGAACCAGCTTAACGAGCGGCTCGGCCAGTTCATTGCCGCACGCGAGGCCGACCGCCTCAACAACCCCGATGCGCGGGTCGCGCGCAACCTGGCGGCGCTGTTCAACCCGGTGCTCTTCCCCGGCGTGGGGGAGCTGCTGCGCATCACCCAACAGGAGCTGGCCTATCTCATCGGCTTGTCGCGCCAGCGCGTCAACGAGGCGCTGCGGACGCTGCAGGCGAAGGGTGCGATCCGGGTCGAGTACGGCGGGGTGCGTGTGCTCGACCTCGCCGCCTTGCGCGCGGGTGGAGGCTAGTCAGCACGCTGCGGGCGCGCGCTCGGGCATGGGGATGGAGGGATCGCGCACCATCGTGCGGCGCACCAGCTGGTCCTGCGCATAGGGGCGCAGGTAGGCGGTCGTCTCTTCGACAGGGCAATGCAGCCAGTCGTCGAGCCAGGCCTCGCGCAGGAAGACCACGCGGCGCTGGACGGGCTGCTCCACTGCGGGCAGTGTCAGCAGCGCGAAGCTTTCGACGCACTCGCCATCGGGCGCGCGCCAGCCGTTCCACAGGCCGGCCATCGCCAGCGGCTGGCCGTCGGCGCGGGTGACGCGCACCACCGAATCTTCGGTGTCGCCGCGGCGGTACAGCGCATCGGCCAGCACCACGCAGCGGTGCCCGCGCTTCCACGGCTGATAGAAATTGCGCTCGCTCGCGGCCGTTTCGCCGCGGGCCTCGAAGGTGTAGGGATACTCGCGCTCCCTGGCGAACAGCGGGATCAGGCCCCAGCGGCCCGCGGCCGCCTCGAAGCGCGTGGTGACGGCGCTGCCTTCGCGGTCGCCACGCGGGCGGCGGATGAAGGTGCCCTGCCCGCCAGGGCGGATCACCGGCGGCTGTGCAGGGCTTGAAAGTCCAAAGCCCTCGAGGAAGTGGCGCGGGTCGCGCGTTGGCTCGTACTGGATGGGCATTGGCTGACTTTAAGAAGGCGCGCCGCGCTTCGTCAATCCGCCTATAGGATCGACGCCACACGGCATATCGCCGTCGATGACGCATTTCACGAGATCATTCATGAATTCCTCGCAACTCACGATCATCACCGGCGCCTCGCGCGGCCTGGGCCGCGCCATGGCCGAGCAGCTGCTGGCCCGGCCCGGGCAGCGCCTGCTGTGCATTTCCCGCCGCGCCGACGATGCACTCGCCGCCCGCGCCCGCGAGGCCGGCGTCGAACTCGAGCAATGGCAGCAGGACCTGGCCGACCCGGTGCCCGCCGCCGCCCGGCTCGCTGCCTGGCTCCAGGGCCTGGACGGGCAGGCCTTCGACGGCGTCGCGCTGATCAACAACGCAGGCACCGTCGGCCGCACCCGGCCGCTCTCGCAGGCCGTCGCGGCCGAGCTGTCGCAGGCGCTTCGCGTCGGCCTGGAAGCGCCGCTGCTGCTCACCTCGGCCTTTCTCGCCGCCACCCGCGGCTGGCGCGGCGAGCGCAAGGTGCTCAACATCTCCTCCGGCCTCGGCCGCAACGCCATGGCCAGCCAGGCCCCCTATTGCGCGGCCAAGGCCGGCATGGACCACTTCTCGCGCGCCGTGGCGCTGGAAGAAGAGGCGCTGGGCGGCGGCGCGAAGATCGTCTCCCTCGCGCCCGGCGTGATCGACACCGACATGCAGGTGCAGCTGCGCGGGGCAGAGGCCGACATGTTCCCGGACCGCGCGCGCTTCGAGCGGCTGAAGGCGCAGGGCCAACTCGACACGCCGGCCTCGGCGGCCGCGAAGGTACTCGCCTACCTGGCTCGCCCGGACTTCGGCAGCAAGCCGGTCGCCGATGTGCGCGACGCCTAGACCGGCGCCCTTCCAGGAACACCGCGGAACCGGCTTTGCCGGGCCGCTGGTGTTGCCCCCGGTAGGGGGTGGGCGGCTACACGAAGTGAGCCAACCTGGGGGCGAGCAACATGCCCACCGCGGAACCGGCTTTGCCGGGCCGCTGGTGTTGCCCCCGGTAGGGGGTGGGCGGCTACACGAAGTGAGCCAACCTGGGGGCGAGCAACATGCCCACCGCGGAACCGGCTTTGCCGGGCCGCTGGTGTTGCCCCCAGCAAGGGGGTGGGCGGCTACACGAAGTGAGCCAACCTGGGGGTTTACTCAATGACCGCGCCGGAGGCCTTCACGATGTCGCGCCACTTCAGATAGTCGGTCTTCAGCAGCGTGCCGAACTGCTCCGGCGTCATGCCCTGCGGCTCGGCGCCCTGCGCAACGATCGCGGCCTTCATCTCGGGCGTGGCCAGCAGCTTGTTCACCTCGGCGTTCAACGTGGTGACGATCTCCTTGGGCGTGCCCGCCGGCGCGAAGAGCCCGTACCAGGTGCTCACGTCGAAGTCCTTGTAGCCCAGCTCGGCCACGGTGGGCACATCGGGCAGCGAACTGCTGCGCTTGGCCGAGGTCACGGCCAGGGCGCGCAGCTTGCCGGACTTGATCTGCCCCATCGCCGATGGCAATGAGGACACCATCAGGTCCACGTTGCCGGCCAGCACGTCCATCATGGCCGGGTTGGAACCCTTGTAGGGCACGTGGCGCATCTTGATGCTGGCAGCGCTCTTGAAGATCTCGCCGGCCAGGTGGATGGTGGTGCCGTTGCCCGGCGACCCGTAGGTCACGCTGTCCGGCGCCGCGCGCGCGGCATCGACCACGTCCTTCAGGCTCTTGAACTTCGATTCGGTGCGCGTGACGATCACCACCGGCGTATAGGCCACGTGCGCCACGGCCGTCAGGTCCTTGGTCGGCTCGTAGCTGAGGTTCTTGTACAGCCAGGGCGCGACGACCATGTTGTCCTTCTGGCCCATCACGATGTCGTAGCCGGTCGGCTGTGCGCGCACGGCCTCGGCGATGCCGATGGTGCCGCCGGCGCCCGCCCGGTTGTCCGGCACCACGGTCCATTTGCTGACCTCGGTGAGCTTGGTCGCCACCAGCCGCGACAGGATGTCGGTGCCGCCGCCGGGCGGGAAGGGCACGATCAGGCGCACGGGCTTGGCGGGATAGGGCTGGGCCTGCACGGCGGCGAACGCCAGTGCCAGGGCCGCGGAGGTCAGCAGCTTTCGGATCATGGGGTGTTGTCTCTTCGTTTCGGCGCAGCCTGAAGGCTGCGCAGGATGGGGCGGGCAGTGTGCCGGATCGAGGGCGATGAAGGGTGCGCGATTCGCGAAGGGCATCTTATCGAAGCGCGAACGCCCGGGCTCGACGGTGCAACGAAGGAACAAACCTGAGCATGACTTTCGCGTATCTGAAACACGCGAAAGTCCGGATTCGAGTTGTCTTTCCTCAGTGCATCGTCTGCGGCGCGCCATCACCGCCGCGCGCGTCGGCGCGCCGCTGCAGCGCCGCGATGCCGGCCATCATGGCCGCGCCATAGGTGGGCATCGGCCCCTCGGCGGCGTCGATGGGGCGGCAGTCGCTGCCGTCCTGCTTCTGCAGCACCCAGTAGAAGTGGCCGGCAATCGGTTCGTCCACGATGAGTGCGATGGCTTCCGTTTCCATGTGAGTCCTCGTCTTTCAGTTCGAGCATCGGTTGTACGCAGGCCGAGGACGATCCGGTAGCGAGGAATTCACAAAGCGGCCCCCGCCGCGCCGCAAAAGCCCGGCGAGTGTGCAAATGCGCACGGCATCCGGCCTTTACGCCTTTTTTACGGCCGGCACCCGACTCTGTTCCCCATCTTTACGCGTGCCTCGCGAGACTGCCCGCACGTGCTTCGCATGCAGGAGTTGAAAGATGGATTTCGTATGGATCGCCGCCATCGCGGTGTTGTGGGTCGTCATGGCGCAGGCGGTCATCGGCCTCGCCAGGCTCGACGCGCCCAAGGGAGAGCCCAAGTGATCAGCCTCGATGTGCTCTATGGATTCGCCGGCCTGCTGGCCGTGGTCCTGTTCGCCTACCTGGTTTTCGCTCTGATCTGCGCCGAGGAATTTTGATGAATCAAGCTCTCCCCCAGGTTGGCTCACTTCGTGTAGCCGCCCACCCCCTCACCGGGGGCAACACCAGCGGCCCGGCAAAGCCGGTTCCCCGGTGGGGATGTTGCTCGCCCCCAGGTTGGCTCACTTCGTGTAGCCGCCCACCCCCTCACCGGGGGCAACACCAGCGGCCCGGCAAAGCCGGTTCCCCGGTGTTCGCTGGCGAGGCATTCCACTGCGGAGGCCACTTCCGTGAATAGCGCCGCCTGGATGCTTCTGGGTCTTTACCTCGTGGTGCTCGGCCTTCTCGCCTGGCCGCTCGGCTGCTGGCTCGCGGCGCTGTGCGAAGGCCGGCTTCCCGGCTGGATGCAACGTGCCGAAGCGCCGCTCTACAAGCTCGCCGGCGTGGACGCGGGGCATGCCATGCACTGGCGTGGCTATGCGCTGGCGCTGCTGGCTTTCAATGCCGTCGGCGCACTCGCTCTCTATGGCCTGCAACGCCTGCAGCACCTGCTGCCGCTCAACCCTGCAGGCATGGGCGCGGTGTCGCCCGACTCGGCGTTCAACACGGCCGTGAGCTTCGTCTCCAACACCAACTGGCAAGGCTATGCCGGCGAGTCGACCATGAGCTATCTCACGCAGATGCTGGGGCTCGCGGTGCAGAACTTCTTCTCCGCCGCCACCGGCGTCGCGGTCGCCTTCGCGCTGGCACGCGGCTTCGCTGCCCGCAACACCGACGGAAGGGGCTTCGTCGGCAACGTCTGGGTCGACGTGACCCGCATCACCGCCTGGCTGCTGCTGCCGATCTCGTTCGTGATCGCCATGGTGTTCGTGGGCCAGGGAACGATCCAGAACTTCGACAGCTACAAGACGGTGGCCACGCTGGAAGCCACGGCCTACCAGAACCCCAGGCTCGATGCCGCCGGCCAGGCGCTGAAGGATGCGGCCGGCAATGCGTTGACCGAAAACGCGAGCACCACCACCCAGACCCTGGCCATGGGCCCGGTCGCCTCGCAGGAGGCGATCAAGCTGCTGGGCACCAACGGCGGCGGCTTCTTCAACGCCAACTCGGCGCACCCCTACGAGAACCCGACCGCACTCGCCAACGTCGTGCAGATGATCGCGATCTTCCTGATCCCGGCCGCGCTGTGCTTCGCCTTCGGCCGCGTGGTCGGCGACCCGCGGCAGGGCTGGGCCATCCTGGCGGCGATGACGGTGATGTTCGTGCTGGCCGTGGTCGCGGTGGTCCCGGCCGAGCACGCCGGCAATCCGCTCCTGGCGCCGCTGGGCGTCGACCAGGCGTCGAGCGCCCTGCAGGCCGGCGGCAACATGGAAGGCAAGGACGTGCGCTTCGGCATCGACGCCTCCGCGCTCTTCGCGGCCGTCACCACCGCTGCGTCCTGCGGCGCGGTAATCGCCATGCACGACTCCTTCACGCCGCTGGGCGGCATGGTGCCGCTGGTGCTGATGCAGCTCGGCGAGGTGGTGTTCGGCGGCGTCGGCACCGGCCTCTACGGCATGCTGGTCTTCGCGGTGTTGGCGGTGTTCATCGCCGGGCTGATGATCGGCCGCACGCCCGAGTACCTCGGCAAGAAGATCGAGATCCGCGAGATGAAGCTGACCTCGATCGCGATCCTGGTCACGCCGATCCTGGTGCTGGCCGGAACGGCCGTCGCCGTCATCGCCGATCCGGGCAAGGCGGGCATCGCGAACCCGGGCGCGCATGGTTTTTCCGAGATCCTCTACGCCTTCACCTCGGCCGGCAACAACAACGGCAGCGCCTTTGCCGGCCTGTCGGCCAACACGCCCTTCTACAACACGATGCTGGCCATCGCGATGTGGTTCGGCCGCTTCGGCGTGATCGTGCCGGTGCTCGCCATCGCGGGCTCGCTGGCCGCCAAGAAGCGCCTGCCGGTCACGGCCGGCACCATGCCCACGCACGGCCCGCTGTTCGTCACGCTGCTGATCGGCACCGTGCTGCTGGTCGGCTTGCTCAACTACGTGCCGGCGCTGGCCCTCGGGCCGGTGGTCGAACACCTGATGCTGTGGAAATGAGGCCGCAGACCATGCAAAAGAATCCCGCTCCGGTTCCCGTCGGCGACGCCGCCCGCCCCGCGGCCGTGGCCGAAGCCGCGGCGCCGGCCAAGAAGAAAAAACACCTCGGCCTCTTCGACGCCGAGCTGGTGCGCCCCGCGCTGTTTGCCGCCCTCGCCAAGCTGGACCCGCGCGTCCAGTGGCGCAACCCGGTGATGTTCATCGTCTACATCGGCAGCATCCTCACGACGCTGCTGTGGGTGCATGCGCTGAGCTTCCCCGGCGACACCGGCACGGCGCCTGCCTTCATGTTGGCGATCTCGATCTGGCTGTGGTTCACCGTGCTCTTCGCCAACTTCGCCGAGGCTTTGGCCGAAGGCCGCAGCAAGGCACAGGCCGCCTCGCTGCGCGGCCTGCGCAAGGACACCTGGGCCAAGAAGATGCTGGAGCCGCACCACGGCGGCAAATGGCTGCCGCTGCAAGCTCCCGAGTTGCGCCGCGGCGACGTGGTGCTGGTCGAGGCGCACGACGTGATCCCGCTGGACGGCGAAGTGATCGAGGGCGTGGCCTCGGTCGACGAGAGCGCCATCACCGGCGAATCGGCGCCGGTGGTGCGCGAATCGGGCGGCGACTTCTCGGCCGTGACCGGCGGCACGCGCGTGTTGTCCGACTGGCTGGTGGTGCGCGTCACCGTCAACCCGGGCGAGTCCTTTCTCGACCGCATGATCGGCATGGTGGAGGCCGCCAAGCGCCAGAAGACCCCCAACGAGATCGCGCTGACCATCCTGCTGGTCGCGCTGACGCTGGTGTTCCTGATGGTCACGGTCACGCTGCTGCCGTATTCCATCTTCAGCGTGGGCGCGATGAACGCCGGCGCGGTGGTGTCGCTGACGGCGCTGGTCGCGCTGCTGGTGTGCCTGATCCCGACCACCATCGGCGGCCTGCTGTCGGCGGTGGGCGTGGCCGGCATGAGCCGCATGATGCAGGCCAACGTGATCGCGACCTCGGGCCGCGCGGTGGAAGCCGCGGGCGACGTCGACGTGCTGCTGCTCGACAAGACCGGCACCATCACGCTCGGCAACCGCCAGGCCAGTGCCTTCCTGCTCGCCCCCGGCGTGACGCAGCAGCGGCTGGCGCGCGCCGCGCTGCTGGCCTCGCTGGCCGACGAAACACCCGAGGGCCGCAGCATCGTCGAACTGGCCCGCCGCGGCGGCGTCGACGAGCGGGCAGCCGACGGCACTCGCTTCGTGCCCTTCACCGCGCAGACGCGCATGAGCGGCGTGGACCTGCCGGCCGCGCCGAACGCCCTCGACGCCGACCAGGTGCCGCTGCGCAAGGGCGCGGTCGATGCGGTGCGGCGCCACGTGGAGATGCTCGGCGGCGCGATGCCGGCCGAGCTGCTGCGCGCCGCCGACGAGGTCGCGCGCCGCGGCAGTACGCCGCTGGCGGTGGCCGAGGGCCGGCGGGTGCTGGGCATCGTCGAGCTCAAGGACATCGTCAAGTCCGACATCCGCGAGCGCTTCGCCGAACTGCGCCGCATGGGCATCCGCACGGTGATGATCACCGGCGACAACAAGCTGACCGCCGCGGCCATCGCGGCCGAGGCCGGCGTCGACGACTTCCTGGCCGAGGCCACGCCCGAGGACAAGCTGGCGCTGATCCGCAAGTACCAGTCCGAAGGCCGCCTGGTCGCGATGACCGGCGACGGCACCAACGACGCGCCCGCCCTGGCCCAGGCCGACGTGGCGGTGGCCATGGGCTCGGGCACGCAGGCGGCCAAGGAGGCCGGCAACATGGTCGACCTCGACTCCAATCCGACCAAGCTGCTGGAAGTGGTGGAGACCGGCAAGGCCCTGCTGATGACGCGCGGTTCGCTCACCACCTTCTCGATCGCCAACGACGTGGCGAAGTACTTCGCCATCATCCCGGCGATCTTCGTGTCGACCTACCCGCAGCTCGCGGCGCTCAACGTGATGCGGCTGGCGAGTCCTTCGTCGGCCATCCTGTCGGCGGTGATCTTCAACGCGCTGATCATCGTGTTCCTGATCCCGCTCGCGCTGAAGGGCGTGCGCTACCGGCCGGTGGGCGCCGCCGCGCTGCTGCGCCGCAACCTCGCGATTTACGGCCTCGGTGGCCTGGTCGTGCCCTTCGTCGGCATCAAGCTCATCGACTGGCTGCTGGTTGCCGTCGGCCTGGTCTGAAGGAAGCATCCCCATGTTCAAGATTCTTCGCCCGACGCTCGTCGTCTTCGTGCTGCTCAGCGCCCTGACCGGGCTGCTCTATCCGCTGGCCGTGACCGGCGCCGCGCAGGCGCTGTTCCCGGCGCAGGCGGCGGGCAGCCTGGTGCTGCGCGACGGCAGGCCGGTGGGTTCCTCGCTGATCGGCCAGAACTTCAGCGATCCGGCGCACTTCTGGGGCCGGCCCTCGGCCACCGCACCCATGCCCTACAACGCGAGCGCTTCCGGCGGCTCCAACCAGGGGCCGCTGAACCCGGCGTTCGCCGATGCGGTCAGGCGCCGCGTGGAGGCGCTGCGCGCGGCCGATCCGGGCAACGCGCAGCCGGTGCCGGTGGACCTGGTCACGGCTTCGGCCAGCGGGCTCGATCCGCACATCAGCCCGGCCGCGGCCCGCTACCAGGCGGCACGCGTGGCGCGGCTGCGCAAGCTGCCGCTCGACCGCGTCGAGCAACTGATCGACGATCACACCGAAGGCCGGTGGCTCGGCCTCATCGGCGAGCCGCGCGTGAACGTGCTGGCGCTCAACCTGGCCCTGGATGGCGCCGTGCGCTGACGGGGGTGCGATAACCTGCGGCGTGCCCGCCTTCATGAACGACGCTGCCCGCCCCGACCCCGACGCCCTGCTGGCCGAGCTGCGCGCACAGGAGGCGCAGGCGCAGCGCGGCAAGCTGCGCATCTACTTCGGCGCCAGCGCCGGCGTCGGCAAGACCTGGGCCATGCTGAGCGCCGCGCAGCGCGAGCAAGCGGGCGGCCGCGACGTGGTGATCGGGGTGGTCGAGACGCATGGCCGCAGTGAAACCGCGGCACTGCTGGCCGGCCTGGAGACCTTGCCGCCGCGCGAGGTGTCCTACCGCGGCCGCACCCTGGCCGAGTTCGACCTCGATGGCGCGCTGGCGCGCAAGCCCGCGGTGCTGCTGGTCGACGAGCTCGCGCATTCCAACGCGCCCGGCTCGCGCCACGCCAAGCGCTGGCAGGACGTGCAGGAGCTGCAGGCCGCGGGCATCGAGGTCTGGTCGGCGCTCAACGTGCAGCACCTGGAAAGCCTCAACGGCACGGTGGGCGCGATCACCGGCGTGCGCGTGCACGAGACCGTGCCCGACACGGTGCTCGACGAGGCCGACGAGGTGGTGCTGGTCGACGTCACTGCCGACGAGCTCACGGCGCGGCTCGCGGCCGGCAAGGTCTACCTGCCGCAGCAGGCCGAGCGGGCGGCGCAGAACTTCTTCCGCAAGGGAAACCTCATCGCGCTGCGCGAGATCGCGTTGCGGCGCACCGCCGAGCATGTGGAGGACGACGTGCGCGGCTGGCGCATCGAGCAGTCCGGGCCCGAGGGCGAGGCCGGGCCGCCGGCCTGGAACACCTCCGGCGCGATCCTCGCCTGCGTGGGCCCGCACGAGGGCGCGGGCCAGACGGTGCGCACCGCCGCGCGGCTGGCGGGCCAGCTCAACGTGCGCTGGCATGCGGCCTACGTCGAGACGCCGCGCCTGCAGCGGCTGGATGCGCCGCGGCGCGACCGCATCCTTGCGGTGCTCCAGCTCGCCGAAGAGCTGGGCGCGGAGACCGCGGTGCTGACCGGCGAGAACGTGGCCGAGGCGCTCGCCGCCCAGGCGCGGCGCCTCAACTGCGCCACGCTGGTGGTGGGGCGGCCGGAACCGGAGCGCGGCTGGCGGCGTTGGTGGCCGCAGCGCGTGCTGACGCGCGAGCTCGCGCGCCATGCGCCGGGCATCGACATCGTCGAAGCGGCGCGAGCGGACAGCTCCCGCCGCCTCGCCCAGCCGCGCCCCGGCCGGCTCGGCGACCGCGGCGTGGAGGACAGCGACCGTCCGCAGGCGCGCTGGCCCGGCTACGCCTGGGCGGCGGCCAGCAGCGTCGCCGTCACCCTGCTGGCCACGCCGCTGGCGGGCGTGCTGGAGCTGGCCAACATCGTCATGCTGTTCCTGCTCGGCGTGGTCGGCGTCGCGGTGCGCTTCGGCCGCGGCCCGGCCGCGTTCGCGGCGCTGCTCAATGTCGCGGCCTTCGATTTCTTCTTCGTCTCGCCGCGCCTTTCCTTCGCAGTCAGCGACGTGCAGTACGTCCTGACTTTCGCGGTCATGCTGGGCGTGGGCCTGCTGGTCGGCCAGTTGACCGCCGGCTTGCGTTTTGCCGCCGGCGTTTCCACCAGCCGCGAGCGGCGTGCGCAGTCGCTCTTCGAGCTGACGCGCGAGCTGTCGGCCGCGCTCGAGACCTCGCAGGTCGTGCAGTTGGGCGCGGCCGCGGTGCAGGGCCACTTCGGCGGCCGCGCGCTGGTGCTCGTGGCCGATGCCGGCGACCGCCTGGCGATGCCCGCCGAGCTGCCGCCCGGCTTCGACCCCAGCGTCGCCGACTGGACCTTCCGCCATGGCCAGCCGGCTGGGCTCGCCACCGCCACGCTGGCAGCCCAGCCCTGGCACTACGTGCCGCTCAAGGCGCCGATGCGGGTGCGCGGCGTGCTCGCGCTGGAGCCGGCGCAGCCGCGCTGGCTGATGATCCCGGAGCAGGCGCAGCAGCTCGACACGCTGGCGCGGCAGATCGCGATCGCGCTGGAGCGGGTGCACTACGTGGACGTGGCCCAGCAGGCGGTGGTCGAGATGGAATCGGAGCGGCTGCGCAACGCGCTGCTCGGCGCGATCTCGCACGACGTGCGCACGCCACTGACGGCGCTGATCGCGCTGGCCGAATCGCTGCAGGCGCCGCCCGGCGCGGCGGGGGTCGATCCGCCCGCGGTGGCACGGGCCATCGCCGCGCAGGCGCACCAGCTGCATGCGCTGGTCAACAACCTGCTGGACATGGCGCGGCTCGAAAGCGGCATCGCGGGCGGCGCGGTCCAGCTGCGGCGCGAATGGCAGTCGGTCGAGGAGGTGGTGGGCGCGGCCATCCGCGCCGCGCGGCCCGCGCTCGGCGAGATGGCGGTGCAGACAGACCTGCCGCCCGAGCTGCCGCTGGTCGAGTTCGACGCCGTGCTGATCGAGCGCGTGCTGGTCAACCTGCTTGAGAACGCCGGCAAGTACGGCGCCGCGCCGGTCGTGATCGGCGCGCGTGCCACCGAGCACTCGCTGTTGCTGAGCGTGCGCGACCACGGGCCGGGCCTGCCGCCGGCGCTCAAGGGCCGCGAGCAGACGCTGTTCGACAAGTTCACGCGCGGCCAGGCCGAGTCGGCCACGCCCGGCGTGGGGCTGGGGTTGGCCATCTGCAAGGCAGTGGTCAGCGCCCACGGTGGCGAAATCACCGCCGCCAATGCCGTGGATGGTGGGGCGGTGTTCACCGTGACGCTGCCTCGGCGCGAGGCTCCTGTGACTGAAGAGGCGGGGTGAAAATGCAGACCTCCATGCCATCCCCCACCGCCATCGTGATAGAGGACGAGCCGCAGATCCGTCGCTTCGTGCGCGGCGCGCTGGAGGCCGAGGGCTGGCAGGTGCATGAAGCGGGGACGCTGCGCGACGGCCTGGCGGCGGCCGGCACACGGCAGCCCGACCTGGTGGTGCTGGACCTGGGCCTGCCCGACGGCGACGGCGTCGGGCTGATCCGCGACGTGCGGAGCTGGTCGGGCGTGCCGATCATCGTGCTCTCGGCGCGCACCGACGAGGCCGACAAGATCGCCGCGCTCGATGCCGGCGCCGACGACTACCTGACCAAGCCCTTCGGGACCGGCGAGCTGCTGGCCCGCGTGCGCGCCAACCTGCGCCGGCCGCGCACCGCCAACGGCAGCGAGGAGCCGGAGCCGGTGTTCCGCTTCGGCGAGGTCGAGGTCGACCGCACGGCGCGCCTGGTGCGGCGCGCCGGCGCCGAAGTGCACCTGACGCCCACCGAGTACCGGCTGCTCTCGGTCCTGGTTGCCAATGCCGGGCGCGTGCTCACGCAGCGCCAGCTGCTGCGCGAGGTGTGGGGCCCCTCGCATGCCGAGCAGAGCCATTACCTGCGCATCTACATGGGGCACCTGCGCCAGAAGCTGGAAGCCGACCCGGCGCAGCCGCGGCACCTGCTGACCGAGACCGCCGTCGGCTATCGCCTGGTGCCTTGAGCCGCAGGCCGCTGCGAAGGCGAAGGTCCTCTGGTGAGGCGCTGGCCCGCTCGTTCGTTCACTCACTCCGCGGTCGTCGGGCCGATGATGGCGCGTACCTGCGAGACGCTGTCGGCAGGGAAGCCGCCGCGCTTGGCGTGTTCGCGGATCATCTCGTCGTTGGGCGCGACGTAGACGCAGTAGATCTTGTCGTCGGTGACGAAGCTCTCGACCCAGTTGATCTCGGGCCCCATCTCGTGCAGGACGCCGCGGGACTTGATGGAGAGCGCCTTGAGGTCGCGTTCCGACAGTTGTCCGGCGCCCGGGAGCGTGCGTTCGATGACATAGCGTGGCATGGCGTGTCCTCCGGTGAAGGGGTGGCAAAGCGCGGGCTCCAGTATGGGCGCCGGCGCGCCGAAATGCGATGTGCCATCCGGCCAGTGCCTCCGGCGCCGGCTCTGTCGAATGGCGGACAATGGCGCGCCGCGTCCGAGCCCCCCGTTTCACATGCCCGACACCCCCGAACCGACCCGACTCAACAAGCGCATGGCCGAGCTCGGCCTGTGTTCGCGCCGCGAGGCCGACGACTGGATCGCGCAGGGGTGGGTCAAGGTCAACGGCCGGGTCGCGGAGATGGGGCTCAAGGTCGGGCCTGCCGATCGCATCGAGGTCGACCGCAAGGCGCAGAACCAGCAGCAGCAGCAGGTCACCATCCTGCTGCACAAGCCGATGGGCTACGTCAGCGGCCAGGCCGAGGACGGCCACGAACCGGCCGTGGTGCTGATCAATCCGCGCACGCACTGGCGCGAGGACCCGAGCCGCATCCGCTTCTCGCCGCCCCAGCTGCGCGGCCTGGCGCCGGCCGGCCGGCTGGACATCGATTCGGTGGGCCTGCTGGTGCTGACGCAGGACGGCCGCGTGGCGCGCCAGCTGATCGGCGAGGACTCGGGCATGGAGAAGGAATACCTGGTGCGCGTGAGCTACGGGGAGGTGGCGCAGAACCCGCAGGCGGCTTTCCCCCGCGAGCAGCTGCAGCGCCTGCGACACGGCCTGAGCCTGGACGGCCAGCCGCTCAAGCCGGCGCTGGTCGACTGGCAGAACCCGGAGCAGCTGCGCTTCGTGCTCACCGAGGGCAAGAAGCGCCAGATCCGCCGCATGTGCGAGCAGGTCGGACTCAAGGTGGTGGGCTTGAAGCGCATCCGCATCGGTCGCGTCGTGCTGGGGCAGCTGCCCGTCGGGCAGTGGCGGTACCTGGGGCCGAACGAGCGGTTCTGAGTCTCTCTAGAGAGAGGGCACTTTGGCTGTCGATTCGAACGGTGCTGTTGTGTTGAGTGCGGAGCCGGGGCGAAATCCCGGCTCCTGCCTCGGAACAAGCGCAACCCAACAACAGCAAAGACCATCACTCCCAACCACGCAAAGCCAGCCCCACCCCTCATGACACGCTAAGAATCCCCGTGTAGCCTCCACTGCTTCGCCAAAAAGGAGGCTCCGTGCGCACGCTGCTGGTGGAAGATGACGAGATGATCGGGAGCAGCCTGCGGCATGCGCTCGAAGGCGCCGGTTGGTCGGTCGACTGGGTGCGCGACGGCGCGCTGGCGCAGAGCGCCTTTGCCGATGGCGGCTACACCTGCGTGCTGCTCGACCTCGGCCTGCCCAGGCAGGACGGCACCGAGGTGCTGCGCCGGGCGCGCGAGCGGGGCGACACGACGCCGGTCCTGGTGCTCACTGCGCGCGATGGCCTGGAAGACCGCATCCAAGGCCTGGACCTCGGCGCCGACGACTACCTGCTCAAGCCCTTCGAGTTTCGCGAGCTGCTGGCGCGCATGCGCGCCGTGATACGCCGCCGCGACGGCGCCGCGCATTCGGTGATCGGCGGCGCCGGCCTGCAGCTGGACCTGACCACGCGCGAAGTGCTGCGCGACGGCGAGCGCGAGGCGCTGACGGCGCGCGAGTTCGCGCTGCTGCACGCGCTCCTGGAGCGGCCGGGCGCCATCCTGTCGCGCGAGCAGCTCGAGAACCGCATCTACGGCTGGGGCGAGGAAGTCACCAGCAACGCGGTGGACGTGCTGATCCACGGCATGCGGCGCAAGCTCGGGCCCGACGCGATCCGCAACGTGCGTGGCCTCGGCTGGCGGGTGGCGGCGGCATGAAGAAAGAGATGTATCCCCGCCCGTGGTACATGCCCTGCTCGCTGCGGGGCAAGCTGCTGCTGTGGCTGGTCTCGCTGCACCTGATCGCAGCCGGCGTCGCGGCCTGGGCCTCCTACATGAGCTACGGGCGCATGGTCCACACCTTCATGGAGGACCAGATGCAGCTGCTGGCCCACTCCTACGCCGCGAACGACAACACGCCGGTGCTGCAGCCGCAGGCCGACCAGAGCGTCTTCAAGTGGGGTGCCTTCGTGGTCCAGATCTGGAGCCCCGACGGCCGGCTGCTCGCCAGCTCCTGGCCCAGGCTCGCGGTACCCCTGCAGGCCGAACCCGGGCTGCGCAGCGTGCGCACCGGTGCCGATCGCGACGACGAGTGGCGCGTCTACACCGCCGAGGCCGGCCCTCGGCCCAACCAGCCCCGCGTGCAGATTGCGCAGAGCGGCAGCTTCCTGCGCCACGAGGTCGCGCACCGGGCCCTGTTCGCGGCGCTGCCGATCGCGCTGCTGCTGCCGGTTTCGCTGGCGGTGCTCTGGATGGTGGTGTGGCTCAGCTCCTACTCGCTGCACGCGGTGGCGCGCGAGGTGGCCGCGCAGGACGAGCGCAGCCTCTCGCCGCTCTCGCTGGCGCGCGTGCCCGACGAGATCGCACCGTTGGTGAGCGCCTTCAACAGCCTGCTGGCGCGGCTGCGCGACGCCTTCGCGGCCCAGCGCCGCTTCGTGCAGGACGCGGCGCACGAGTTGCGCACGCCGGTCGCGGCCATCGGGCTGCAGCTCGAGAACCTGCGCGCGCACGTGCCGGCGGGCGACGCGGCCGAGCGCTTCGCCCAACTCGAGGCCGGCGTCACCCGTGCGCAGCACCTGATCGAGCAACTGCTGCGGCTGTCGCGCCAGGAAAGCGCCGCACCGGCGGCGGCGGCCGAGCCGGTCGACGTCGCCGCGCTGCTGCGCGAGAGCCTGGGACAGCTGATGGTGGTGGCGGACCGGCGCCGAATCGACGTCGGCTTCGACGGCACGGTGTCGCCCGTCGTCAGCGCCCCCGCGGGCGAGCTGCGCAGCGTGTTCGACAACCTGATCGACAACGCCCTGCGCCACTCACCCGAGGGCGGCGTGGTCGACGTGCGTCTGCACGAGGTGCAGGGCCGGGCGGTGGTGGACGTGGTCGACAACGGGCCAGGAATTCCTCCGGAGTTCATGGCGCGGGTGTTCGACCGGTTCTTCCGCGTGCCTGGCACCTCGGCCGGCGGCAGCGGGCTCGGGCTTGCCATCGCGCGCACCGCGGCGCTGCGGCACGGCCTGCGCATCGCGCTCAGCAACCGCAGCGAGCAGGAGGAAGGCGGCACCGGGCTGGTCGCGCGGGTCTACCTCCCGGCTTGAGGCTGTTGTAATGAATGCAGGCGAAAGTAGTAAAATTTGCTTGTTACTTTGTGTTTAACTAGGCACAATGTATTACATGCAAGTTCACACCAACACCCGTACCCAATGGTCTTCCAACGGCCTTCTTCGCCTGTTGCGCGCGACGCTTCCGCCCGCGGGTGGACGCCGGGTGCAGGCTGAATCCGAGTTGGACTCGCCGCCCAAGCGGCTCAGCAGCGAGCAGCTTTCAGCGCTCGCCCAGAAGTGGCGCCGCCGCTCCGAGGAGGGCGACGAAGGCGCCGAGTCGGTGGCCATGGCGCTCGAGCAGCTGGCCCAGCGTCGCATCCGGGAAAAGAGCACGCGGATGAAGGCGGTCGGCCGCCGCCTGTCGGAGTTGATGCAGCTGACCTGAGCTGAGACGTCGGCAATCCCCGCCCCGTGCGGAATTCGGCAAACTGAGACCATGAAGACCCAAACCGAAGCAATTTGCGAAGGCTACAACGTGGATCTGTCCGGACCCGGCCGTCCCCTGGGCGCGCGCGGCCAGTACCCGCGGTACGAGGTGATCCCGCTGCTCACCGACATGGAAGCCGAGCTCCTCAACACCCTGGGCCTGATCCGCAAGCTGCTGGTCGAGGGCACGCCCACCGTCGAGGCGCGGCGGGGCGTGGTCCATGCCATCGACGGCCTCCTTTCGGTTGCGCGCGCCTGAATCGGGGGCGCCTCGCCGAAGGGCGAAAGACTCTAAGACTGGGCTAAGTTTCCCCTAACGATCGTCTCAGTGTGGCTGCCTAGAGTGCAGCCAGGTCAGCCGAGACGCATGTCGCATCCGGCGCGAGACCTGCCAGTCACCCGGAGTTGATCGCCATGCAAGCCTCCCTGAAGTTCCTCGCCGTCACCACCCTGAGCGCCCTCGCGGGCCTGGCCTCGGTGGCCGCGCAGGCCGAAACCTATGACGGCGTGCAAACGCACACCTCGGCCCTGAGCCGCGCCGAGGTGGATGCCGAAGCCGTCCGCGCCGCCTCCGCCCCCAACCAGAACGTCGTACGCGGCTCGCGCGGCGCGGAGCCCTTCACGGCGGTCGCCAATTCAAAGGCCATCGCGCAGGAGGCCATGCGCGCGGCCGCCGCGCCCGACCAGAACGTGTCCTCCGGCTCGCGGGTGAACAGCAAGGTCATCTCGACCATGCCGCATCCGATGGACGTGCGCACCTCCAACGCCAACAGCGGCAGCCGGCTCTGATTCGCGCCTGCAAGCGCCCGTGTCGACCATGTCGCAAGCGAAGTGGGACCGAAGCACCATTGGCGGCAGCGGGCCCGATGTCCGCCGCCGCCGCATGCTTGCCATGGTGGCGGGCGGGCTCGCCGCGGGTTTCGTCGGCGGCGCCGTGGTCCGGCGCACGGAAGATGATGGGCAGCGGCAGGGCGGCGCATGCCGGAGCGGATCGCCGCTGCCCCAAGCGCGCCCAGGTCAGGCTGTCCTAAGGCCTGCGACCTAGATTGCCTTCATGGGCTTCCACCGCGTGGCATGGTGCCGCGCGGCGCGCAGGTCCAGGAGACATCCATGCATGCATCCCCCCGATTCCTCCCGGTTGTTGCCCTGATGGCGTTCGTCGCCTTCGGCGCGCAAGCGCAGGAGACCACAGACGGTTCGGACTACCACCCGCTGATGATGAATTCGCCCGACAACGCCGAGGTGCAGGCCGGCGCCATCGCCGCGGCGCATGCCGCCGGCACCGAGTCCATCGGCCAGTCGACCAGCGCGCCGGCGATGATGTCCAAGGTGTCCGATACCGAGGTCTACGCAGGCGCGGTCGCCGCATCCCATGCCAGTGGCACCGAACTGCCCGGGCAGAGCACGGCTCCGATGCCGCCCTCGGGCAACAGCCACTGAGCGGTGCAGCCCAGGCGCGCTGGCTCACTCGGCCGGCCGCGCCCGCGCTGCATCCCCGGAGTGCTTTCGGTTTTTGTCTTGTCAGGGTTTTCCCTGGATCGGATAGCGGCCTCCTTTGCGGGTCGGGCGACGATCTGTCAGGGCCTGCTGCCGCGTTGGTCCGCGCGGGCGTGGTCTTGTAAAGTTCTCTGTTCGCCCTTAGCTCACCCACGTTTCCGTTCCGCTCCAGCAAGTCATGACGCTTACCAAGACCAAACTTCCTTTCCAGGCCGAAGTCGCGCAGCTGCTCCACCTGGTCACGCATTCGCTCTACTCGAACAAGGAAATCTTCCTGCGCGAGCTGATCTCGAATGCCTCCGATGCCTGCGACAAGCTGCGCTTCGAGGCCATCGACCAGCCGGCGCTCTACGAGGACCAGCCCAACCTCGAAGTGCGCGTGTCCTTCGACAAGGCCGCCAAGACCATCACCATCGCGGACAACGGCATCGGCCTGTCGCAGCAGGAGGCGATCGACAACCTGGGCACCATCGCCAAGAGCGGCACCAAGGAGTTCATGAGCCGGCTCTCGGGCGACCAGAAGGCCGACGCGCAGCTGATCGGCCAGTTCGGCGTGGGCTTCTATTCGGGCTTCATCGTGGCCGACCGCATCACCGTGGAGTCGCGCCGCGCCGGCCTGCCGCCGGAGGAGGGCGTGCGCTGGGTCAGCGCCGGTGCCGGCGACTTCGAGGTCGACGCCATCACCCGCCCGCAGCGGGGCACCAGCGTCACGCTGCACCTGCGCGACGACGCCGAGGAATACCTCAACCTCTGGAAGCTCAAGTCCATCATCTCGAAGTACTCCGACCACATCTCGCTTCCCATCCTGATGGAGAAGGAGGAGTGGAAGGAAGGCGAGGACAACAAGGGCGGCCAGATGGTGAAGACCGGCGAATGGGAGCCGGTCAACCAGGCCAGCGCGCTGTGGAGCCGGCCCAAGAAGGACATCACCGACGAGCAGTACATCGAGTTCTACAAGAACATCAGCCACGACTACGAGCCGCCGCTGGCCTGGAGCCACAACCGCGTCGAGGGCAACACCGAGTACGTCCAGCTGCTGTACATCCCCTCCAAGGCGCCGATGGACCTCTGGAACCGCGAGAAGAGCGCGGGCGTCAAGCTCTACGTCAAGCGCGTCTTCATCATGGACGACGCCCAGGCGCTGCTGCCGAGCTATCTGCGCTTCGTCCGTGGCGTGATCGACTCGGCCGACCTGCCGCTCAACGTGAGCCGCGAGCTGCTGCAGGAGAGCCGCGACGTGAAGGCGATCCGCGAGGGCAGCACCAAGCGCGTGCTCGGCATGCTGGAAGACCTGGCCAAGAAGCAGCGCAAGACCACCAGCAGCAGCGGCGATGACGGCAAGCTCGACATCGGTTCCGGCGAGTCGGTGCCCGCACCCAACCCGGCCGACGGCGTGACCGACGTGGTCGACAAGAACGCCGACACCACCCTGGCCGCCGAGGCCGCGGCCGAGTACGGCGACGAATCGGGCAAGTACGCCAAGTTCTACGCCGAGTTCGGTGCCGTGCTGAAGGAAGGCCTGGGCGAGGACTTCGCCAACCGCGAGCGCATTGCCAAGCTGCTGCGCTTCGCTTCCACCAGCAGCGACACGGTGAGCGTGGGCTTCGCCGACTACAAGGCGCGCATGAAGGAAGGCCAGGAGGCGATCTACTACATCACGGCCGAGACCCTGGCCGCGGCCCGCAACAGCCCGCAGCTCGAGATCTTCAAGAAGAAGGGCATCGAGGTGCTGCTGATGACCGACCGCGTCGACGAATGGGCGCTCAACTACCTGACCGAGTTCGACGGCACGCCGCTGCAGAGCGTGGCCAAGGGCGCGGTCGACCTGGGCAAGCTGCAGGACGAGGCCGAGAAGAAGGCGGCAGAGGAAGCGGCCGAGGCCTTCAAGCCGCTGCTGGAGCGGCTCAAGGAGACGCTCAAGGACAAGGCCGAGGACGTGCGCGTCACCACCCGCCTGGTCGATTCGCCCGCCTGCCTGGTGGTGCAGGACGGTGGCATGAGCACGCAGCTTGCGCGCCTGCTCAAGCAGGCCGGCCAGCCGGCGCCGGAACTCAAGCCGGTGCTGGAAGTGAATGCCGAGCACCCGCTGGTGAAGAAGCTCGAGGGCTCGCCGCACTTCGAGGACCTGGCGAACATCCTCTTCGACCAGGCCTTGCTCGCCGAGGGCGGCCTGCCCGCCGACCCAGCCGCCTATGTGCGGCGGGTAAACGCGCTGCTGGTCTAGGCGGGAACCCGAGGCCGCGCCGCCGGCCGGCCCGAATCCCGCACGGGGGCGATCCATGAACGCCGAGCCTTGTGCCGTCGATCTCTCGGGCTTCGACCTGCGAAGTCCCGGCACGGCCTTCTACGAGAACCCCTACCCCTGGTATGCGGCGCTGCGCGACTCGACGCCGGTGCGCCGCATGCCCGACGGCTCGCTGCTGCTCACCCGCCATGCCGACTGCGTGGCGGTCTACAAGGACACGCACAGCTTCAGCTCCGACAAGCGCGCCGAATACGCACCCAAGTACGGCGTCGGCAGCCCGCTCTACGAGCACCACACCACCAGCCTGGTCTTCAACGACCCGCCGCTGCACACGCGCGTGCGCGGGCTGATCGCCGGGGCGCTCACGGCCCGCGCCATCGAGTCGATGGAGGATGGCCTCACGCACCTCGTGGCGGGTCTGCTCGACCGCATGGAGGAGCGGCAGCGCGCCGGCGGCGAGGTCGACCTGATCGAGGACTTCGCCGCTGCCATTCCCGTGGAGGTCATCGGCAACCTGCTCGGTGTGCCGCGCGAGGAGCGAGGCCCCTTGCGCCACTGGTCGCTCGCCATCCTCGGTGCGCTGGAGCCGCAGCCCAGCGCTGCGCAGCTGGAGGCCGGCAACCGCGCCGTGACGGAGATGGTGGCCTACCTGCGCGGCCTGGTGCTCGAACGCCGCCGGCATCCGGGCGACCCCGCACACGACGTGCTCACGCGCCTGATCCAGGGCGAGCATGACGGCGGCGACCGGCTGACCGAGAACGAGCTCTACCAGAACTGCATCTTCATCCTCAATGCCGGGCACGAGACCACCACCAACCTGATCGGCAATGGCCTGGTCGCACTGCTCGAATGGCCGCGGGAGAAGCAGCGGCTGCTGGACGACCCTTCGCTCATCCGCAGCGCGATCGAGGAGTTCCTGCGCTTCGAGAGCTCCAACCAGCTGGGCAATCGCATTGCCACCATGGCGACCCGCGTGGGCGGCATCGAGGTGCAGCCCGGCACGCGGATCACGCTGTGCATCGGCGCGGCCAACCGCGATCCGGCGGTGTTCGCCGAGCCCGATCGGCTCGACATCACACGTTCGCCCAATCGTCACCTGGCCTTCGGCTCCGGCACGCACCAGTGCGTCGGCATGAACCTCGCGCGGCTCGAAGCGCGGGTTGCCATCTCCGCATTTCTCGCGCGCTTCCCGGACTACCAGCTTTGCGGGCCGGTGGTGCGCGGCGGACGCGTGCGCTTTCGCGGCTACCTGCGCGTGCCGCTGAGCCTGGGGCTGCCGATCGAGTCCTGAAGCCCGGCGCCTGACGTCCTGCGCAGCTCAGGCGTACAGCGGCTCCTCCGCCATCGCCTCGCACTGGTCCTGCAGCATCTGGATCTGCTCCTTCCAGTAGTCGCTCGTGCCGAACCAGGGAAAGTTGATCGGAAAGATCGGGTCTTGCCAGCGCCGCGCGAGCCAGGCGCTGTAGTGGATCTGGCGCAGGGTTCGCAAGGGCTCGATCAGCGCCAGCTCGCGGCGGTCGAAGGGACGGAACTGCTCGTAGCCCTCCAGCAGGCCGCTGAGCTGCGCTGTGCGCTGGGCGCGGTCGCCCGACAGGAGCATCCAGAGGTCCTGCACCGCGAAGCCGGTGCGAGCGTCGTCGAGGTCGACGAAGTGCGGGCCGCCGTCGGGGCGGTCCGCCGGGGTCCACAGGATGTTGCCGGGGTGCACGTCGCCGTGCAGCCGCAGCTTCTGCATCTCGGTATAGGTGTCGGCGCCCAGCGCGGTGACGGCGATCATCTCGAAGGCCTCGGCGCAGGCCTTCTCCCAGTCGCGCTGCACGTCCAGCGGGATCATCTGGTGTTCGAGCAGCCAGTCGCGCGAGGCCAGGCCGAAGGTCTGCAGGTCGAGCGCCGGCCGTTCGACAAAGGGCCGTGCCGCGCCCACCGTGTGGATGCGCGCGAGGAAGCGGCCCACCCATTCGAGCACCTCGAAGTCGTCCAGCTCGGGCTGGCGCCCGCCGCGGTAGGGGCTCACGCTGAAGGCAAAGCCGCCGTGGTGGTGCAGCGTGCCGCCCTCCACCGCGAGCGGCGCTACCGCGGGGATCTCCGCCGCAGCCAGCTCGGCGGAAAAGCGGTGTTCCTCGGCGATCTGGGCGTCGCTCCAGCGGCCAGGCCGGTAGAACTTGAGCACCACCGCCCGGCCGTCTTCCAGGTGGGCCTGGTAGACGCGGTTCTCGTAGGAGTTCAGCGCCGTCAGGCGGCCGTCGCCATAGAGGCCCAGCCCGGCGAGTGCGTCCAGCACCACCTCGGGCCTGAGCGATTCGTACGGGTGGGTGCTGGCTGGTTGCTCTGCGGAAGTCATCCGCCCATTGTCGCTACCTGGAGAGCGACAGCACATGTCCGATGCGCGGATCACTCCTGCCGGACAGCACCTGCATATACGCCGCCTGCACCGCTGCTGCGCCATCGTGGTGCTCTGCCACCAGCCACGGCGCCGCCGGCTGCGCCACCGTCGCCAGGAAGCCTTGCCAGGCCTGCACCATGCGCTGGCCGAAGGCTTCGGCGCCCCATTCCTCGGTGCGCTTCTTGATCTGGGCCGGCGCGAAGAAGAAGGTGGCCCGCGGGCCGGGCAGTTCCCTGGCGCTGCCGGCCGGCGCGAGCTGCTCCACATGCGTGCCGCCGATCACGCAGTCGTGGCGCAGCTGCGAGAAGCGCGTGTGGATGGCCCGCCGCAGCTCGCCATTGCCCGCGAAATCCACGTACACGCAGGGGGCGTCGGCCGCGACCTGGTCGAGCTCCTCGTAGGCCAGGACGCGGTGGTAGCAGCCCAGGCTCTCGCAGAAGGCCTTGTTGGCCGCCGAGGTGAGGCCCACCACCTCGATGCCGTCGCGCCGGTGCATCTGGAATGCCGTGCCATAGGCCGTCTTGCTCGAGGCGCTGGAGAGAAGGGCGACGCCCGGCCGCGCGCCGAAGAAATCGTTGTCGTCGAAGAAGTCGTCGATCAGCCAGGAGGTGATGAAGAGCGGGCGCAACAGGGCCTGCAGGTCTTCCGTGTCCGCGGTGTAGAGCGGGTCGCTGGCGCAGCGGAAATACTGGTTGTAGACGGCCGGCAGCGCGGCCCGGTGCGGCGCACCGTCCGCGAAGCGCGCGGGCGAGAGCCGCTCGGGCGTCAGCACCATGCCGGAGGCCATCGGCACATAGCCGTAGAGCCTCTCGCCCACCGCTACGCCCGGGTGCAGCGACTGCACGACCGAGCCGAAGCCCCAGACCGGGATGCAGCCCCAGCCTTCTTCCCCGGTCGGGAAGAACTGCCAGTAGTTCATCGACTCGCCGAACGCGGCGTAGGTGATGTTGTTGGCCGTGAGCGCGAAGCGATCGATGCGCAGCCGGACCTGGCCGT
Organism: Variovorax stachyos; assembly: GCF_051400855.1. Classification (NCBI taxonomy): domain Bacteria; kingdom Pseudomonadati; phylum Pseudomonadota; class Betaproteobacteria; order Burkholderiales; family Comamonadaceae; genus Variovorax; species Variovorax stachyos. The sequence continues at coordinate 39,989 of NZ_JBLFFN010000007.1, read as the reverse complement.
CGGCCAGCGCTGCGTCTTCGGTCGTGCGTACACGGGTGGAAGAAAGATCGTCCTTGCGGATCAGCAGCTGGATCGTGGTGCTCATGAAAGACACCTTAGCGCGAAGCCGCGTCCGCCGCATGAAAAAAAACCCGGCGGCCGTCACCGAGGTGACGCGCTGCCGGGCCTGGCGGGCGGGTGCCCGAGGGGCATCAGGCGATCGCGAGTTCGACCTCGATGTTGCCGCGCGTGGCGTTGGAGTACGGGCAGACCTGGTGGGCGGTGTCGACCAGCAGCTTCTTCTGCGCGTCGTCCAGGCCCGGCAGCGTGATCGCCAGCTTGACCGCGATGCCGTAGGCCTTGCCGCCGTCCGTCGGGCCGAGCGAGACGCTGGCGTCGACCGCGACGTCTTCCGGCACCTTGACGTTGATCTTGGGCGCCACCGCCTTCATCGCGCCGATGAAGCAGGCCGAGTAGCCGACCGCGAACAGCTGCTCGGGGTTGGTGCCGGGCTTGCCGGAGCCGGGCGGGTTGAGCTTGACCTCGAGCGCGCCGTCGCTGGTCTGGCCGGCGCCGCCGTCGCGGCCGCCGGTGGTGTGGGACTGGGCGGTGTACAGGACCTTGTCGAGCTGCTTGACCATGATGATTCCTTCTGGGTTGGTTGTGGAAAAGAATGCTTCGATGCCGAAGCGGAGGGGGAAACTAGGCGGCGGCTTTCACGCGGTCGCGCAATTGCTGGATCTGGTGCGTGAGCGCCACCAGCTCCTCGATGGAGCACTGGCTGGCGGCCATCAGGCATGCCGGAACGGAAGCCGCGCGCGCCTTGAGGCGGCGCCCGGCGGTGGTGAGGCTGACATGCACGCGGCGCTCGTCGGCCACGTCGCGGATGCGTGCCACCAGGCCGTTGGCTTCGAGGCGCTTGAGCAGCGGCGTCAGCGTGCCCGAGTCGAGCGACAGGCGCTCGCCCAGCTCGGAGACCATGAGCCCGTCACGCTCCCATAACACCAGCATCACAAGATACTGGGGGTAGGTGAGCTTGAGCCTGTCGAGCAACGGCTTGTACAGCTTGGTCATTGCCAGCGAGGCGGAGTACACCGCGAAGCACAGCTGGTTGTCGAGCTGGAGCATCTCGTCGGCGGTGGGGGCTTTGGAGGGCATGGGCAGAATTGTAGCGTTCGATTAAGTTGTGCGCAAGTTAATTGTGAGATTGTGATTCGGGCCCGGTTGCCTTGACCCCCACCCCCCTTCGGGGGGAGGGCGCAAGTCGTCAGCGTCCGCTGAAGCGGGCGGGTCTGCGCTCGACGAAGGCGCGCACCCCTTCCGCCGCATCCTCGCTGTTCGCCAGCCGCTGCTGCACCGGGATGAAGTCTTCTACAGCCGCCAGCGGCCCCTGCTCGATCGCCTTCATCACATTGAGCCGGGTCGCCACCACCGCGAGCGGCGCCTGCGCGGCAATGCGCTGCGCCAGCGCCAAGGCTTCGTCCAGCTCCTGCCCGGCCGGCACCACCTTCTGCACGAAGTTCAGGCGATACGCTTCGGCGCTGTCGAATTCATCCGCCGTCAGCAGGTGCAGCATCGCGTTGCCCAGCCCCGCGCGTTCGGCCATGCGCAGCGTGGCGCCGCCGGTGGCCATGATGCCGCGCTGCACCTCCATCTGCGAGAAGCGGCAGTTGTCCGCCGCCACCACGATGTCGGCGCCCAGCATCAACTCGATGCCGACGGTGAAGCAGATGCCCTTGACCGCGACCACCATCGGCTTGCTGCGGCGGCGATAGCCGGGCAGGCCATAGTCGTGCGGCTCCACCAAGCCTTCGGGAATCGCCTTCTCGCCGCGCTTCATGTACTCGGTCACAGCCGGAAGGTCCAGGCCTGCCGTGAAGTGATCGCCAAAGGCATGCAGCACGCCCACGCGCAGCGCCGGGTCGTCGTCCAGCCGCGTGTAGGCCTCTGCCAGCTCGCGGAACATGCGCGGCGTCCAGCCGTTGCGCTTGGCGGGGCGGTTGATGCCGATCAACAGCACATGGTCGAGCACCTGGGTGTCGATGCAGCCCTCGGGCGGCGGTGTCGTGGGGGTGGCGGTCATGGTGTCGTCCGTGCTCAGTAGGTGTAGACCCCGCGGCCCGTCTTGCGCCCCAGCTGCCCCGCGGCCACCATCTCCTTGAGCAGCGGGCAGGGCCGGTACTTGGAATCGCCGAACTGCGCCAGGTACACCTCCATCACCGCCAGGCACACATCCAGCCCGATCATGTCGGCCAGCGCGAGCGGCCCGATCGGCTGGTTGCAGCCCAGCTTCATGCCGGCATCGATGTCCTCGGCCGTCGCCAGGCCCTCGGCGAGCACGAAGAAGGCCTCGTTGATCATCGGCACCAGGATGCGGTTGACCACGAAGCCGGGCGCGTTCTTCACCGTGATCGGCGACTTGCCCAGGCGCAAGGCCAGCGCCTTCACCGCGTCGTGGGTGGCATCGCTCGTCAGGTAGCCGCGGATGATCTCCACCAGCGCCATCATCGGCACCGGGTTGAAGAAGTGCATGCCGATGAAGCGGTCCGGCCGCGACGTGGCGGCGGCGAGCTGGGTGATGGAGATGGACGACGTGTTGGAGGCAATGATCGCCTCCGGCGCGAGCAGGCCGTCGATCTGCTTCAGGATCTTGAGCTTGAGCTCGTGGTTCTCGGTCGCGGCCTCGATCACGAGCTCGGCGGCCTTCAGGTCCTCGTAGTTCGTCGAGCCCTTGATCAGCGCCAGCGCCGCGTCCTTCTGCGCGGCGCTCAGCTTGTCCTTCTTGATCAGCCGGTCGAGGCTGCCGGCCACCGTGGCCAGGCCCTTGTCGACCGCGGCCTGTGCGATGTCGACCATGACGACGTTGACGCCCGCGACGGCGCAGGCCTGGGCAATGCCGTTGCCCATCGTGCCGGCACCGATGATGCCGACGGTCTGGATAGCCATGGAAATGCTCCTTGAACTGAAACCGGCGATTGTGGAACAGGCCGCGCCGGCGAGGTGTTGCTGCCGGTGACAGCCGCGGTGATTCAAAATGCCGCGATCTGCTTCTGACTCCAACGCGACGGACCCGCCCCATGACCACCCTCGGCACGCCCCTTTCCCCCACCGCCACCCGCGTGATGCTGCTCGGCTCCGGCGAGCTCGGCAAGGAGGTGCTGATCGCGCTGCAGCGCCTGGGCGTGGAGACCATCGCCGTCGACCGCTACGAGAACGCGCCCGGCCAGCAGGTGGCGCACCATGCACGCACCATCGCGATGAGCGACCCGGCGCAGCTCAAGGCGCTGATCGAGGCCGAGAAGCCGCAGCTGGTGGTGCCCGAGATCGAGGCCATCGCCACGCCCATGCTGCAGCAGCTGGAGGAGGCCGGCACGGTGCGCGTGATCCCGACCGCGCGCGCCGCGCGCCTCACCATGGACCGCGAGGGCATCCGCCGCCTCGCGGCCGAGACCCTGGGCCTGCCCACCAGCCCTTACAAGTTCTGCGACTCGCTGGAAGAGCTGCAGGCCGCCATCGACGCCGGCATCGGCTACCCCTGCATCGTCAAGCCGGTCATGAGCAGCTCCGGCAAGGGCCAGAGCCGGATCGACGGCCCGGCCGATGTGCAGAAGGCCTGGGACTACGCCATGGCTGGCGGACGCGTGAGCCATGGCCGGGTGATCGTCGAGGGCTTCATCGACTTCGACTACGAGATCACGCTGCTGACCGTGCGCGCGCTCGCTGCCGACGGCTCCGTGCAGACGCAGTTCTGCGCGCCCATCGGCCATGTGCAGGTCAGCGGCGACTACGTCGAGAGCTGGCAGCCGCATCCGATGGCGCCGACCGCGCTCGAGAAGGCGCAGCGCATCGCCCAGGCCGTGACGGCCGACCTGGGCGGCCAGGGCCTGTTCGGAGTCGAGCTTTTCATCAAGGGCGAAGAGGTCTGGTTCAGCGAGGTCAGCCCGCGGCCGCACGACACCGGCATGGTGACCATGGCGACTCAATGGCAGAACGAATTCGAGCTGCACGCCCGCGCCATCCTCGGCCTGCCGGTCGACACCGCGCTCAAGAGCCCCGGTGCCAGCGCCGTCATCTACGGTGGCGTGGACGCGCAAGGCATCGTCTTCGACGGGGTCGCGCATGCGCTGCAGGTGCCGGGCAGCGATGTACGCCTGTTCGGCAAGCCCGAGAGCTTCGTCAAGCGCCGCATGGGCGTCGCGCTGGCGCATGCCGCCGACATCGAGACCGCGCGCCGCAATGCCAAGGAAGCCGCCTCGCGCGTCAAGCCGCGCCGGGCCTGATCACACGTCCTCCAGGAGTTCGCCATGCTGCATCCCGACGCCCGGGCCTTCATCGATCTGCTCATCGAACGCAAGGTACCGCCGACCCACACGCTGACGCCTGCAGATGCGCGCAGGTTCTACCGCGAGCGGCGGACCGTCACGCAGCCCGAGCCGGGCGAGGTGGCCGAGGTGCGCGAGCTGAGCGCACCGGGGCCGCATGGCGCGATCCCCCTGCGGTACTACCGCCCTCTCGGTAGCAACGCCAAAGCCGTACTGCCGGTGCTGGTCTATTACCACGGCGGCGGCTGGACCATCGGCGACCTCGACACGCACGACACGCTGTGCCGGGAGCTCTGCAATTTCTCCGGCTGCGCGGTGGTGGCGGTCGACTACCGCATGGGCCCGGAGCATCGCTTTCCCGCGGCGGTCGACGACGCCCTGGCCGCCACCTACTGGGTACGCGAGCAGGCGGCGACGCTCGGCGTCGATGCGAGCCGGCTCGCGGTCGGCGGCGACAGCGCCGGCGGCAACCTTGCGGCTGTCATTGCGATCGCGGCGCGCGATGCCGGCGACCTGCCGATCGCCTTCCAGCTGCTGATCTATCCCGCGACCGACATGCGCTGCGTGCACCCTTCGCACACCAGCAACGGCCAGGGCTTTGTGTTGACGAGCGACAGCATCCGCTACTTCCACGACAACTACATCGACGACCCGCGGCACGACCGCGACTGGCGCGCCTCGCCGCTGCTGCACACCGACCTGTCGCGCCTGCCTCCGGCGCTGGTGCTGACTGCCGGCTACGACCCGCTGCGCGACGAGGGCCTGGACTATGCGCGTGCGCTGACCGCGGCCGGCAACCGCGCGGCGTACGTCTGCTTCGAGCGGCAGATCCACGGCTTCATCACGATGGGCCGGTTGATCGACGAGGCGAACGCGGCGGTGTCGATGTGCGCGGCCGAGTTGCGGCGTGCGCTTGGAAGCAGGGCGACGTAGTGAATGGGCGGGGCGCAGGGCGCCTCGCTTTCGACCTGCATGCAGTCATTGCTGGTGAAGGGGCCATGGAACGATTCGCGCACCGGTGCCACCTACCAAGGTTCTCGCGTGGCACGCAGAACGCCTTTTGCCGCCTCATCACCCCAGCAATACAAATATGCAACGACTAACCTCGCTTCAAAAGAGATTCGCCCCGAAGCCATACACCCGTCTGGACAATACAGAATCAACGGACCCCGGCGCCTGGAAGGCCAGGCTCGTCGAGCAGTTGCCCCCCCTCTGCATGAGCGGTCGCCATTTGACCAACGGATCAGCGACTATCTCACCGAGGACAAGAAGCCGGACCTGAGTCTCATGGTCTGCGATTGCATGGAGCACGGTAACGTGGACGTGCTTGCCTACATTCTGGCGAACGAGAACATAGAAAGCCTGTGCATGGAGGGTCCGCTCAGCGAGCGAGCATTGAAAACCCTGACCAAGGCTATGTCGGGTCCCCTCCACGTTACGGAGCTGACGGTGTCGAAAGAGTGCTTCGATGCTGACAAGTGCAAGCTGCTGTTCAAGGCGATGAGACACATGCCTGCACTGGAGAAATTGACTCTCAGAAAGGTCACGGAAGAGGGAGGCTTCGACCAATTGGATTGCCCGGACTTTCCGGTGCTCGCCGAACTGGATGTCCTTGTCAAATCCGATGCGAAAGCCGGCGGCTTTCGGCTGCCGCTGAAAATTCTCAGGGCTTGCAAGGTCCGACGCCTGAGCATTGAAGAGTCTGGAACGATCAGCATCGACAAGCATTCAAAGCTGGCCAATCTGCTTGCCGAGCAAAGTCTGCTGGAATCCCTGCGATTGAAGATCGGGCATCGCGGCACGACGAAGCAGTTCGAGTGCTATATGCCGTTCCTTTGCGGCAAGACACCACGAGCACTCGTGCAACTGAACCTGAATGGCAGTTGTATTCAAGTACACCAGTTCAACCAGCTGATCGAAGCGCTGTCCTCGAACCAGCCCGCGTTGGAGAGTCTCCATCTCAGCGAGTGCTCGGTGGCTGGCGATCCTGCGTCCAGGGAGACGGGCAGCATCAACCTCTTGCCCTTGGCCAAGATAAAAACCCTCAGGCATCTGGATCTCAGCGGCAATCATCTGCCAAGGGGCAAGCTGGTGGCGTTGCTCACGACGCTGAAGGAAGCGGCAACCCCTCTCGTAGACCTGAACGTGAGCGGGAACCAGATTGGGCCGCAAGCAATTTCCGCAATGGCGTCCTTGCTGTGGAACAGCAAAACGCTCTGTCGACTCTCGTTCGAAGCGCCCGTGGGGCAAGCTGATTTCGTCGGGTCTCTTGCGATGCTGGAATTGATCGAAGCGGTGGAGCACAACCATTCCTTGCTGGAACTTCAATTCCGTTGGACTCGAGACCTCGATGAATACCGTGCAAGCGTGGATGCCAGCCTCGATCGCAACAGGAGGGCTCCCTTGGTCCAGGCCGCCATGCAAACCACCGCGACGTTCGTGCCCTTGTTCCTGAATCGCCCGTGGACAGATGAGAGCCTCACGATCCCGAAATTGCCGCACGACATGATCAAGCTCATCGAACAGGAGCTGACCGAGCGCGATGCCTTGACTCTCTCTTCGCTCGACCACGAGACTCGAGCGTCGTACGAGGAGTTCCTGCGAAAAGCCGGCTCTTGAGCGACGCCGGCAGGACGCTCGCGCACCGGGCGCGGCGACCCGCAGGCATCAGTCGTTGTTCCTCTCGCACCGCCGCGCATTGACCAGGCAGCGCGCGTAGTCCGGATCGTGCTTCAACAGGAACATCGCGCGCGCCGCCACCGCGGTGTCCGCGAAGTCGCTGAAGAGCCCATCGACCCCGGCCTCGTAGAACGCGAGGTACTCGTTGACCGGGTTGCCCTCGAAGCTGCCGGTCAGCCGCTTCTGCTCGCTGCGGAAGGTATAGGGGTGCACCAGCAGCCCCAGCTTGTGCGCGTTGGCGATCACGTCCGTCGGCGGCAGCAGCACGCGGTCGCGATCGTCGACCACGCCGTCGCCCGTCACGTCGGCGCAGGCGCCGTTCTGCACCGACTTGCAGGCGCTGGGGATCAGGTAGGGCTTCCAGGGGCCGATGCCGTCCGCATAGCCCTTCACCTCCTGCAGCCCGCGCGGCGTCAGCAGGTCGCCGAACACGCCATCGCGGTTCGACACCACCCAGTCGTAGGGCTTGTCGTAGGGCTTGGTGAAGTCGAGCGAGCCGTCGGGCTTGACGTCGTTGGCGTCCACCAGCTGGATCAGGCGCACGCTGGTCCTGGTGCGGAGATAGCGCAGGTTGGCGGTCTCGAAGGACTGGATGAAGACCGGCGCATTGCGATGATTCCAGCCGGCCCGGCCGAGCACGCCCAGCAGCCGGTCTTCCAGCGGCAGGCCGATGCTCTGGTGATAGGTCGGGTGCTTGGTCTCTGGATAGATGCCGATGCGGCGGTCTTCCTCGCGCGACTTGCGCTTGGCCAGCTCGATCACCTCGACCAGGGTCGGGATCTGAAACTTGCCGTTGAAGGACTGGTCCCGCTCCGGAAAGGACTGCACCGCGCGCAGCTGCTTGATCTCGGCCAGCGTGAAGTCGCTGGCGAAGAAGCCTTCGGTGGGAACGCCGTCGACCATCACCGTCTTCCTGCGGTCTGCGAACTGCGGCAGGCTCCTGACGTTGGTGGTGTCGATCAGGTTGGGCTCGTGGCGCGCGATCAGGTGGCCGTCCTTGGTGGCGACGAGGTCGGGCTCGATGTAGTCGGCGCCGAGCTCGATGCCGAGCGCATAGGCTTCCAGCGTGTGCTCGGGCAGGTAGCCGTTGGCGCCGCCGCGATGGCCGATCACCAACGGCGCGTTGTCGGCGCGCCGGCGCGCGCCCTCGTCGCGCGCCGCGGCCGGCGCGGCGGCCGTCAGCAGCAGGCCCAGGCCCAGCAGGGCGGAACAGAGGCTCTTCAGGCGGTTCATAAAAAGGTTCTCCTCGGGATAGTGGCGGATGGACGGTATGCGGCCTTCGTGACAACTGAGTGAAGAGAACCGCGCAATGGGCTCGATCAGCACGTAGACCTCGCTGGGGGTGGGCCAGGGAGCGCGGTCATTGTCGTGATGGTGCCGGGTAAACCCGACGGCATGGAACGGTCACGCATCCGGCGCCACCCATTCAGGCCTTCGCGATCACACGGAAGTGCTTCATGACAACAATCGACCCGGAACCCGCATCTTGAACTTTTTCAGCGCCTATCTCAATCGGTTCGCAATCGCACGAGCGGTTCCCACGAACGTGCCCGATTCGGCCAACACCTCTACCACACCGCCCGGCATTCCCAATACGGTCAAGAATCGAGCGGCGAAGCCCGGCGCCTGGAAGGCTTCGCTCGGGTTGAAGTTGCAGACCACGCTGCATGATCGGCTTGAAAGGGCCCCCGGGTTCGAGAAGCTGTTCGAAGACTACGTGAGCAGCGAGCCCGCGGAAGGCCGAAAGTACGTGAAGCGCTTGCTAGGGAAGTGCGTGGCACTTCCGGAACCGGACGTGCTGGAGGAAATCCTGAGAAATGAGGTCGTGGAGAGTCTGTACCTGGAGGGCCAGGTCAGCGCGCGAGGGTGGGAGGCCTTGATCGCGGCAATGCCGGCCGGCTTCCCTGTCCGGTCGTTTACGCTGTCGATGACAAGCCTCAGTTCCGACGAAGCAACTCTGATGTACAAGGCACTGTGCGGAATGCCCAAATTGGAGAGGCTGTGCTTCTACATGGCCGGCGTAACAGGGCCCATCTCCTTCGAGTGGCCGTACGGGCCAGCCTTCGAAGCACTCGAAGCCGTGACAGTTAGTACCAGTTCGGTACCCCATGTGGACGTCTGTGAACTGCTGCTCGGCATCCTTGACCGTTCTCAGGTCCAGAGTCTGAGCATCCAGGACTTTGGGGCGATCACCACCGACCAGCATGCCCGTCTGGCCGATGCCATCGGTCGTCAAGCCCTGCTGAATTCCGTCAGCTTGGTTGTGGAGCAGTTGCGCAGCAAGCCGAAGAAGCTCGACTGCTATACGCCATTCCTTTGCGGCCAGCAACCGCTTAAGGTGGTGAATCTGGGCGGCTGGGAGATCGAGTCGAGCAAGTTCAACGAGCTGCTAACAGAGCTGGGGCACAAGCCCTTGACGAGTCTTTCCCTGTGCAATTTCAAGTTCTTGAAAGGGCCGGGATCCCAGCCTGTCCAGATCTTCCATCTGGCGGGAATGCGCAGTCTTCTGAGCCTGGATCTCGGCTGGAACTCTCTGGAAGACGACGCGTTGGTGCAGTTGCTCCTTGCGCTCAAGAAAGAGCAGACGGGCCTCAGGTTCCTGAGCTTGAACGGGAATTCGATCGGATCGCCTGTCATCGCCGCGACGGCAGCCCTGCTGAGTGCGAACAGGACGCTCCAGCAGCTCTCGCTTCAACTTGCCAACGGGTCGGTTAGCGCAGACTGGGATGCCGACGCCCTGGAGGCGTTGGCCGAGGCGTTCGAAGCCAACACGTCGTTGCTGCGTCTTCGTGCCAGTTGGTCCAAGATCCCGAAGGCCTACCAGCTACGCCTGGGGGAAGCTGTCATGCGGAACGTGGGTTCTGTCGCGGCGAGTGGCATATGGGGGGCGCTGAACAGCGTGCACCCCGGCTTCCCGAAGGACGTCGCCATGAACATCTACAAACAGGGGTTGACTCAAGCCGATGGCGTGAGGATCTCCTCGGTCAACCGGGCGGCCTGGGATGCGAGCAGCGGAAGAGGTGGCCCTTCGAAGTGACCCAGCGCGCGGCCCGCTGAGCCGCAGTCGCCGCCGGGTGGCATGGAATCGTTCACGCACCCGGCGTGACCCATCAAGGTTCTCGCGATCCACGCGGAAACGCTTCCATGACAACCAACCAACCCCGCGGATACTCATCATGAACTTTATCGGCGCTTCTCTCAATCGATTCGCACTTGCACGAGCGGTGCCCACGAACGTGCCCGATTCGGCCCGTACCCCTTCGTCGAAAAATCGCGAGTTGATGGCCGCGTTTGACGCGCTGGCCAGCGACTACTACAGCACAGGCCAACTGCCGGACCTGAGCGGCCTGGTCTGCGAATGCATGAAGCACAACGAGGCGGGCGTGCTGTGCGAGGTCTTGGCGTTCTTCAAGGAGATGAGGCACCTGCGCATACAGGGTCCGATGGATGGGGGAGCGTTGGGAACTTTGGTCAATGCGATTCCCCACGGCTTCGCCCTCGCTGAGCTGACGCTTTCGGATCTTGTGTTCGACAGATCCGCAGCCGAGCTGCTGTTCCAGGCGGTGGACAAGATGCCGGCGCTCGCCAACCTGCACCTCCACAGGGTCGGCGCCGAGGCTGGCGTGATGGATGCTTCGGAGTGGATGGCCGGGAAACAGCTCGACACCCTGAGCGTCGTTGAGGCAGGCTTTGGTGAACCAGGCCACGCTCCAGAAAACAAAAGCAGCGCCTGTGACTTGCTGATCAAGGTTCTCAGGATTTACCAGGTCCACAACCTGAGCATCACCGGCCTGCGCTTCGAAGTTGCTGGAACGGGAGACCGGAAACTGGATGGGCCGGTTGTCACGGTCGACCAGAACGCACGTCTGGGCGAGGCGATCTGCCGGCAATCCGGACTCCAGGTGCTGAGGATCAAGCGGTGCCGCGCGCTGGTGCATGCCCAGCACGCAATGGACCCTGTAAAAGGCCCGGGGCATCATCTTGTCCAGATAACACCCGTGTACAAGATGCCGAGCCTTCTATTGCTGGATCTGAGCGGAAACCTTCTTCCTGGCAGGACGATGGCGTGGATCTTTCTTGCGCTGGGACAACACGGAACTTGCCTGCGGCATCTGAACCTGAGCGGCAACTTCATCGGGGACAGCACTGTTACTGCGATGGCATACCTGCTGACGATGAGCAGGACTCTGCGGTCAATCTCATTCGGAGATGCCAAGGGCCGTAACCTTCTTGGGGCCAAAACACTACGCGTCGTCAACCAGGGGGAATTGAAGCAGCTGACCAAGGCGTTGGAGCGCAACACGTCGTTGCGCCGTCTCAGCTTCGAGGCTGCTCCCGGTCCCGATCGCCGTGCCCTCTTCGCTCGTCTCGAGCGCAACAGAGAGGCCTTCAAGGCTTCCGCCTTGGGCGCGATGTTGAACCGTTCTGAATATCGCCTCCCGAACGACCTGGTCGAACACTTTGCCAGCGAAGGGGCACGCCACTTGACCGTGCGCGACGCCTTGAACCTGTCCTCGGTCGACAAGCCGGCATGGAAAGCGAGCCATGGCCTCCTTCAAGACGATGGCGCTTCATATTGAAGCCGGCGAAGCGTGGCGCACCGCGGGGTAAATCCCTGCACCGTTGGGCGAGGGGACCGCATCGGCCCGCGCGGCGCACCAGGTGGCGACCGGGCATCCGATGCGCTCAACCTGCTGCTCGAACCAGAATCGTCCGACGCGCTCTTCTTCGGCGGTCCGCTGCCCCCGCCGATTGGTGAGGGGGCGCCCGCACCCGGGCGCAGCATGCGGGTCAACCCTCTGCGCCCCGAAGGCTGGCGGCCGATATAAACCGCCAATCCCACCGAGGCGCCGTTGCTTCAAATCCTCCAACTGCTGCTGTCAGGCATCGCGCAAGGCTGCATCTACGGCCTGATCGCGCTGGGGTTCGTGCTGATCTACAAGGCCACCGAGACGGTGAGCTTCGCCCAGGGCGAGCTGATGATGCTCGGCGCCTTCTGCGCCTTCGCCGGCATGTCGCTGGTCGGGCTGCCCTTCTGGCTGGCGGCGCTGCTGGCCATTGCGGCGATGGCAGCCTTCGGCGTGCTGCTCGAGCTGGTGGTGATCCGGCCCATCCTCGGCCAGCCGCAGTTCTCGATCGTGATGCTGACCATCGGCATCGCCTACGTGGCGCGCGGGCTGATCACGATGATCCCCGGCATCGGCACCGACACGCACTCGCTCGCCGTGCCTTACAAGGACGAGATCTGGAAGCTCGGCGCGCTGGTGGTCAACGTGGAGCAGGCGGCGATCATCGGCGCGACGGCCGTCCTGTGCGGGCTGCTCTACGCGATGTTCCGCTACAGCAAGCTGGGCATCGCGATGCAGGCCTCGTCGCAGAACCAGCTCGCGGCCTACTACATGGGCATCCCGGTCAAGCGGCTCAACGGGCTGGTGTGGGGGCTGGCGGCGGCGGTGGCGGCAATTGCCGGCATGCTGCTCGCGCCCATCACCTTCGTGCACGCCAACATGGGCTTCATCGGCCTCAAGGCCTTTCCGGCGGCGGTGGTGGGCGGCTTCGGCAGCCTGCCGGGCGCGATCGTCGGCGGGCTGGTGATCGGCATCGTCGAGTCCTTCGCGGGCTTCTACCTGCCCGACGGCTTCAAGGACACGGCGCCCTACATCGTGGTGCTGGTCATGCTGATGGTGAAGCCGAACGGGCTGTTCGGCGAGAAGCTGCGGAAGAAGGTCTGAGGCCGTCATGCGTTTCATCTTCAAGACCAGCTACGCCCAGGACATCGCCCTGGCCCGGCACGGCGGCCACGTGTTCTGGTACGGCTTGCTCGGCGCAGTGCTGATCGCGGCGCCCTGGCTCCTGCCCGAGTACTGGCTCGCGCAGCTGACCTTCGTGCTGATCTACGGCATCGTCGGGCTGGGCCTGATGCTGCTGGCCGGCTTTACCGGGCAGTTCTCGATCGGCCACGCGGCCTTCCTGGGTACCGGTGCCTACACGCAGGCGGTGCTGGCCAATGCGGGCGTCCCCTTTCCTCTTGCGCTGGCGGCTGCGGCCGCGCTGTCGGCGGCGGTGGGCGTGGTGGTGGGCTTGCCTGCGCTGCGGGTGAAGGGCATCTACCTGGGCATCGCCACGCTGGCCTTCGGCTTCATCGTGGAGGAAGTCTTCGCGCGCTGGGAGGGCGTGACGGGAGGCAATTCGGGGCTGCATGTGAAGTCGCCCAAGTTCCTCGGCCTGGACATCGGCTCGAGCGAGAACTTCTACATCGTGTGCCTGTTGATCGCCGTGCTGTGCACCTTCGCGATCCTCAACCTGCTGCGCTCGCCCACGGGCCGTGCCTTCGTCGCCATCCGCGACTCGGAGATCTCGGCCCAGAGCATGGGCATCCACCTGGCGCGCTACAAGACGATGTCCTTCGCCATCTCGGCGGCGCTGGCGGGGCTGGGCGGGGCGCTGTATGCGCACAAGCTGAGCTTCATCTCGCCGGACCAGTTCAACATCCTGCAGTCCATCGACCTCCTGCTGATGGTGGTGATCGGCGGGCTGGGCTCGGTGCACGGCGCCTTCCTGGGTGCGATCTTCCTGATCGCGATGCCGCAGCTGATCGCGCTCGGCAAGGACTGGCTGCCGCCGGTGATCGGGCAGGCGCCCGGGCTGCAGGGGCTGGTCTACGGGCTGGTGCTGATCGGCTTCGTGCTCTTCGAGCCGCTGGGGCTGTACGGGCGCTGGCTGAAGGTGCGCACCTATCTTCAGCTCTTTCCCTTCTATCGCAAGGGCCTGTTCAAGCGGCAGAAGGCCTTCACCAAGTCGGATCGCCTTCGATGAACGAAATCCTCCTGTCCGCCAAGGAGCTGAGCGTGCGCTTCGGCGGCGTGCTCGCGGTCAACCAGGTGAGCTTCGAGGTGCGGCGCGGCGAAGTGTTCACGCTGATCGGGCCCAACGGCGCCGGCAAGACGACCGTGTTCAACCTGATCAGCCGCATCTACACGCCGACCACGGGCGAGATCCTGTGGCACGGCGGGGAGGGCGCGCCGGTCGCGCTGACCGGGCATGCGCCGCACGAGATCGCCGCGCTGGGCATCGCGCGCACCTTCCAGAACATCGAGCTCTTCGAGCATGCGACGGTGCTGCACAACCTGCTGATCGGCCGCCACACGCATCGGCGCTCGGGCTTCTGGAGCGAGATCTTCTTCACTCCGGCCACGCGCCGCGCCGAGATCGAGGCGCGCGAGAAGGTGGAGCGGGTGATCGACCTGCTGGACCTGCAGCATCACCGCGATTCGATGGTCGCGGGGCTGCCCTACGGCGTGCGCAAGGTGGTGGAGCTGGCGCGCGCGCTGTGCACGCAGCCGAAGCTGCTGCTGCTCGACGAGCCGTCCTCCGGGCTCAACGTGGAAGAGACGGCGGACATGGCCTTCTGGATCCAGGACATCCAGAAGGAACTGGGCATCTCGGTGCTGATGGTGGAGCACGACATGTCGCTGGTGTCGAAGGTGTCGGACCGGGTGCTGGCGATGAACATGGGGGAAGCGCTGGCTTCCGGGACTCCTCGCGAGGTGCAGTCGGATGCGCGGGTGATCGAGGCCTATCTGGGGACGGTGGATGATCTGAGCGGTCTGAGGAGGGGGTCTTCATGAGCGACGACGACACCGTCCTCCAACTCCTCAACGTCGAAAGCGCCTACGGCCCCATCAAGGCCATCCGCGGCGTCAGCCTCAAGGTGCGCAAGGGCGAAATCGCCACGGTGCTCGGCTCCAATGGCGCCGGCAAGACCACCATCCTGAAGACCATCTCCGCCATCATCGACCCGCGCAAAGGCAGCATCGAATTCGAGGGCCGCAACATCACCGCCCAGGACCCGGCCCGCATCGTCCAGCAGGGGCTCAGCCACGTCCCCGAGGGCCGCGAGGTCTTCCCGCTGCTGTCGGTCAGGGACAACCTGCTGATGGGCGCCTACACCCGAAGCGACCGCGACGGCGTGGCGCGCGACATCGAAACCGTCTACGCCTACTTTCCGATCCTGCGCGAGCGCGCCATGCAGCACGCCGGCCTGCTCTCCGGCGGCCAGCAGCAGATGCTCGCCATCTCGCGCGCGATCATGGCCGCGCCCAAGCTGATCCTGCTCGACGAGCCCAGCCTCGGCCTGTCGCCCAAGCTGACGCGCGAGATCTTCGAGATCGTGGTGCGCATCAACCGCGAGCGCGGCACCACCATCCTGCTGGTCGAGCAAAACGCCAACATGGCGCTCAACGCCTCCGACTACGGCTATGTTCTGGAGAACGGCCGCATCGTGATGGAAGACACCTGCGAGCGCCTGCGCGAGAAGGAGGACATCAAGGAGTTCTACCTCGGCCTGAAGGACGAAGGCGTGCGCGGCGAGCGGCGCTGGAAAAAGAAGAAGACCTGGAGGTAGGCCATGCAGGGACTCTGGGACACCGCCCATATCCGGCCGCGCAACGACATCGTCGTGCCGGGCGGCACCATTCCTGCCATCTTCTGGAACGCGGTGCGCGAGCGCGGCGACGGCGTCTGGATGCGGCAGAAGCAATTCGGCATCTGGCGCAGCTGGAGCTGGCGCCAGACCGCCGAAGCGGTGCGCGAGATCGCCGGCGGCCTGATGGCCCTCGGATTCGCACGCGGCGAGTGCGCCTCGATCCTCGCCAACACGGTGGTCGAATGGGTGCTGGCCGACCTCGCCGTGCTCAGCTGCGGCGGCGTGGCCAACGGCATCTATCCGACCGATGCCGCCTCGCAGGTGCACTACCTCTGCGAGGACTCGCGCACCACCGTGCTCTTCGTCGAGGACGACGAGCAGCTCGACAAGGCACTGGAGGTGCGCGCCCGGCTGCCGCTGCTGCGCAAGGTGATCGTGTTCGACATGGAGGGCTTGCGCGACCTGCACGACCCCGGCGTCATGAGCCTGGAAACCCTGCGCGCCCTCGGCCGCGAGCACCTGCAGGCCCATCCCCAGGCGCTCGAGCAGCGCATCGCCGCCTGCCGCCCCGAAGACCTCGCGATCCTGGTCTACACCTCGGGCACCACCGGCCGGCCCAAGGGAGCGATGCACTCCCACCGCGGCCTGGTCCACACCGTGCGCGGCTACAACACCCTGGTCGCGCAGGACGAGCGCGACGAGCGCATGTGCTTTCTGCCCCTGTGCCACATCGCCGAGCGCCTGGGTGGCGAGTACTTCTCGATGTACACCGGCGCCGTCCTGAACTTCGTCGAGCACCCCGAGACCGTGCCCGAGAACGTGCGCGAGATCGCGCCCACCGTCTTCACCGCGGTGCCGCGCGTGTGGGAGAAGTTCTATTCGGGCGTGATGATTGCGCTGAAGGAGGCGAGCAGCCTGCAGCAGGCGGCCTACCGCTGGAGCATCGGGGTGGGCAGCGCCATCGCGCAGCGCGTGCTCGCGGGCCAGCCGGTGGGCGCCGCATGGCGCTTCAAGTTCCGGCTGGCGCGCTGGCTGGCGCTGGACAACGTGCGCAAGCTCATCGGCATTCACCGCGCGCGCTTCCTGGTCACCGGCGCGGCGCCGATCTCGCCGGAACTGGTCAAGTGGTACCTGGCGCTGGGCGTGCCCATGGTCGAGGTCTGGGGCATGACCGAGACCTGCGGCGCCGCCACCGGCGTGCCGGCGGGGCGCATCAAGCCCGGCTCCATCGGGCCCGCGGCGGGCTACAACGAGGTGCGGCTCGATCCCGCCACCGGCGAGATCCTGGTGCGCGGCGCCAACGTCTTCATGGGTTATCTCAACCTGCCCGAGAAGACCGCCGAGACCATCGACGCCGATGGCTGGCTGCACACCGGCGACGTCGGCACCGTCGACGAGGACGGGTATTTCCGCATTACCGACCGCATGAAGGACATCATCATCACGGCAGGCGGCAAGAACATCACGCCCAGCGAGCTGGAGAACGAGCTCAAGGTCAGCCCCTACATCACCGACGCGGTGGTGATCGGCGATGCCAGGCCCTATCTGACGGTGATCATCATGATCGACCAGGAGAACGTCGAGAAATTCGCCCAGGACCACGACGTGCCCTTCAGCAACTACCAGAGCCTCACGCGCGCGCACGAAGTGCAGGACCTGATCCAGGGCGAGATCGACCGCGTCAACGCGAAGTTCGCCCGCGTCGAGCAGATCAAGAAGTTCTTCCTGCTCGAGACCCAGCTGGGTGCCGAGGACGAGGAGCTCACCCCCACCATGAAGCTCAAGCGCAAGCTGGTGCAGGCCAAGTACGCCGAGCGCATCGACGCGATGTACGCCTAGCTTTTTGCAACCACCGAGGAGACCACGCCATGAAGATCCAGGCTCTGATCCCGCTGGCCGCCGCGGCCGGACTCGCGCTGAGTTCCGGCCTGGCCGGCGCGCAGTCGCAGGGCGTCACCAAGGACGAGATCCGCATCGGCACCATCCAGGACCTGTCGGGCCCGCTGGCCGGCTTCGGCAAGCAGGCGCGCAACGGCATGCAGCTGCGGGTGGACGAGCTCAACGAGCAGGGCAGCGTCCACGGCCGCAAGCTCAGGCTCTTCGTCGAGGACTCGGGCTATGACCCCAAGAAGGCGGTGCTGGCCGCGCAGAAGCTGGTCAACCAGGACAAGATCTTCATCATGGCCGGCCACATCGGCACCGCCCAGAACATGGCGGCGATGCCGGTGCAGTTCGAGAAGAACGTCGTCAACTTCCTCCCCATCACCGCGGCGCGCGAGATGTACGAGCCGCACCACCGGCTCAAGTATTCCTTCGCCGCCACCTACTACGACCAGATCCGGCTGGCGCTGCCCAAGATGATCAAGGACAAGGGCGCCAGGAAGGTCTGCACCATCTACCAGGACGACGAGTTCGGGCTGGAGGTGCAGCGCGGCGCCGAGGCCGGCCTCAAGGCCGTGGGCATGGAGCTCGCCGAGAAGACCTCGTACAAGCGTGGCGCCACCGATTTCTCGTCGCAGGTCGCGAAGATGAAGGCCGCCAACTGCGACCTGGTGGTGCTGGGCACCATCATCCGCGAGACCATCGGCACCGTGGGCGAGGCCCGCAAGACCGGCTTCAACCCGACCTTCCTGGGCTCCAGCGCGGCCTACACCGACCTGATCCACAAGCTCGGCGGCAAGGCCATGGACGGCATCTACGCCACCCACACGGTGCAGCACCCCTATCTCGACGAGGCCTCGCAGCCGCTGCGCTTCTGGGCCAACAAGTACAAGACCAAGTTCAACGAGGACCCGACGGTCTTCTCGGTCTACGGCTACTCGATCATCGACCAGTTCATCAAGGCCGCGCAGAAGGCCGGGCCCAATCTCACCACCGACAGCTTCGTGAAGGCGATGGACACCATGACCTTCGAGCCCGACATGTTCGGCTCGCCGAAGAGCACCTACTCCGCCACGAAGCGTTTGGGCAACGAGCTGTCGCGGCTGTCGCAGATCGTGGATGGGAAGTGGAAGGTGGTGTCGGACTACGTGGCGCCCTGAGGGGCGAGCCGCTGAATGGCGCGATGGTGCTTGCCGGCTTGCTCAGATTCCGTGCCGGCGGATAGCTTGGCGCGCGATGACAGCCATGGGCTGCAGAACAGCAGCGGGCCCCGCTCGGTGTAGGACAATGGAGCCTGCCCCAAGAAAATTCACTCGAGCCCACCGAGACATGACTGCAGCAAGCCTGGACGAGCTGTTTGCCGAGAGCCATTCGCTGCCCTCGGTCCCGAAGGTGGTCCGGGACTTGATCGAAGTCCTGAGCAACGACAACGCCACGCTCTCGCAGGTGGCCCGCAAGATCGACGTCGACCAGGTGCTCACCGCCAGGATGCTGCGCCTGGCCAACTCGCCCTACTACGGCGTGCGCCGGAAGATCTCGACGATGGAGGAGGCGATCCGGATGCTCGGCCTGTCCTCCATCCGCACGCTGGTCATCAGCTCCAACCTCACGGGGACCTTCAAGAAGGTCCCCCATGTGGATCTGCCGAAGTTCTGGCGCCACAGCCTGCGCGTGGCCTCCGCCGCCCGCCACCTGGCCGGCGCGAGCCGCGCCGCCGACCCGAACCTCGCCTTCACCGTGGGCAGCATGCATGCGATCGGGCATCTGATCATGTGCATCGTCATGCCCGATGAAATGGAACCGCTCAACAAGGCCTGTCCGATCGACGCAATGGGCCGGCTGGACGCGGAGGAGCAGGCCTTCGGCTACCACTTCGGCGATGTCAGCGCGAGACTGGCCTCGCGCTGGAATTTCGCCGACGAGTTCGGCACCGCGCTGGGCGGGTTCGCGCGCCCGCTGCGCGTGGAGCCCTTCGATGCGCTTGCCGGCATCGTGCACGTGGCCGTGTGGCGCGTCGCGCTGGAACGCGACGGGCCGGCGTTGTCCTCGGACTTCGAGGCCTGGCCTTCGGAGGTCGGGCGCGCGCTCGGCCTCTCGCGGGAAAGCGTCGAGGGCATGCCGACGCCTTCCGAGCTGGCCGCCGACCTCGAACTCATGATCGGCTGAGCCGCGAACCAGCTCCCTCAGCCCTCTCCCGACCCACGCGCTAGAACTAATGCCCGACGACGGAAATCACGTCGAGGCGACAAGTTGCAGCACGGGCCCTTTTTTTGCGTCGTCCTTCACACCTGGCGGAGCAAGCCTGCACTTACGATCAGCCGCACGCTCCAGATCGTTATATATGGAAACTTACCCGGATCCTCGCACCGACCCTGCCCCGGAGGCATGGGCCGCGCAGCTGCGCATCGTCACTGCGGCCGGGCGCTTTCATGCCGGAGAGGTGTCGGTGCAGCGCGCGATCGGCGAATTGCTGAGCCTCGTGCGCGATCTGTTGAAGCTCGACGTGGTGTTCGTGAGCGAGGTCGTGGACGGCCGCCGCGTGTTCCGCTACATCGAGTCGCAGGACGGCGTGGCCCGCATCCAGCCCGGGCAGTCCGCCCCTATCGAGCAGACCATCTGCCAGCGCATCCTCGACGGCCGCATGCCGAACCTGGTGCACGACGTCGACGCCGTGCGCGAGGCGCAAGGGCTGCCGCGCAACTTCGAGGGCATGGGCACGCACATCGGCGTTCCGGTCCGGATGGCGGACGGCAGGCTCTACGGCATGCTGTGCGGCTTCAACATCAGCGGTGGCCTGACCGCGCTGGACGAGCGCGACGTGCGGCGCCTCGAAGTCGCCGCGGGCGCGGCCGCGCGCCTGCTGGCCAGCGCGGACGGGCGCGAACACACGCCTTCCGACCCGGCGCTCGGTTAGGGCCTGGCCTCAGCCGGCTTTCTCGGAAGCGTCGAAGTCCAGCTCCACCTTGGCCCCGTTGGGGTCATGGCAGAACAGCTGCCAGGTGCCCGCACCGGCCTGCTGCCGCAGCTCGTACTTCGTGCCGCTTTCATCGAAGCGTGCCTTCACCGCGCGCAAGTCGCGCGCGGTGAAAGCCATGTGGTCGATCACGCCCGCGCGCTGCGCCGGCACCGGGCGGTCGAAATAGAGGTGCACCAGCGCCTGCGGCCCCTCGCCGTAGAGCCAGGCCCCGGCAAAGCCGAGGTCCGGCCGGTGGCCGACGCGCAGCCCGAGCAGCCCGGTGTAGAAATCCAGCGTCTTCTTCTCGTCCTCCGCGATCACGGTGAAGTGGTTCATGCCGACGATCATGGGATGGCTCCTTCTTGGTGGTTCAGGGCAGCAGGACCAATGCGCCGAGCGTGGCGCGCGATTCGAGCCGCGCGTGCGCCTGCGCCGCGGCCTCCAGCGAATGGCGCTCGATCGGCGGCAGCCGGATGCTGCCGTCGGCGAGCGCATCCCACACGCGCTGCGCCCGCTCGGCCAGCTGCGCCGGGCTCGCCACGTAGTCGAACACCACCGGCCGCGAGAAGCTCAGCGACTTCGCGACCAGCGCATCGGGCGGCAGCGGCGCCAGCGGACCGCTGGCCTGGCCGAGGCTGATCCAGTGGCCGCGGCGCGCCAGCGCCGCCAGGTTCTCGTCGCGGGCCGCATCGCCCAGGCCGTCGATCAGCACGTCGGCGCCGCCGCAGGCGCGCTGCACGGCATCGGCGAAGCGGTAGTCGCGCGTCACGATCGCATGCTCGCAGCCGTGCTCGCGCGCGACGCGGGCCTTCTCCTCGCTCGACACCGTGCCCAGCACCGTCGCGCCCAGCCGGCGCGCCCAGGCGCAGACCAGCAGGCCCACGCCGCCGGCCGCCGCGTGCACCAGCAGCCGTGTGCCGCGCTGCACCCGGCCCAGGTCGTGCAGCAGGTAGTCGGCCGTGATGCCCTTGAGCAGCAAGGCGGCCGCGGTGTCGTCCTCGACCGCCGCGGGAAGGCGCACCACCCAGTCCGCCGGCACGCAGCGCACGCCGCAGTAGGCGCCTGGCACCGGGCCGAGGTAGGCCACGCGGTCGCCCGGCAGCAGCCCACTCACCTGCGGCCCGACATCGAGCACGCTGCCCGCGGCCTCCATGCCCGGCACCAGCGGCAGGGCCGACGGGATCCAGCCGCGCCGCAGGTAGATGTCGATGAAGTTGATGCCGATCGCGCGCTGCCGGATGCGCACCTCGCCCGCGCGCGGCGCCGGGGCCTCGCCTTCCTGCACGCGCAGCATCTCGGGCCCGCCATGGCGCTCGACCACCACGCGGCGCGTGGGCAGGGGCAGGGCGGCCGGCATCGCTTCGGCCGCGCCGGGCGCGCGCAGGTCGCCGCCCTGCATCAGGTAGCGCCGCAGGTTCTCGAAGCCCGTCTCGTACACGCCCTTCGCCACCATCTCGCGCAGCTCGCGCTCCATGCCGGGCGGCGTGGCGAAGCGCGATTCCCAATGCCAAAAGGTGCGGTTGCCGTCGGTGACCGGCTTCAGCGTGACGGTGGCCACGTAGCGCTGCAGGGGCACCGTCGCCTCGACGATGCAGTAGGTGCTCTTGTGCTCGGTCTCCGAAAGCGTCAGCAGCTGCTCGCGGATGCGGTTGCCGTCGCGAAGCGTGAAGCTGCGCACGCAGCCCACCTGGTCGCTGCGCTCGCCGCCCTCGATGCGGCTGGCCTCCACGGCCTCGTGCCACTGGTCGTGGCTGTTGAAGTCGCGCAGCACCGCCCAGACGCGCTCGATCGGCGCGTCGATGATGGTCGAGCGAACCACCCGTTGCAGCATCAGTCCGTCCGCCGGGCCGCCCCCTCGGGAGGCAGCGAATACACGAAGTGATGAGCGTGGGGGCCCATATCGTCAGCCCCGTCCGAAGTGGCGCTTCAAGGCATCGAAGCCGCCCTGGAAGACGCCCTGCCCGATCGACTCTGCCAGCTCGCGCTCGCGGCCCTCGTCGCACTCGAACTCCGCGCTCCACTCCGCAAAGCAGCGCCCGCCGTCCGTCACCGGCGTGAGCTTGAGCGTGGCGATGTAGTTCGCCACGCCCATCGGGCTCTCGAGGATCTCGTAGCTGCAGCTGTACTCGTAGTCCGACAGCGCCAGCAAGCGCTCGCGGATGGTGCCGCCGTCCTTCGGGTGGAACTGCCGGATGCAGCCCACGCGATCCGCCGGCTGCCCGTTCTCGATGCGGCTGTCCGCGATCGACGGGTGCCATTGCGGCAGGCCGTTGAAGTCGCGGATGCGCGACCATACGTTGTCTGCGCTGGCATCGATGACGCTGGAGACATAGACCTGCACCATCCCGTCATTCCTTCTTCTTGCCGCCGCCGGCAAGCAGCGCAGCCTGCGTGCCCGCGGGGTCGCCCACGAGGCGCTGGATATCGCCGCCCTCGATGCCGATCTCGCGCAGCAGCTGGTCAACCAGCGGCGCCTGCGCGCGGAAGCGCAGCGCCGAATTCACCAGCCCGTCGGCAAAGCCGCCGTTCGCATCGCCGTTGGGCACACCCCCGTGCGAGCCGCCCCCGCCCAGTCCTTCCACATGCAGGATCTTGATGCCCTCGATGCGCTCCATCGGCCGCACCGATTCGCGGATGATGGCCTCGGCCTTCTCCACCAGCTTCATGCGCAGCGCCGACATGCGGGCATCGGCCGACAGCATGTTGTGCGCCTCGTTCATCATGCGCTGCGCCTCGGCCTCGATCTCGGCGCGCACGCGCATCGCCATCGACTTGATCTTGTCCGCATCGGCATCCGCCTCGGCCTGGGCGCGCAGCGCGGCGCCGCGGTCGGCGCTGGCCTCCTTCTCCGCCTGCGCGGCGGTCGTCAGGCGCAGCGCATCGCGCTCGGCGGCCTGGGCCGCGCCGATCAGCTCGATGGCCTTCCTGCGCTCGGCCATCTCCACCTCGCGTGCGGTGAACACCTTCTCCTCGGCCGAGACGGCCTGCGCGCGTGCGGATTCCGCCTCGGCCTGGGCCTCGCTCTGCGCCTTGCTCTCGCGCGCCACCGCAATCGCGCGCTGCTGCTCGGCCAGCTCCAGCGAGAGCCGCCGCTCGATCTCGGCGCCCTGGATCGCGCGCTCCTTCGCGATGCGCTCCTGCTCGATGGTCTGCTCGGCCCGGATGCGGGCGGCGTCGATGCTCTGCTTGGCCGCGATCTGCGCGCCCTCGGCGGCCTGCTCGCGCTGGGCGCGCTCGGTCGCCACCTCGGCGCGCTGGCGGGCGCGCGCGATCTCCACCTCGCGCTGCTGCGAGAGGCGCGCGTGCTCGCCCTCGCGGTCGATCTCCAGCGACAGCTTCTCGGCCTCGAGATTCTTGTTGCGGATCGCGATCAGCGTGTCCTGCTCGACATCGTTGCGCTGCTTCTTGCGGTGCTCGATCTGCTCGGTCAGGCGCGTCAGGCCCTCGGCGTCGAAGGCGTTGCTCGGGTTGAAGAACTCCATGCCGGTCTGGTCCAACTGCGTCAGCGAGGCCGCTTCCAGTTCCAGGCCGTTCTTGGTCAGGTCCTCGGCCACCGATTCGCGCACGCGCTTCACGTAGGCGCCGCGCTTCTCGTGCAGCTCCTCCATCGTCATCTCGGCGGCGGCGGTGCGCAGGGCATCGACGAACTTGCCCTCGACCAGCTCCTTCAGCTGCTCGGGCTCCATGGTGCGCAGGCCCAGGGTCTGCGCCGCCGCGGCCACGGCCTCCGCGTTGGCGGCCACCCGCACGTAGAACTCGGCGATCACGTCCACCCGCATGCGGTCCTTGGTGATGAGCGCCTTGTCGCGGCCGCGGCTCACCTCCAGCCGCAGCGTGTTCATGTTGACGGGGATCACGTCGTGCACGATGGGCAGCACGAAGGCGCCGCCGTCGAGCACCACCTTCTGGCCGCCCAGGCCGGTGCGCACGAAGGCCCGCTCCTTCGAGCTGCGCAGGTAGAGCCAGTGGAGCAGCCAGACCGCGAGCGCGACCACGATCGCGACCACGATGAGCCCCAGGATGAAGTTGCCGAATTGAGCGCCTGACATGGATGTCGTCTCCTCTTATCTCGTGATCTGCAGGAAGCGCCGCGTGGTCTCGGTCAGCGCCGTTTCGGTGGGCAGCCGCTCCATCGAGCTGGCACCGTAGAAGCCGTGGCACGCGGGGCAGCGGGCGAGCACATGCCGCGCGTCGTCGGGCGTGGCGATGGGGCCGCCGTGGCACAGCACGATGGCCTCCGGGTTCACCGCATGCGCCGCCGCCGCCCAGGCGTTGATGCGCTCCACGCAGTCACCCAGCGTGAGCGCCGTGCCCGCGCCGATGGCACCGCCGGTGGTGAGGCCCAGGTGGCACACGATGATGTCCGCTCCGGCCGCGGCCATGGCGCGCGCATCGGCTTCGCTGAACACATAGGGCGTGGTCAGCATGTTCATCGCGTGGGCGCGCGCGATCAGCTCGACCTCCAGCGCGTAGCCCATGCCGGTTTCCTCGAGGTTGGCGCGGAAGGTGCCGTCGATCAGGCCCACGGTGGGGAAGTTCTGGATGCCGGAGAAGCCGAGCGAGACCAGGCGCCGGAGGAACTGGTCCGGAATCATGAAGGGGTCGGTGCCGTTGACGCCCGCCAGCACCGGCGTGTGCTGCACCACCGGCAGCACCTCGTGCGCCATCTCGCAGACGATCTCGTTGGCGTTGCCGTAGGCGAGCAGGCCGGCCAGCGAGCCGCGGCCGGCCATGCGGTAGCGGCCCGAGTTGTAGATCACGATCAGGTCGATGCCGCCGGCCTCCTCGCACTTGGCCGAGAGGCCCGTGCCGGCGCCGCCGCCGATGATCGGCCGGCCGGCCGCAATCTTGGCGCGGAAGCGTTCGAGCAGGGTGGATCGGGCGATGCGGGGCATGGTCGTCAGGCGCGTCGTGCGTGGGTGGGGGTGGTCATGGACAGCTCCTGCCAGGCCGCGACCAGCGCATCGGCGAAGGCCTCGTCGTTGATGTGCAGGGGCAGGCGCAGCAGCTTGCGATCGGGTCCGGGCCGGAACGACTGCTCGATGGCGGCGAACAGCGCGCGATCGGCCTCGGGGTCGTGGAAGGGCTGGCCGGGGCGGTCGATGGCCGACACGCCGCCCTCGGGGATCAGGAAGCGCAACGGCCCGCGCATGGCATTGAGCTTGGTGGCGATGAAGGCGCCGATCGCGCGACACTCGTCGGGCGTGGTGCGCATCAGCGTCACGGTCGGGTTGTGGCGGTACAGCTTGCGGGACTTGAAGCGCTCGGGCACGGTGTCCCAGGCGCCGAAGTTCACCATGTCCAGCGCGCCGCAGGAGCCCACGTAGGGCAGGGCGTGGCGCGCGAACGCGTCCATGCGCGTGGGCCCGGCGGACAGCACGCCGCCAGCGATCTCGTCGGCGATCTCGGTCGTCGTGACGTCGATCACGCCGGCGAGCAGGCCGGAGTCCACCAGCTTTTCCATCGACTGGCCGCCGACGCCGGTGGCATGGAAGACCAGGCAGTCGAAGGCCTCCTCCAGGCGCTTGGCAACCCCCTGCACGCAGGGCGTGGTGACGCCGAACATGGTGAGGCCGAGCGCCGGCTTGCTGTCGGCCGAAACGGTGGGCGGATGCGCGATCATCCCCGCCAGCGCATGCGCCGCGTTGGCCAGCACGCGCTCGCTGATGCGATGGATGCCCTGCACGTCGGTGACCGAATACATCATGCAGATGTCGCTCGGCCCCACGTAGGGCCGCGTGTCGCCGCTGGCCATGGTCGAGACCATGACCTTGGGCACGCCGATCGGCAGCGCGCGCATGCCTTGCGTGGCCATCGAGGTGTTCCCGGAGCCGCCGGCCGAGATGATGCCGCCGAGGTCGCGGCGCGTTGCCACGAAGGCCTCGAAGGCCTGGGCCATGGCGGTGGTCGCGCTGCCGCGGTCGCCGCTGAAGACGGCCGCCTCGCCCTGCGGATGGTGGCGCGCTACTTCGCGAGGGTGCACGCTGGCCGGCGAGGTCTTGCCGGAGGTCGAGAGGTCCACCGTGACCACCCGCAGGCCCAGCCGCTCCAGGCATTGGCGCAGGAAGAAGAGCTCGCGGCCTTTGGTGTCGAAGGTGCCGGCGATGTAGGCGGCGCGGGTGCTGCCGGCGGCAACGGGGAAATCGAAGAGCTGTCCGGCTGGGCGGGCCTCGCGCACATCCTCCGGCCCGGTACTTCCTGTCCCGCTCGCGGGGGAGGGCTGGAGTGAGCGCGGGACCGACGGCGCCGCGCGCACGATGTCCACCACGGGCGCCGCCTCGCCGCCCGCGTTCCAGCGCGTGAAGCCGCGCACCCTGCCTGGCGCGACGTTGTCGAGCGAGGGAGCGCCTTCGCCATGGGCTCGGCGCACCGTGTAGACCTGCACCGGCGCGGGACCCTGGGCCTCGGCTTCCCGCCCTGGCGTGGCGGCTTCCTCGTCATGCCCGTTCGAGCGCACGCCCAGCAGGCGCTCCTGCAGCTCGCGATCGCCGGCCAGCTGCGCGGTCGGCATCTGCTGCGTGATGCGTCCGTTGACCATCACGCCGATGCGGTCGGCCACCGAGATCGCGACGCCCAGGTTCTGCTCGATCAGCAGCACCGAGATGCGGCCCTCTGCCGCGAGTGTGCGCAGCGCCTGCGCCACCTGCTCCACGATCACCGGCGCCAGGCCCTCGGTGGGTTCGTCCATCACCAGCAGCCGCGGGTTCAGCAGCAACGCGCGGCCGATCGCCAGCATCTGCTGCTCGCCACCCGAGAGCTGCGCGCCGCCGTGGCCCCGGCGCTCCGCCAGCCGCGGGAACATGGCGTAGATGCGGTCGAGATCGCGCTTGTGGCGGGCGACCAGCCGCAGCGTCTCGTCGACCGTGAGCGAGGGCCATACCCGGCGGCCCTGCGGTACGTAGGCGATGCCGCGCCGCGTGATCTCGTGCGGCGCCAGGCCCAGGATCTCCTCGCCTGCGAGCCGGATGCTGCCGCGCGCCGGCACCAGGCCGGTGATGGCGTTGCACAGCGTGGTCTTGCCCATGCCGTTGCGCCCGACGATGCCGAGCACGCCGCGCTCCAGCGTGAGGCTCACTCCCTGCAGCGCATGCGCGCGGCCGTAGAAGACATCGAGCGCCTCGATGCTCAGCGCCGGCGCGGTCGTGCCCTCCGGGGTGTCGCGTTCGCGGTCGCGGCGGAACCAGGCCATCAGTGCCGGCTCCCCATGTAGATCGCTTGCACCTGCGCGTCGTTCTCGATCTCGGCGGGGCTGCCGGTGCGCAGCGTGCGGCCGTTGTGCATCACGGTGACGCGGTCGACCACGCGCAGGGCGATGTCGAGGTCGTGCTCGATCAGCACGAAGCTCATGTGCGCCGGCAGCGAGCGCAGCAGCACCACCAGTTCGCGGCGCTCGGCCGGCGACAGGCCGGCAGCCGGCTCGTCGAACAGGATCAGGCGCGGCGCGCCGGCCAGCGCCATGCCGATCTCCAGCTGTCGCTGCTGCCCGTGCGCCAGATTGGCGACGCGCTCGTCGGCAATGTGGGAAAGGCGCGCGCGTTCCAGCAGGTCCTGTGTGGCGACGACGGAGGCGTCGCCGGCCCCTGGCCGCCAGCAGCTGAAGCGGCCGTTGGCGACGCCGCGCACCGCGAGGAACAGGTTGTCGCGCACCGTCAGCTCGCGAAACAGCAGCGAGGACTGGTAGGTGCGCCGCAGGCCCTTGCGGATGCGCTCGTAGGGTGGCAGCTCTGTGATGTCCTCGCCGAAGAAATGGATCCGCCCCGCGGTGGGCGGGAAGTCGCCGGTGATGGCGTTGAAGAGCGTGGTCTTGCCGGCGCCGTTGGAGCCGAGCACCGCGTACTTCTGCCCCGCGGCCACCGTGAGCGATACGTCGTCCACCGCCTTCAGCGCGCCGAAGGTGCGCGTCACGCCGCTGAGCACCAGCGCGTCGCCGGTGGCCAGCGGCGCCGGCGCGGCCCGGCCTGGCGCTGTGCGCTGTGCGGGCAGCCGGGCGACGGACGTGACGGAAGCCACCGATGCCTTTCGCTCAGGGGCAGCTGGGCACGTCGCGCGAGCCGATCTTGAACTCTTCCGGGCTCATGCCCAGCAGCTGGTTGACGCCGTCGACCTTGCTGTGCACCTTGTTGAAGAGGTTGCCCTGCGCGTCCTTCACCACTTCCGTGACGAAGGTGGTGCCGATGGCCTGGCGGTTGGCGTCGAGCTTGACGTCGCCGTTGGGCGTCTTCAAGGTCATCGTGGACAGCGCCTCGCGGTATTTGGCCTGGTTGTTCGACAGGTCGCCCTTCACCGCGTCCAGTCCGTCGAGCGCCGCCTTCATATTGACGTAGTAGACGTAGGCGAACAGGCTCGGGCTCGGGAAGCCGCCGGCCGAGACGGGATAGTTCTTCCGGTAGTCGGCGACGAAGGCCTTCCACTCCGGGCCGTCGTAGGCATCGGCCAGCGGCCCGGCCGACAGCGTGCCGACCAGCGAATCGCGGCGCTTGCCCTTGTAGTTCAGCACGTCCTGGCTCACGGTGATCGAGCCGCCGAGAATCGGCTTGTCGCCGCCCGCGTTCTCGTACTGCGTGAGGAAGTTCACCGCGTCGGCGCCGCCGAGCACGACCAGCAGCGCATCGACGTCCTTCGGGATCTTCGCGATCACCGACGAATAGTCCTTTCCGCCCAGCGGCACCCAGGCCTTCTCCGGGACCTTGCCGCCGGCCTTGCAGTACTCGGCCATGAAGCCCTGCACCTGCGAGTAGGGGAAGGCGTAGTCCTCGGCGATCACCATCGTGCGCTTGTAGCCCTTGGCCATCGCGGCCTTGCCCAGGCCCATCATCCATTGCGCGCCCTCCGTGTTGAAACGGAAGAAGTTCGGGCTCGGGTTGACCAGCGTGGTCGCCTGCGCGCCCGAGCCGCCGTTGATGAAGGTGACCTGCGGCTGGGTCTTGGAGTAGTCCTTGACCGCGATACCCTCGCCGCCGGACAGCGGGCCGACCATGATGTCGACCTTGTCCTGCTCCACCAGCTTGCGCGTCGCATTGACGGCCACATCGGGCTTGGCGTCCGAGCTGGCCTTGATGATCTCGATCTTGCGCCCCGCCACCACGCCGCCGCGCTGCTTCACCGCCAGCTCCGCGCCGCGCATGCCGTCCGCGCCGCCGGCCGCGAACGGCCCCTCGAGCGTGGCCAGGAGGCCGATCTTCACCGGCTGGCCCTGCTGCGCCCACGCGCCGCCGGCCAGCGCCGCCAGGGCGGCCGCACCCAACATCGAACGAACCCAGAGTCGCTTGTTCACGGTTGTCTCCTTTGGTTGGAAGTCAAGCCTCGCCTCGGGCCAAAGCGTGCGCGCAGCATCGCCCACAGTCCGAGCAGGCCGTCGGGGGAAAACAGCACGATGGCGAGGAACACGCCGCCGATCACGAGGTTGAAGCGCTCGCGGTCGATCAGGTCGATCGCGAAGGTCTGCAGCAGCACGAAGACGAGCGCGCCGAGGAAGGCGCCGATCGGGCGCCGCATGCCGCCGAGCACCGCGATCACCAGGATGTTGATCAGCCAGGACGTGCCGACCGAGCCCGGCGACATCAGCGCGTTGTACCAGGCGAGCAGGATGCCCCCGACCGCTGCGATCGCGCCGGCCAGCGCATAGGCGGCCACCCGGTGCGCGACGACGTGGAAGCCCAGCGCACGCATGCGCCGCGGGTTGTCGCGGATGCCCTGCAGCGCAATGCCGAAGGGCGTGCGCACGATCCACTGCACCAGCAGGTAGCCGCCGAGCGACCAGGCCAGCGCCAGGAAGTAGAAGGGGGTGGGGGCGCGCCAGTCGATGCCAAGGACCGTCGGGGGCTTCAGCTCGCGCAGGCCCTGGAAGCCGTTGAAGATGCTGTAGTTCTGCAGCACCAGGTAGTAGAAGGCCACGCCGATGGCCAGCGTGATCATGATGGTGTAGATGCCCTCGGTGCGCACCGAGAGCCACCCGATCAGCGTGGCGGCGAGCGTTGCGATGAGGAGCGCGAAGGGCACGGCGGCCCACCACGGCCACCCGAGGCTGATCTCGGCGCTGCTGCTGGTGCCGAGCACCGCGAGCGCATAGCCGGCGATGCCGGCCACCGTCATCTGTGCCAGCGACACCATGCCGCCGTAGCCGGCGAGAAAGGTCAGCGACAGCGCGATCAGCCCCAGCACCAGGGACTGCGCTGCGACCTGGTAGGTCAGGAAGGGCGAGGCGACGAAAGGCAGGACCAGCAGGGCTGCGAGCACGACGATGTGGTGCGGCCCGATGTGGCCGCGCAGCAGGTCGAACCAGCGCCGCGCGGGGCTGGCGGGTTGCGAGGGAGCCATCCTCGCGGGCACGGCCGGCACCGGGCCCAGCGGCAGCGCCGCCGCAGAGGCGCCGCGCACGTTCATCGCCCGCCGCCACTTTGCTGCGCTCATGCCGCCCTCCCCATGATTCCTCGCGGCCGGAAGGCCAGCACCAGGATCAGGATGCCGAAGGTGAAGACCACGCTGTAGGTCGGCGCGTAGGCCAGGCCGTAGGTTTCGGCGAGGCCGAGGATGATCGCGCCGATCGCGGCCCCGACCACGCTGCCCATGCCGCCGACGATCACCACGACCAGCGAGGCGAGCAGCAGCCTGATGTCCTCGCCCGGCACCATCGACAGTTCGACTGCGCCGATCACGCCGCCGAAGCCGGCCAGCCCGGCGCCCAGCATGAAGGTGATCACGAACACGCGGTTCACGTTGACGCCGGCGGCGGAGAGCATCGCGCGGTCGTCCACGCCGGCACGGATCATTGCGCCGACGCGCGTGCGGTTCA
This sequence comes from Variovorax stachyos, assembly GCF_051400855.1. NCBI lineage: Bacteria > Pseudomonadati > Pseudomonadota > Betaproteobacteria > Burkholderiales > Comamonadaceae > Variovorax > Variovorax stachyos. The sequence goes on along the minus strand of NZ_JBLFFN010000007.1, from coordinate 8,955 downwards.
GCAGCCACCACAGCCCGAAGCCGATCAGCAGGCCGAAGCCGAGCAGGCTGAGCCGGTAGGCGGAGAACGCGCGGATCAGCGGGATGTCGCGGATCGGCCCCTGCAGCCAGGCCGGCGCTTCCATCTGGTGGACCTGGCCGGTGAAGATCCACAGCAGCACGTCGGCGATCACGATCGACAGGCCGATGGTCACCATCGTCTGGCGCAGCTCCTCGCCCTGCATATGGCGCAGGATCAGCCACTGGATCAGCAGCCCGGCGATGGCCGCCGCGGCGAAGCCGGCCGCCACCGCGAGGATCCACCAGCCGGTGTGGTTCGCGACCACGTAGCCCACGTAGCCGCCGAGCAGGTACAGCGAGCCGTGCGCGAGGTTGACGTTGCGCATGAGCCCGAAGACCAGCGTGAAGCCGCTGGCCACGATGAAATAGAGCGAGGCGAGCGTGATGCCGTTGAGCAGGGTGATCAGGAACAGGCGGGCGTTGTCGAACAGCGCCCAGAGCGAGAACGCGAGGATGGGGCCGCCCACGAGCAGCCACGTCAGCCATCGCGCCCTGTTCGTCATGCGGCGTGCTCCCATGCCCGCTGCTGCGCGATCTCGGGCGCCTTGGCGAACTCGCCGTCCTTCATCACTGCCAGGATGCGCTTCGGATCGCGCAGGATCGAGAGGTTGGCCAGCGGGTCTCCGTCGACCAGCAGCAGGTCGGCCAGGTAGCCGTCCTGGATGATGCCGAGCTCGTCGCCGCGCTTCATGATCTGGCCGCCGTACAGCGTGGCGCAGCGGATCGCCTCCATCGGCGTGAAGCCCAGGTAGCGCACGAAGAACTCCAGGTCGCGCGCGTTCTGGCAATGCGGCGTGAAGGCAAAGCCGTAGTCGCCCCCGGGCAGGACGCGCACGCCGCGCCGGTGCATCGCCTTGAGCGATTCGAGCGCCGCATCCCATTCGATCTGGTAGCCCATCGCCACCGCCTTCTCGTGCGTGATCCCGAAAGGCTCGGCCTCGTGCAGCATGGCGTAGAGGATGGCGATGCCGGGCGCGACGAAGACGCGGTCCTTCGCCGCCTCCAGCATGTCCAGCGTCTCCTCGTCGGTGAAGCTGGCGTGATAGATCACCTCGATGCCGTGGCGCAGCGCCTGCTTGACCGAGGCGGCCGAGCGCGCATGCGCGGTGCCGCGCTTGCCGCGCACGCGGACCTCCTCCATCGCGGCGGCCACCTCGGCATCGCTCATCCAGGTGGTGTCGGCCGGCGAGTCGGGCGTGAAGTTGTCGCCCGAGAGGTTGAGCTTGATCGAATCGACGCCGTACTTGAGGAACATGCGCACGACCTTGCGCATCTCGTCCGCGCAGTTCACGTTGACACCGAAGCTGAACTCGGGGAACGGCAGGTGCGGCAGCGTCTCGTCGCCCAGTCCGCCGGGCACGGTGATCTCCTGGCTCGCCGCCAGGTAGCGCGGGCCGGGAATCTGGCCGGCGTTGATGGCATTGCGGATCACCACGTCCAGCCGCGGCTTGGCGCAGGCGGCGCCGACGCAGGAGGTGAAGCCGGCCTCGAGGTAGCGCCGGGCGACCTTGGCGCACCACAGGACGTGCTCTTCCAGCGGCATGCGCTGGATGGCCGACAGCGTGGCCGCGTCGTTCCACGAGAAGTGCGTATGGGCCTCGCACATGCCCGGCATCAGCGTGGCGCCGGCCCCGTCGACAACCATCGCGCCGCCGGGCGCGATCGGCGCGGTGCTGCGGCCGACCTGGCGGATGCGGTTGCCGCGCACCAGCACGCTGCCGTTGTAGGGGTTCTGGCCCGTGCCGTCGAGGATGCGGACGTTGGTGAAGACGACATCGCTCATGTGTTTCTCCCTCAGGCTGCCCAGCGCGTCATCTGCGCACGCCGCACCGGCGGCGCACGGTGGAACTCGCCGTCCTTCATCACCGCCAGGATCCGCGCCTTGTCCTGCAGCACCGTGATGTCCGCCAGCGGATCGCCGTCGATCAGCAGCAGGTCGGCGAGATAGCCTTCGCGCACATAGCCCAGCACCTTGCCCATGCGCATCATCGGCGCGCCCCACGCGGTGGCCGACAGCAGCGCTTCCATGGTGCTCATGCCCACGTACTTGACGAAGTACTCCAGGTCCTTGGCATTGGTGCCGTGCGGCGTCCACGCGAAGCCGTAGTCGCCACCCGGCAGGATGCGGATTCCCCGCTTGCGCATTGCGCGCATGCTCTCGACGGCGGCCTCGAGCTCGCGGTGGTAGCCCATGCGCCGCGTCACCTCGGGCGTCAGTCCCCATTCGCTGGCGTGGTGGCAGGTGTTGATCAGCCAGGCCAGGCCGGGCGCGATGAAGTGCTCGAACTTGTGCGCCTCGAGCATGTCCAGCGCCTCCTCGTCGGTGAAGCTGGCGTGGTAGATCACCTCGATGCCCTGCTTCACGCACTGCTTGATCGACCAGGTCGAGCGCGCGTGCGCCGCCACCCGCTTGCCCCAGGCCTTGGCTTCCTGCACGCACACCGTGATCTCTTCCTCGGTGAACTGGCTCATCTCGCTGGCCATGCCGGTGATCGACTCGCCCGACAGATTGATCTTCAGGGAATCGACGCCGTACTTGGCGAACATGCGCACGCAGCGGCGCATCTCCTCGGCGCCGCTGACCACCGCGCCGAAGGCGAACTCGGGCTGCGGCAGGTGCGGCTGCGTGGTGTCTCCGAGGCCGCCCGGCACGGTGATCTCCTGGCTGGCGGCGAGGTAGCGCGGGCCGATGATGGTGCCGTCGGCGATGGCGTTGCGAATCACCACGTCCAGCCGAGGCTTGGCGGCCGCGGCGCCGACGCAACTGGTCCAGCCCATGTCGAGATAGCGCTTCGCGACCTCGGCGCACCACAGGATGTGCTCCTCCGGCGGCATGCGCTGGATGGCGTCCAGGCTGGGCTGGTCGTTCCACGAGAAGTGCGTGTGCGCCTCCACCATGCCGGGCATCAGGAAGGCGCCGGCGCCGTCGATGGTTTGCGCGCCCATCACCGGTGCCGCGCGCTGGCCGTAGCCCGTTTTCACGACGCGCGCGATGCGGTTGCCCTGCACCAGCACGTCGCCGGTGAAGGGCGCCTCGCCGCCGCCGTCGAAAACCCGGACATTGGTGAAGAGAACGTCGGCCATGGTTTCAGCTCCTCGCGTTCGCGGCCAGGAAGTCGCGCAGCTCGCGCTGGCATTCGTCGGGGCGCTCGACCGGCGTCCAGTGGCCGCAGCGCGACAGCACCACCACGCGCTTGCGCGCCGTGTTGTGCAGCCGGTCGGCCATGGCGCGGACCGATTGGGGCGGCGCGACGCCGTCCTCGTCGCCGGTGACCAGCAGCACCGGCGCCTCGATGCGCTCCACCGCCGCGGGCTGCGCGCCGGCCAGCGCCTCGCAACTGCGCGCATAGGCTTCGCCCTCCTGCCGCATCAGGCTCTCGCGCACGAAGGCCACGGCGAGCGGCAGGCGATGACGTGTGTCGGCGGAGATGGCGGCCTGGAGCAGGCCCTGCGTGATCTCGTGCATGCCGGCCGTTCCTTCGCGCGCCTTCGCAGCGCGCGCCTTCATCGCCGTGCGCGCGGCGTCGGGCGGCGCAATCAGCGGTCCGAAGAGCGCGAGGCTCGCCGCCAGCTTCGGGTGCCCGGCCGCGATGTGCTGGCAGACGATGGTGCCCATGGAATGCCCCACCCAGTGGGCGCGCGCGACGCCCAGACGCTCGCAGATGCGCAGCAGCACATCGACATAGCGCTCGATCGAGAGCTCGCCCTCGGCGCGCTGCGAGCGGCCGCTGCCGGGCAGGTCCACGCGCAGCACGCGATGGCGTGTCAACGCTGGCATCAGCGGCGTGAAGCTGTTGGAGCTGCCGCCGAGGCCGTGCACGCACACCACCGCCGGGCCTTCGCCTTCCTCTTCCACCGCGACACGGTCGATCAGCTGGAATGACATCGTCGAGCCCGCCTACTCGAACTGGTTCTCGATGACGCCCACGCCATCGATCTCGATGCGCACCACGTCGCCGGACTTCAGCCACTGCGGCGGCGTCTGCCCCATGCCCACGCCGGCCGGCGTGCCGGTGGCGATCACGTCGCCGGGGTAGAGCGTGATGCCGCGCGAGCAGGTCTCGATCAGCGTGGGGATGTCGAAGATCATGTCCCGCGTCCGGCCGTCCTGCCGCAGCGCGCCGTTGACCCAGCCTTGCACGCGCGTGTCGCGGCCGTCGAGCTCGTCGGCCGTGACGATCCACGGGCCCATCGGGCAGAAGGTGTCGAAGCTCTTGCCCAGCTCCCATTGCTGATGGCGCATCTGCACGTCGCGTGCGGTGACGTCGTTGACCACCGTGTAGCCGAACACGTGGTCCATCGCGCGCGAACGCGGGATGTCGCGCCCGCCGCGGCCGATGACCACCGCGAGCTCCGATTCGTAGTCGATCTGAACCGAGGTGGCGGGCGAGGGCAGGCGCACCACGTCGCGCGGGCCGATCACGCATTCGCCCAGCTTGCCGAAGACGATGGGCCAGGGGTCGCTCTGCGGCATGGACTCGCGGAACACGGTGCCGGCGAGTTCGCTGGCATGCGCGCGGTAGTTGCGGCCGACGCAGAACAGGCTGCGCAGCGGGCGCGGCAGCGGCGCGCGCAGCGTGAGGACTTCGACCGGCAGCCGGGCGCCGGAAGGGGAGGGCAGGGGCTCGTTGCGCGCAAGCGCCTGGATCAGGGGGAGCACGCCGAGCGATGCGTCGCGCACGCCCAGCGGCGTGGCCTCGCGGCCGTCGGCCGAGACCATGCCCGCGTGGTCGCGGCCACCCCAACTCCAGCTTGCCAATCGCATCGCCGTTGTCTCCATCTTGTCTCGCGTGTCATGCGCCGCTCGCGCTGCGCCGCCTCGAGATCAGGGAACTGGGAACTGTCGTTTATGAGACTTGCGTCTCAAATCGGGACCGGTGCATCATACGTGCCGAGCTCGGCACTCCACAAGCAAGACAAACCCCTTCCCCACTCCGTACAAACCCCATGACGCGACTGAAGCACAAGCTGAGCGAACCGCCCTTGCCGCCCGAGCGCGGCGTCAGGGCGGCGACCTTCAAGCTGCTGCTCGACACCGCCATGGACATCATCCGGCAGAGCGGCCACATCCCTTCGGTCGCGGAAGCGGCGGCGCGCTCGAAGGTCTCGCGCGCCACTGCGTATCGCTACTTCCCGAGCCGCAGCGCCCTGGTCACCGCGGTCATCGACAGCTCGCTGGGGCCGGTGCGCAAGCTGGCCTCCGACAACCCGAGCGGCCGCGAGCGGGTGCACGAGCTGTTCCTGCAGACCTTCCCGCGCTTCAAGGAATTCGAGGCCCAGCTGCGCGCCGCCGCCCAACTCTCGCTGGAGCAGTGGGGGCTCGAGCGCGCCGGGTTGCTGGAGGAAGAGCCGTACCGGCGCGGCCACCGCGTGCGCATCCTCGAGCATGCGATCGAGCCGCTGGTGCCGCAGCTGCGGCCGGCCGTGCGCAAGCGGCTGCACCATGCCCTGTCGGTGGTCTACGGCATCGAGCCGTACGTGATCCTGAAGGACATCTGGGGCCTGCGCGACCGCGAGGTCGAGCGCACGGCCCTGTGGATGGCCGACGCGCTGATCGATGCGGCGCTGCGCGAGTCGGAGCAGAAGCCGGCGCCGAGCGGCCGCCCGAGGCCGAACGGTGCACGGGTGCCGGCGGCGGCCGCTGCGAAGCGGCGTTGAACGCGGCCGAAGTTCCGCCGGAGTTCTGCCTGAACATGACCGAAGTCACTCCATCCCCTGCCTGGTACGACGCGCAGTACAACAACCGCGCGCGCATTCCCGAGCATCCCGCGATCCTGCAGCACTGGGCCGAGGCCTCGGCCCGCGCCTACGCCCGCCCGGGCTGGGTGCTCGATCTCGCCTACGGCGACGACGCCAGCGAGCGCCTCGATGTGCTGCCTCCCGCGCAGCCCGGCGCGCCCGTGCTGGTCTATATCCACGGTGGCTACTGGCGCGCGCTCGACAAGCGCGACCAGAGCTTCCTGGCGCCGCCCTTCGCGGACGCGGGCGCGATGGTCGTGCTGGCCAACTACGCGCTGTGCCCGGCAGTCACGATCGAGCACATCGTGCTGCAGCTGGTGCGGGCCCTGGCCTGGGTGTATCGGAATGCGCAGGCGCATGGCGGCGATGCGGCCCGCATCGTGGTGGCGGGCCATTCCGCGGGCGGGCACCTTGCGACGATGCTGCTGGCCTGCGACTGGAAAGCCGTGGCGCCGGACTTGCCCGTGGACCTGGTGAAGTCGGCGCTCTCGATCTCGGGCCTGTACGAGCTCGAGCCGCTGCGCCATGCACCCTTCCTGGCCGCGGACATCGGCCTGACCGAGGCGTCGGCCTTGCGGCTCAGCCCTGCGGCCATGCCGGCGCCTTCGCAAGGCGCACTGGTGACAGTGGTCGGCGGCGACGAGAGCGAGGAGTTCCTTCGCCAGGCGGAACTGATCGGACGCGCCTGGGGCCCACGCGTGATTGCGGCGGAACGCGTGCCCGGGCGCAACCACATGGATGTGTTGCACGAATTGGCGGACCCGAGTTCACGGACGCATGGGATGGCCCTCGAGCTGCTGGGATTGAAGGACACGGGGCGCCTCCAATAAAAAGGCCGCCCGAGGGCAGCCTTCGTGGTCTGCAGGCGCGGTCAGTCCTCGACAAACGCCTCCTCCCGCTTCGCCTTGATCGAAGGCAGCAGCACGATCCCCAGCAGCAGCAGCGCCGCAACCAGCAGCCCCGCCGACAGCGGCCGCGAGACGAACACGCTCCAGGTCCCGCGCGACAGCAGCAGCGCGCGCCGCAGGTTCTCTTCCATCATCGGCCCCAGGATGAAGCCCAGCAGCAGCGGCGCCGGCTCGGTGCGCAGCTTGAGGAAGAGGTAGCCGACGAAGCCGAAGATCGCGACCATCCAGACATCGAAGGTGTTGTTGTTGGTCGAGTAGACGCCGATCGCGCAGAACAGCACGATGGCCGGGAAGAGCCAGCGGTAGGGAATGGACAGCAGCTTGATCCAGATGCCGATCAGCGGCAGGTTCAGGATGATCAGCATCAGGTTGCCGATCCACATCGAGGCGATCAGGCCCCAGAAGAGCTCGGGGTTGCTGGTCATCACCTGCGGGCCGGGCTGGATGTTGTGGATGGTCATCGCGCCCACCATCAACGCCATCACGGCGTTGGGCGGGATGCCCAGCGTCAGCAGCGGGATGAAGGAGGTCTGCGCGCCGGCGTTGTTGGCCGACTCGGGAGAGGCCACGCCGCGGATGTTGCCCTTGCCGAACGCGACCTCGCCGGGGCGCATCTTGATCTTCTTCTCCAGCGCATAGGCCGCAAAGGCCGCCAGCAGCGCGCCGCCCCCGGGCAGGATGCCCAGCGCCGAGCCCAGCGTGGTGCCGCGCAGCACCGCGGGCGCCATGTTCTTGAAGTCTTCCTTGGTCGGCCACAGGCCCTTGACCTTGGAGGTGAACACCTCGCGCTCGTCGTCCGGCTGCGAGAGGTTGCCGATGATCTCGCCGTAGCCGAACACGCCCATGGCGATCACCACGAAGCCGATGCCGTCGGTCAGCTCCGGGATGTCGAAGCTGAAGCGCGCAACGCCCGAATTCACGTCGGTGCCGACGATGCCCAGCAGCAGGCCCAGCACGATCATCGCCACGGCCTTGAGCAGCGAGCCGGAGGCCAGCACCACGGCGCCGATCAGGCCCAGCACCATCAGCGAGAAGTACTCGGCCGGGCCGAACTTGAAGGCCAGCTCGGTCAGCGGCGGCGCGAAGGCGGCCAGGATCAGCGTGCCCACGCAGCCCGCGAAGAAGGAGCCCAGGCCGGCCGCCGCGAGCGCGGGCCCTGCGCGTCCCTGGCGGGCCATCTGGTAGCCGTCGATGCAGGTCACCACCGACGACGATTCGCCCGGCAGGTTGACCAGGATGGCGGTGGTCGAGCCGCCGTACTGCGCCCCGTAGTAGATGCCCGCGAGCATGATCAGCGCCGACACCGGCGGCAGCGCGTAGGTGGCCGGCAGCAGCATCGCGATGGTCGCCACCGGGCCGATGCCGGGCAGCACGCCGATCAGCGTGCCGAGAACGCAGCCGATCAGGCAGTACAGCAGGTTGGTGAAGGTAAAGGCGACGCCGAAGCCGGTCGCCAGGTTGTGGATCAGGTCCATGGCGCGTTCGTCCTCAGCCTGAAATGAAGGTCGGCCAGACCTGGATCTGCAGCTTGAGCGCCCAGATGAAGGCCACGTAGCTGCCCACCGCCAGGATGGTGGCGAGGACCAGCACGTCGCGCAGCTTGAAGTGCGCGCCGGCCATGCTGGAGATGATCGTGAGCGCGTAGATCGCGATGATCATGCCCATGGCCGGCAGGCCGATGGAGGGCAGTCCGCCGAGCAGCACGCCGAAGGCGAGGTTGGCACCGAGCACGTAGGTGAGCGGCTTCCACGCCCACTTGCCGATCTTCTCGCCGTCGGCTGTTTCGATGACCAGGGCCTGGAACATGATGCCGGCGCCGAGAAGTGCCAGCAGGATGCCCAGCATGAGCGGGAAATAGCCGGGGCCCATGCGGGCGCCGTCTCCGATGTTGTAGCTGGTGGAGCCGATGGCGAAGCCTCCTCCGACTACGGCGAACATGACTCCTGAATAGAAGTCGGCCTGACTCTTGATGCGCATTGTCTCGATCCTCGTTGTGAACGGATCGAGGGTCGTTGGGGGAGGCTGACGGCTGGCTGACCGGTGCTGTACGGACTTCCACGTAGCGGGCTCGGCTTGCTCTCCCTCTCCCTCTTCCTCTTCCTCCGGGGGAGAGGTGGGGTGGGGTGGGGGCAGTTGTTCGGTCGATTTCGAACGTTGCTGTTGTATTGAGGCCGGAGCCGGGATTTCGCCCCGGCGGGCGAGTTACTTTCTTTGTCTCGCCAAAGAAAGTAACCAAAGAAAGGCGACCC